>JBKOUV010000026.1:0-5945 GCA_046723555.1 Actinomycetota bacterium | reverse complement strand
TTGTTCGAGCTCGGCGATCCGGTGCGCTGGTACATCCCGTCGTTCAAGCAGACGCGGGTGTGGCGCAGCGGCTCGACCACGGCGCCGATCGTCGAGCCGATCACCGAGGAGATGCGGGTCTGGCACCTGTTCGCCCACATGGCCGGGCTGACCTACGGCTTCATGCAGAACCACCCCGTCGACGCGCTCTACCGCCAGGCCGGATTCGAGTGGGGTGTCCCGGCGACCGCGACCAATCTGGCCGAGGTCTGTGACGCCCTCGCCGAGCTGCCGCTCGTGTTCCAGCCCGGCACCGAATGGCAGTACAGCATGGGCCTCGACGTCCTGGGTCGGGTCGTCGAGGTCGTGACCGGGCGCCCGTTCGACGAGTTCATGCAGGCCAACGTGCTGGACCCGTTGGGCATGACCGACACCGTCTGGCACGTCGGCGAGGACCGGGTCGACCGACTGGCCGCGCTGTACGCGCCGACGCCCGGCACCAAGAAGGCGTTCCGCTACGACGTCATGGGCGAGCGGGCCACGCAGCCTCCGGTCGCCCCGATGGGCGGCGGCGGGCTGTGCGCGACGGCCGGTGACTATGTCCGGTTCGCCGAGATGCTGCGCGGCCGCGGCGAGCTCGACGGCGTGCGCGTCCTCGCCCCGAAGACGGTCGAGCTGATGGCCGGCAACCACCTCCCCGGCAACGTCGACCTCAGCGCCATCGGGCGCCCGCTGTTCTCCGAGACGACCTTCGACGGCGTGGGATTCGGGCTCGGCGTCTCGGTGACCCTCGACCCGGTCAGGGCCAAGGTCCCCGGCAGCGTCGGCGACTTCGGCTGGGGTGGCGCGGCGAGCACGTACCACTGGGTCGACCCGGTCGAGGACATGACCGTCGTGTTCATGACCCAGCTGCTACCGAGCAGCACGCACCCGGTGCGGAGCCAGCTCAAGCAGCTCGTGCACAGCGCCCTCGTCGCCCCTGACCGCTGACCCGCGAGGTCGGCTGTCGTCAGTCCTCGCCGCCGAGGACTTCGCGCAGCCGGGCGGCGAACTGGTCGGGTACGCCGTTCTGGCCGTACTCGCCGCCGAGGAACCCGCCGTGGCCGCCCGGGAACGCAACCGGGTCCGTGCCGAGCAGTCCGGCGATCGCCTCCCCGCCCCGGTGCGCCAGTTCACCATCGGAGCCGGCGCCGACTCCGATCACGATCCGTGTCGACGCCGCACGCAGCGCGTCGATGTCGGGACGGTGACCGGTGACGGTGAGGATGTTCGAGCCGAGCATCAGGTCGTCGCGGGCCCCGTTGTCCTCGCTGGGCATGCCGAACATCGCCGGGTCGGGGGCCGGTTGGGACGCGAAGTCGGAAGGGACGGGCCCGCGTAGTGAGACCAGGGCGATGAAGTGCGCCATTCCCGCTCCCCACCCGTGGTGCTGGTAGGTGTCGTAGACCGCGCGGCAGGCGGCGAGGGCCTCGGTCGCGTCCGGGAGCAGGCTCGCCGAGGGCGGTTCGTGGGCCACGAGGGTGCCGACCAGGTCGGGCTGGGCCGCAACGAGAGTGAGGGCGTTGACGGCACCGCCGCTGCTGGCGAACACGTCGACCGGGCCGCCTCCGATCGCGTCGATCACGGCCGCCACGTCGGCCGCGTGCACGCCAGGGGTCACCTCGAGGTCGGGGTCGGTGCGCTCGCTGCGATCGGCGCCCCGGGGGTCGTAGGTCACGATCGTGCGGTCGGTGAAATACGTCGCTAGCGTGCCGAAGCCGGCCGCGCCCATCGGCGAGCCGATCATGAGGAGCACCGGGCTACCCGGGGGCTCGCTCTCCCGGACGTCGTAGCGCAGCACTGCCCCGGGCACCTCGAGCTTGTGGGTGACGGGCTCGGTCATCGGACCCTCCTCGGCGATAGATCGGATGGCGATTCCGACCGGTCGCCCGGTTCGAACTCATCGGTCCGGACCGAGGGCGTGGCCAGATCCGCGGCCGATAGATCGGCGAGACTTCTGTGAGTGTTCGTCGCCACCGTGCTCGCGCTGGCGTCCGCCGGCCTGCACGCCGGATGGAACCTGGTGGCCAAGCGCAGCCCGGATGCGTTTCTCGCCCTGTGGGGCCAGTTCTTCGTCGCCGGGATTGCCGGCGTCGTGCTGCTCGCGGCGACCGGAGGCCTGCCCGCCGTCGGCTGGGCGTGGGCGGCGGCCTCGGGAGCCGTGCACCTGCCGTACATCGTCGCCCTCGCCGGCGCGTACGAGGCCGGCGACTTCTCCGTGGCCTACCCGCTCGCCCGCGGGGGTGGGGCACTGCTCGCCGGGCTCGGCGGGATCGTCCTGCTCGGCGACGACGTGAACGGCTGGACGATGGCGGCCATCGTGACGGTCGTCGCCGGGATGGCGATGCTGGCGATGGGCGCGCCACCGGCCGGGGTCCGCGCGGCGTTGTTCGTCGCCGTCACGATCGGCGCCTACACGACGATCGACGCCCACGCCGCCCGGGACGTCGCCAGCGATACCTACGTGTTCGCCGCGTTCGCCGCCGGGGCCCTCGGCGTGACGGGCTACGGCGCCGCCGCCGGCCGCGGCGCGGCGATGCTCGCCGCCCTCCGCGCGAGGTGGCGTCAGTTCGCGGTCACTGCGGCGATGAGCATGGTGACGTACGGCCTCGTGCTCGCCGCGGTACGGCGGGCCCCCGTCGGGTATGTCGCCGCGCTGCGCGAGTCGAGCGTGCTGCTGGCGGCGTTCCTCGGCTGGCGCTACCTCGACGAGCGGGGTGTCCGCCGGCGCAGCGTGGCCGCGGCCGTGGTCCTCGGCGGATTGGTGCTGCTCGTCGTCTCGGCGTGACGCGTCTCGTACGCTCGAAGCAGTGCCGATCCCGAAGTCCGTCGCCTCGTTCAACAAGCAGGTGACGAACCGGATCACCGGCCCGTTCGCCGGCCATCTGCCCGGCTTCGCCATCGTGCACCACGTCGGACGGGTGTCCGGGCGTGCGTACCGGAACCCGGTGAACGTGTTCCGTCACGACGACGGGTACGTGTTCGTGCTCACGTACGGCGCCGACGTCGACTGGGTCAAGAACGTCGAGGCCGCGCAGGGCTGCGAGATCGAGACGAGGGGCCGGACGGTGCGGCTGGTCGAACCGCGTCGGTTCACCGATCCGGCCCGGCAGGCCGTACCTCGCGCCGTCCGGCCGATCCTGAGCGTCATCGACGTCGACGAGTTCATGTCGATGCGCGTCGCGCTCACGACAGCAGGGTGACCGTGGCCTCCCCTGACGCGGTGGTATCGACGGTCACGAGCGCGCCGGGTAGCAACGTCAACGGGCGTTCGCCGGCGAGCACGGGATGCCGCCACAGCTCGGTGCCGTCGAACGCGTAGCCCGCCACCGACGGCGGCCCGTCCCCCGGCGACACACCGGCGGCGATGAAGCCGTTGCGGCCGAGCACGCTGAAGCTTCCCTCGACCGACCTCGTCAGCCGTCCCGCCCAGATCGGGTCGCCGCTGGTTGCGTCGACGATCTCCATCCAGGGAGCGCCGAGGTCGTACGCGCCCGGCTGGTCTCCCCACGGCAGGATCGCGAGGAGCTGATGGGCGTCGTCGATCAGCCAGTCGACCGCCCGGGCGGAGCGGGTCCACAGCACCTGCAGGCGGCCTGCCCGCACGGTCAACATCGTGATGTTCGTGGCGCCCTGGAGGACGACGTGATCGCCGGAGCCGTCGAGCTCGTCCAGGGTCGGCGGACCATCGCGTTCGGTCGACAGTGGGACCGACGAGATCACCGTTCCCGAGGCGTCGACGAGGATCGCCTGCTGCGACGTCGCGACCACGACACCGGCCTCGGTCGGCGCGACGGCCGCCTTGAATCGCTCCAGCCCCAGGGTGGCGAGCTCGATCCTTCCCCACCGCTCGAAGGTGCCCGGGTCGTACCACTCGACGTGGTCGCCTTGGCGCAGGATGATCGACGTCGAGGTCATCCAGATCTCGTCGGCGGCGAGAGCCCCGACTTGGATGCCGTTGGTGACGTCGAGCAGGTCAACGACCGCCGTCACCTGCTCCCGTTCGAGGCGCGGGACGATCATCGCATCGCTGACGATGGACCCGCGTCCCCGGGCAACTCGTGCCGTCCACAACCGACGGCCGTCGCCGAGATCGAAGCCGGCGAGCGACTGGTCGCCGCCGGCGTCGAGGTAGTCCGCGACGACGATGTGGTCGACCACGTCCAACGAGATCAGGCTCTGGTCGGGCGCGGGAACGCGCCACCGCTCGGTGCCGGTGCCGGCGTCGAGCGCGACGAGTTGCGGTTCGGGGCCGACGGCAGCGACGATCGAGTCGCCGGTACCGGTCACCGCGGCGACGGACGAAGCATCCAGGGTCACGCTCCAGCGTTCGACGGCATGGGCCGGGATCCGATCGGTCGCCGGCTCGTCGCCCGCGCCGTCTCGCCTGGTCCACCACGCCGCCAGACCACCGGCGATGATGACGACGGCCGCCACCGGCACCACGCCGACCACCCACGTCCTTCGGGGCCGGCGTCGAGCTTCCCAGACGATCTCGCCCAGGTAGCCGGGCTTCCAGATCGCATCCGGATCCCGCGCGGCCACCGCGGCGAACGCTAGCTCCCGTCGAGCTCCTGGAAGATCGTGATCTGCAGCCCGGCGGGTGCGGCGAGGCGGGCGTTGCGCGAGCGCCACGGCGTCTCGACCGGTGGAGCGATGACCTCAGCACCTGCGGCGGCGAGCGCCGCGGTCGTGAGTTCGGAGTCCGGAACCTCGAACGCGACCCGGTACTTCGGGCTGACCGGCCGGCCGACCTCGACGTCGTCGATCATCCGCACCTGGGCCGGGTTGGCCAGCTCGAGGGTCGCTCGGCCGGCGTCGAGGATGACCACCCTGGCATCGCCCTCGCCCTCGAATGCCGCCTCCTCGCGGAGGCCGAGGACGTCGCGGTAGAACGCCAGCGCGTCGTCGAAATCCTCGGTCTCGACGACCAGACGAAGTTGCAGCACACGCGGGGGCGAGGGGTCGATGGTCATGTCCTCGCACCGTAGGCGCCCGGCCAAGATGGCGACCATGGCGATGAATCCCCCTGCTCGGGTGCGGCGTGAGCCGCCGCCATTCCGCCGGCTCACCGTCCGCCGTGTCGAGCGGTTGAGTGCGCGGATGATGCGGGTGACGTTCACCGGGGCCGAACTCGCCGGGTTCGTCATCGGTCAGCCGGCCGCGAGCGTGCGTCTCCTGCTGCCGGCCCCGGGCTCGGACGAGCTCGTGATGCCGCGCTGGACGGGCAACGACTACCGGCTCCCCGACGGGCGGCGGGCGACGATCCGCACGTTCACGCCCCGCCGCTTCGACCCCGAGGGGCTCGAGCTGGATCTCGACATCGTCCTCCACGGCGACGGGGTCGCCCCCGCCTGGGCCGAGGCGGCGGAAGTAGGAAACCCGGCGGCCGTCTCCGGCCCGGCGCGCGGTTACGCCGTCGACAGCGAGGCACCGGAGTTCGTGCTCGCCGGCGACGAGACGGCCATCCCCGCGATCGGACAGCTCCTCGAGCACCTCCCCGCCGACACGCCGGTGCGGGCGTTCATCGAGGTGTCGTCGCCCGACGCCCGGCTCGTGCTCCCGCGCCATGACCACGCGACGGTCGAATGGTTGGATCGGACGGCTGACGGCGTGCCAGGGGACCGGATCGTCGCCGCCATCGCCGACGCCGAGCTCGCGCCGGGATCCCGGATGTGGGCGGCCGGCGAGGCGGCGGCGATGCAGCGCATCCGCCGCCACCTGTTCGAGGATCGCGGTCTTCCCCGCTCCGCGGCGTTCGTGCGCGGCTACTGGAAGCACGGCCGCGCCGGCGATGCCGACGACGCGCTGACGTGATTCACGCTGTCGAGCTGCCTACGGTCATTGCCAGGGCGGATCCGACGGCTGCAAGGAGATTCCCGATGCGACCGAGAATCGCCGCCGCCGCCACCGCTGTCGCCGCCGCC
>JBKOUV010000227.1:0-27835 GCA_046723555.1 Actinomycetota bacterium | reverse complement strand
GCGCCGAGCGGAGAGCTCGGCCGCCGCGTCGAGGCTCCGCGCCACGTCCTCGTCGGGCCCGACCGCCGCCCGACCGAGGTGCCACGCCCGGGCCGGCGAACCCTCGGGGAGCGTGTCGGCGAGTGCCCGGTGGGCCGCTCGACGATCAGCGCGTGGCGCGTCGTGATAGGCGGCGGAACGCATCAACGGGTGGCGGAAGGTGAGCCGGTCCCCGTCGAGGTGGACGATGCCACTGGCCTCCGCCGCTTCGAGCTCGGCGACTCCGAGGCCCTGCATCGCCAGGGCGCCGACGACGCGCCCCAGATCGCCGTCGGGCTCGGCCGCGGCGACGAGCAACGCCCCGAGCACCGGTTTGCGGAGCCGGGCGAAGACGAGGTCGACGACCTTCTGCCCGGAGGGGCCGATGGGGAGTGGATCCGGCAGCTCCGTGCGCCCCGAGCGTTGATCGGCGTCGAGCAGGTTGGCCGCCTCGACGAGCACGAGGGGGATCCCGCGACCGGCGGCGAGCAGCTGCCGGCGCACGTCGACGCTGTCGACACCAGCGTCGGCCAGGATGCGGTGGCCGACCTCGTCGTCAACCGCATCAAGGACGAACGCGGGCCCGGTGTCGGAGCTCGAGTCGGTCCCGGTGCGACGGGCCGAAACGAAGGCGACGCGCTCGAACTGCAACCGACGGGCGATGTAGGACAGCGTGCGGCGGGTCGGCGCGTCGATCCACGGCAGGTCGTCGACCAGCACGACCACCGGCGCCTGCTCCGCCGCCTGGACCAGGAGGTCACGGGCACCGAGGGCGATGGCAAACGGCTCGACCGGCTCGGCGCCACCGTCGATGGCGAGCGCCGCGCGCACCGCCGCGGCGCGGGCGGGAGGCAGGTTTGGAAGGCCACCGAGGAGCCCGTCGAGCAGGGCCGCCAGGCCCGACCACGCCAGCTCGAGCTCGGCCTCCACGCCTTCGACCCAGATGATGCGCGCCCCGGGAAGGTCGGCGGCGATCAGCTCGGCCGCGTTCTCCAACACCGCGGTCTTGCCGATCCCGGGCTCGCCCACGACGGTGAGGGCTCCGCCGTGGCCCTCGGCCGCCTTCTCCGCCAAGCCGACCAGGGTCGCGAGGACGGCGCCTCGGCCCGGGAGGACCTGGTCCTGGAGGGAAAGGCTCGGCACGGGGATTCTGGCTCCCTCAGATCACGGGGTATCCCCGATGTCGGACACCCCCTGGCCAGGGCAGGCTACCGCGGAGGCCACGACACCGGTCGGGCCGTGAAGGAGTACCGATGGGCGCGGGAGCCCGCTTGGCAGAGGAGCGAGATCGCTGGGAAGACCATTGGCGGGTGGTTGATCTCGAGCAGGAGGGCGAGCTGCTGCTCGACATCCTGCTCCCCTCTGAGGAACTGCGGACGGCAGTTCCGGGGCTCCGGATGGCGGCGGACGGGGAGAGCGCGGTACTGATCGGGATCACCGATCAGCGGGTTCTCGTCGTCGGTCGCTGGTGGGTCGCGGAGCCTGGCGGCGGGTCCAGGCTCCGCACCGAGTTCAGCGTGGAGGACGTGACGTGCCACGTCTACCTGTCCACGCCGACGGCGTCGTTGGAGGTTGCGGGAGGCACGATCAAGCTGGACCTCGACGACGCTGCCCTCGACCGCCTCTGGGCGTCCATGGGCGACCTGGCGGGCACGACCGGCGTCGGCTGAGAGGCGGACTCAGCCGGCGCTGGCGACTTCTTCACACCCGACGGGCGTCCTCGACGAGATTGATCTCGTAGAGCACCTCGTCGAGAGCGTCGGCGGCGGTGATCGGGGCGAACCGCTGGGGGCGCTCGGGGGTGCAGCAACTGGGCACCGGGGCGAGCACGGTCCAGGGCCGAGGATGGCAGAACTGGACGACGCTGTGCCGCTCCCCCGTATAGCCAGGGGCGGCGACGACGCGGTGCCAACCGATCGGGATCTGGCCGTTCGAGAGCCGCTCCAGCATGATCCCGGTGTTGATGATCACCTGACCCTCGGGCGCGACCGCGTCGACCCACTCGTCATCGACCTTCACCTGCAGCCCCGGCGCGGTGGCGCGCGGTAAGGCGGTGATCAGGTTGATGTCGCCGTGCTGGCCCGCCCACTCGTACGGGCCGTCGTCGGGGATCTCGGCCATCGGCGGGTATCGGATCGCCCGGGTCAGCGTCGGACCGTCGGTGACCATCTCGTCGAAGAAGGTCTCGTGGCACCCGATGCCCTCAGCGATGACGCGGAGGAACCGGCGCTGCAGGTCGGCGATCGTGTCGTGGAACTCGGTGAGCACCTTGGTGATCCCGGGCACGGTGCCCTCCGGCAGCACCTGTTCGGGATAGGTGGTCGGGAACCTGCGCTTGAGGGGGTGCCCGTCGGGGATCGGCGACGACCAGTTGAGCATCTCCTTCCAGTCGGGCCGATCGCTCGAGGCCGCCGTCTCGACGAGCAACCCGGTGTAGCCGGTCTGGCCGTGCGCGCCCGGGGCGACCCACCGTTGCTTCTCCTCGCTCGGCGCGGCGAAGAACTCCCGGAGCATGGCGTAGGCGGTGTCCAACAGGTCGTCCGACAGGTCGTGCGAGGTGTAGACGAAGCCGGTCTCGAGGCTGCGCCGCACCCCGTCGACCACCGCCCGCCGCTGCTCGCCGGTTCCTCGCTCGAACGCCAGCAGGTCGACGTCCAGGATCTCGCTCACAGCTGGAGGCTACTGAGGTCACTCGCCCGAGAGCTCGGTGCGCACGAGCGCCGCGCCCTCGACCATCGCCCGCATCTTGCCGAAGGCGGCGTCGCGCGGCAGGTACTTGAGCCCGCAGTCCGGGGCGACGACGATCCGGTCGGCCGGCACGTGCGGGAGCGCCCGGCGGATCCGCGCCGCCACCGTCTCGGCGCTCTCGACCTCCGGGGTGCTCAGGTCGAGCACCCCGAGGATGATCGTCTTTCCCGGCAGCTTCTCGAGCACCGACGTGTCGAGGTTGGACTGGGCGGTCTCGATCGAGATCTGGTCGACGGGCGCGGCGGCGAGCTCGGGGAGGAACGAATACCCGGACGGCCGCTCGTGGATGATCGCGGCGTACCCGAAGCAGATGTGCAGGGCGGTCGTCCCGATCACGCCGTCGAGGGCGCGGGCGACCGCGGTCAACCCGAACGCCCGCGCCTTCTCCGGTCGAGCCTGCATGTACGGCTCGTCGACCTGGACGATGTCGGCACCGGCCGCGTGGAGATCCTTGATCTCCTCGTTGACCGCCGCCGCATAGCCGAGCGCCGTCGACTCCTCGCTGTCGTAGAAGTCGTTCTGCGCCTGCTGCGACATCGTGAACGGACCCGGCACGGTCATCTTCACCGGCCGGTCGGTGTTCGCCTTCAACACCTCGAGGTCGCGCAGCTGCACCGGATGCTTGCGGCGGATCTCACCCACGACCCGCGGCACCGGGTTCGGGTGTCCACTGCGGTCGAGCGCGGTGCCGGGGTTGTCGATGTCGACGCCGTCCAACGCGGTGGCGAAGCGGTTGGAGTAGCTCTCCCGCCGCATCTCGCCGTCGGTGATGATGTCGAGCCCGGCCCGCTCCTGGTCGCGGATCGCCAGGACGGTGGCGTCGTCCTGCGCCTCCTCGAGCCACTCCGGCGCGACCCGCCACAACTCGCGGGCGCGCACCCGCGGCGGAAAACGGCCCGCCAACCTCGCCCGGTCGATCAGCCAGTCCGGCTGGGCGTACGAGCCGACGAGCGAGGTCGGCAGCAGCGGGAGCTTCAACCGGTCGCTAGACCGCGTTGTCGGATGGTGCACGCCGCCTGAGCTGGTACAGCGCGCCGAGGAAGAAGCCGTAGATCAGGTGCCACACGAGGATCGCGAACGGCAGCTTCCAGCCGTCGGGGCCGTAGAACGAGAAGAACCCGTAGCCCTGGTTCGGCACGTACGCGTATGGCACCAGAAAACCGGCGCTGATGATCGACAGGATCACGCTGTACAACAGCCCACTGGCGATGTTGCCGCCGTGGGTGTTCTTGAACGGCATCAACGGCCGGGCGAGGATCACGAACAGGATGGCGAAGACGATCCCGTTGACATAGTGCAACGCGTTGCCGACGAAGAACGCGTTGGCCGAAGTGGCGAAGACCGGGTCGAAGGTACCGGTCGCCGTTGCCCCGTTGAGACCGTCGGCGAAGGTGGTCCCGAGGAGTCCGTTGTACAGCGGCCACGGCAGCGGCGGAAGGCCGAATGCCGGGAACACGTAGCCGAAGTACGTGCCCAGTTGGGTCGCGATCACGCCCACCAGTGCGATGCCGCCGACCCGGTGTCGGTTGATCCATCCGTACCACCAGGCGGTTGCTTCGCCGACACGTAGGTGCTCTCTCACATCCGGCACGTCCCCCAGGGTGCGATCGTCCGGCGGAGTGGTGATGACAGCCATCGGGCCTGAACCCCCCTTTCCCTACGTCGGATGGCGGTGTCCGACTAGCGGGCAGCTTACCACGCAGCGGACATCAGAGGGTGGATCAGCGTGGCGGCCGATAGTCGATGTTGCGATCGACGTTCAGGTAGATCTCCATTCCGATCGGGTCGGCCTGCTCCTCGGCGAGGTGACCGAGGAGGCCGGCGCACCGGGCGAGCAGAGCGACACCCCGCATCGCCGCCTGCGGGAGGTCGAGGTCGGCGAGCACGGCGCCGCAAGTGCCCGCACCGTTGAGCGGCAACGTTCGCCCCAGGACCTGTGGATGGACTCGGCCGATCGCGGCGAACAGCTGCAAGTGGTCGCCGAACATGCCCTCGCGTCGGGCGAGCTCGAACAACACGGGCGTGCGGGGATCCTCGACCTTGTGCACCGGATGCCCGAGCCCGGGGATCAACCGGCGTTCGGCCTTGGCCCGCTCGACGATCGACACGGCGAGCTCGTCCCAGCCCGCGTCGTCAGCGGGCCTCGCTGGGGCGGCGGCGAGCGACGCCGACAGGAACTCGGCGGCGTCCTCGGTGACGCCGAGGAACCTCGACCCCCCGCCGAGCAGCCCCGCGGCGAGGGCCCCTTGGAGCGACTCGGGCGCGCTCAGGTACGTGACCCGGGCCGCGATCGCGGTCGGGGTGAACCCGTGATCGGCGAGCGAGACGAGCACCGCCTCGAACATCGTCAGCTCCGCTGGCTCCGGGCGCCGCTTGGTGACCAACCAGAAGGCCAGCTCGCCGAACGAGATCCGGCCGATCAGCTCGCCGGCCAGGTCGTGGCCGAGGAGCGTGATCGTCTCGACCGACGAGGTCCCGATCCCGGTGCGGTACGTCGGGCCGTCATGCTCACTCATCCGTGCTCCGCAACCAGGCCTTGATCTCGTCTGTGTGCTCGCCGTGTTGCGGCGGCGGCCGGTCGTAGTGCAGGTCCGCGTCGCCGAACGTGATCGGGTTGCGGACGAGGGTCACCGTCCGATCGCCGGTGCCGAGCTCGACACGCGGGGCGAGCCCGAGCGACTCGGCGAGCTCGACCCCCTCGCCGATCGTGTTGATCGGCCCGCACGGCACGCCCGCCTTGTTGAGCGCGATGAAGAGGTCATCCGCCTTCCACCTGGCGAGGGCCGCGAGGAGCAACGGGCGCAGCTCGTCGCGGTTCTTGGTGCGGTCGCCGTTGGATCCGAACCGAGGGTCGTCGGCAACGTCGGCGATCCCGAGGACGTCGCACAGCGACCGGAACTGGCGGTCGTTGCCGGCGGTGATGATCATGTCCCGGTCCGCCGTCGGCATCGTCTCGTACGGGAACAGGCTGGGATGGGCGTTGCCCATCCGCATCGGGACGACCCCGGCGGCGGTGTAGGCCGCGGTCTGGTTGACGAGTCCCGACATCGCCGACGACAGCAGGTTGACCTCGATGTGCTGGCCCCGGCCGGTCTCGTTCCGCTGGTTCAGGGCGGCCAGCACCCCGATCAGCCCGTGCAGTCCGGCCATCACATCGAACACCGAGATGCCGGCGCGGAACGCCTCGCCATCGCGGTCACCGGTGAGGCTCATCAGGCCGGACACGGCCTGGACGATGAGGTCGTAACCGGGCAGCCACGCCCCTTCCGCCGTGCCGAACCCGCTGATCGACAGGTAGATGAGGCGGGAGTTGTGGCGGGAGACCGAGGCGTAGTCGAGCCCGAACTTGGCGAGCGACCCGGGCTTGAAGTTCTCCAGCGCGACGTCGGCGCGGCGGAGCAGCTCGGCGGCGAGGGCGCGGTCGTCGGGATCGCCGAAGTCCAGGACGATCGAGCGCTTGTTGCGGTTGATCGACAGGTAGTACGTCGACACGCCGTTGCGGACCGGTGGCATCCACGTGCGGGTGTCGTCTCCGGCCGGGCTCTCGACCTTGATCACCGTCGCGCCGAGGTCGGCGAGCAGCATCGAGCAGTACGGGCCGGCGAGGACACGCGACAGATCGGCGACGATGAGCCCATCGAGTGGGGCGCGGCGATGGTCGGCGGACGCGTTCTCGTTCATGGCAGTTCGTGCGAGGATTCGGCCATGCCGCGGCAGTCGAGCTCGGACTTCGTCGAGGCGCTCGCGCGCGGGCTCGCCATCATCACCGCGTTCAGCCCGACGGCGACGGAGCTGTCGGTGAGCGATGCGGCGGCCCGCACGTCCCTGCCCCGGCCGACGGCGCGGCGCCTGCTGATGACCCTCGAGCAGCTGGGGTACGTGCGGTCGAACGACGGCGTGTACACGCTGACGACCAAGGTGCTCGAGCTGGGCACGACGTACGTCGCCGCGCTCGGCATCTGGGAGCTGGCCCGCCCGCACCTCGAGGCGCTCGTGGCCCAGACCGGTGAGTCGAGCTCGATGTCACAACTGGACGGCAGCGACATCGTGTACGTCGCCCGGGTGGCCGTGCCGAAGATCATCGCCATCGCCGTCCACATCGGGACCCGCTTCCCGGCCGTGGCGACGTCGATGGGCCAGGTGCTGCTCGCCGACCTGCCCCGTGACGAGCTGACCAAGGCGCTGCGCACCCCGTCGCAGTCGGGGATCATCCCGCGCCTGTCGGTCAGTCGCAAGGAGCTGGACCGCGAGCTCGCCGTCGTACGCCAGCAGGGGTGGGCGGTGTCCGACGAGCGGCTGTCGCTGGGCATCCGCTCGATCGCGGCACCGGTGCGGGACGCCTCCGGCCGGACCGTCGCGGCGGTCAACGTGACGGTGCACGCCGCCGAGACGTCGGTCCGCGAGCTGAAGCACCGCCACCTCCCGCGACTGCTGGAGACGGCGGCGAACATCACCGCCGAGTGGGCCAACCTGGCCCGCCTCCCGGTCCCCGACCCGTTCGAGCGGTCGTAGCTCACGCCGCGGCCTTCACCTGTTGAGCGGCGAGGAACCCGGCCAGCGCGGTCGCTCCACTGAAGAACGGCGAATGATCGGTGTCGAGCTCCGCGGATACGGCGACCAACGCCGCCCGCTCCCGCTGCGCCGCCGGGCGCACCGCTCGGTCGTCGCCGCACACCACGTACGAGCTGGGCACCGACGTCCACGCCGGGTCGGCGACCGGTTCCTCCGGTACGACGCTGGACATCGGACGCCGATGGGCCATCGCGTAGTCGGCGAGGGCCGGGCTCGTGCGGTGGAACATCAGCGGTCGGGCGTCGTCCGTGAGTCGCACCACGCCGTCGTCATCCGGCACCATGCAGGCGCGGAACTCGGGGTACCCCCACTCAGCCGTGTGGGTCGCGGGCGACTCGCCGGCGCGGGGCAGGCGGGCGGCGATGAACGTGAGGTGCGACGCGGCGTGACCCGCGGCGGCGATCACCAGGCCGGAGTAGCTGTGTCCGACGACGTGCACCGGTCCGTCGGCCGCCATCGACTCGATCGCCGCCCTCACGCACGCCACGTCGTCGCCGAACCCGGAGAAGGGCAGATCAACGGCGCGCGACCTGATCCCGCGCTTCGCCAGCTCGTCCATCACGAGCAGCCAGCACCACCCGCCGAGGTGCGCGCCGTGGACGAACAACACCGACGGAGCCGCCGTGGGGGCGGGCGGTCGAGCCAACCGGCGACTACCGATAGACGTTGTTGCTGGTGTGGTCGCCGGCGAGCCAACGCTTGAGCGTGTCGTGGGCGTCGGCGAGCCGCTCCGAAGCGATCTGCTCGACGTTGTCGACGTCGGCGGTGAACTCCAGCAACAGACCGTTGGGGTCCTCGGTGTACAGCGACCGGCAGTAACCGTGCTCGAGGACGTAGGTGCCGTCCGGCTTCCAGCCGGCGGCCGTGAGGCGGTCGTGGATCTCCTGCTGCAGTTCCGGCGTCACCTTCAGGGCGATGTGCCGGAACGGTGACGGGGGGAGCTCGGGGTTGAAGAGGTCCTCGTCCTCCTGGTTGGCGAACTGGAAGAACGCCAGTGCGCTGCCGTCGCCGAGGGCGAAGAACGTGTGGCAGTACACCCGCAGCGCCCCGAACAGCTCGTCGGCCTCCGACCACGTCGCGACCAGCGGGAGGCCGATGAGGTCTTCGTAGAACGCCCGCGTCGCCTCTTGGTCCTTCGTCACGAAGGCGTTGTGATGCAGCCTGCTTGGAAGCTTTTCGATCGTCGCCAAGATTCCTACCTCCTGCCCGTTCGAGGGCCCTCTCCGCTTGTGCCCACGATGCGGACACTTTACCATTCACCGGTCACGGACCGCATCCTGACCACCCACACGGGCAGCCTTCCGCGACCCGATGGCCTGATCCAGTTGATGTGGGCCAAGGCCGACGGTACCCCCGTCGACGAGGAAGTTCTGGCCAGCCGGATCGCCCAGGCGGTCCAGGAGGTCGTCGACCGGCAGGTCGACGCCGGCGTGGCAATCGTCAACGACGGCGAGATGTCCAAGCCGAGCTACGCCACGTACGTCCAGGACCGGCTCCATGGGTTCGGGGGCGAATCGATCCAGGACTACTTCTTCGCCGACCTCACCGACTACCCGCGCAGCGCCGAGCTCGTCGCCGCCAACCCCGGGCGGCGGAAGCGGTCGGCCCCCGCCTGCACGGCGCCGATCTCGGTGAAGGCCGAGCAGGCCGACAGCGTGGCGACGGACCTCGACAACCTCAACCAGGCGGTCGACGGCGCCCCGGTTGCGGGCACGTTCTCCAGCGCCGCGTCGCCGGGTGTCGTCTCGCTGTTCTTCGCCAACCGGTTCTACGCCGACGACGAGGAGTACCTCTTCGCCGTGGCCGAGGCGATGCGGCCCGAGTACGAGGCGATCGCCGCCGCCGGCGCGACGGTCCAACTCGACTGCCCCGACCTGGCCATGGGCCGGCACTCCGCCTACGCGGGATTGGATGACAAGGAGTTCCGCGCCCGCATCGCGCTGAACATCGAGGCTCTCAACCACGCCGTCCGCAACATCCCGGCCGACCGGCTGCGGATGCACGTGTGCTGGGGGAACTACCCGGGGCCGCACCACCATGACGTCGATCTGGCGACGATCATCGACGTCGTGTGGGACGCCAAACCGCAGACCGTGCTCTTCGAAGCCGCCAACCCTCGCCACGCCCACGAGTGGACGCTGTTCGAGCGCGTCGCGCTGCCGGACAGCAAGGTGATCTGTCCCGGCGTGATCGAGCCACAGTCGAACTACATCGAGCACCCCGAACTGGTCGCCCAGCGGATCGAGCGATACGCCAACCTGGTCGGTCGGGAGCGGGTGATGGCCGGGGTCGACTGCGGGTTCAGCGTCCACGTCGGCATGCAGGGGATCGACCCCGACGTGACCTGGGCGAAGCTCCGCTCACTGGCCGAGGGCGCCGAGATCGCGACGGAGCGGCTCTGGTCCTGACCCTCGCCGCGCGTCAGCGGACCGGCGCACCGCCGGGGGCGAAGACGGCGGGTAGCCCTCCGGTATGGAGGAACACGATGTCGCTGCCGGGACGCCACCGCCCCTCGACGGCGTTGCCCAGCAGGCCGGCGAAGCTCTTGCCGCTGTACGTCCGATCGAGCACCCAGCCGCCGTGCCGGGCGGCCCAGCGGATCGCCTCGTCGCCGGCGGGGGTCGGCACGGCGTAGTCGTCGCCGAGCCACCGGGTGTCGATCTCGACGTCGTCGTCGGTCACCGCACCGGCGTCGGCGCCGATCAGGGCCAGCGCCTCACCGGCCAGCGCCCGCACGTCGGGTACTCCGGCGTTCACTCCCCGGGCGACGCCGATGGCGAGGATCGGCGGTAGCCACGGGTCGTCGTCGCTCACTGACCGCAGCAGGGCTCGACCGGCGACGAGGCCGGCATGGGTGCCGCCGCTCGAGGACGCGTGGACGACCGCCGCCGGGGCGATCCCGGCGACTCGGCTCTGCTCCACGAGCTCGAGGTAGGCGGCGACGTAGCCGAGGGCACCGGTGGCGGTGCTCCCGCCGATCGGGATCGAGTGCGCCACGACCCCGTCGGCGGCGAGCTCGGCGGTGAGCTGCTCGCGGGCGATCTCCAGCTCGCCCCACTGGTTCGGCGGGCATCCGACGTAGTGCAGCTGGGCTCCGAACAGGACGGACAGGAGTTGGTTGCCGCTGACCCGGGCCGGCCGGTCGCCGGACAGGACGAGGTGCACCTCGAAGCCGAGCACGGCGCCGGCCGCCGCCGTCATCCGGCAGTGGTTGGACTGCTCGGCGCCCACCGTCACCAGCGCCCGGGCACCGGCGTCCCGCGCCTCTCCGCAGAGGAACTCCAGCTTGCGGGCCTTGTTTCCACCGGCACCGAGACCGGTGAGGTCGTCGCGTTTGATCCACAGACTCACCTCGTCGGGGAGCGCCGGTCCTCGTTCGAGCGGCGTCGGCAGGGTCGCCAGCCGAGCCCGAGGCTGCTGGTCGAGCAGGGCGCGGACGTCATCGGCGACCTCGATCGTGGCCACCCGCCGATCGTACGGCCCCGACCAGACCACAATGAGCCCACGTGAAGACGGACTGGAACCCGGTGCTGCGGGGCGAGTTCAGCAAGCCGTACTGGCCCGAGCTGCAGTCCTTCGTCGCCGCCGAGCGGGCGCGCTACACCGTCTACCCGGCCGACGACGAGGTGTTCGCCGCCCTCCACCTCACGCCCTACACCGAGACGCGTGTGCTGATCCTCGGCCAGGACCCGTATCACGGACCGCGCCAGGCCCACGGGCTGTGCTTCTCGGTCCGGCACGGGGTGCGGATCCCGCCCTCGCTGGCCAACATCCACCTCGAGCTGCGCGACGACCTCGGCGTCGAGCCGCCCGATCACGGCAACCTCGAGGCGTGGGCGCACCAAGGAGTGCTGCTCCTGAACGCCACCCTCACGGTGCGGGCGGGCCAGGCGGCGTCCCACCAAGGTCGGGGGTGGGAGACGTTCACCGACCAGGTGATCCGGAGCGTCTCCGGCAAGGACCACCCGGTGGTGTTCGTGCTCTGGGGTAGCTACGCGAGGCGCAAGAAGGCGCTCATCGACACGTCGCGCCACACGATCATCGAGTCCGCGCACCCATCGCCGCTCTCCGCCCACAACGGGTTCTTCGGGTCGCGCCCGTTCTCCCGTTCGAACGCGGCGTTGCGCGCCGCCGGCTTGGACCCGATCGACTGGCGGCTCTGAGCGTCAGCGGACCGTCCCGGCCCGCACGAGGCCGCGCGAGGAACGCCCGACGAGCACGGTGTACTCGCCCGGCGGCACAGTCCATCGATCCTCGTCCCACACCGCGAAGGCCCGCCGGCCGAGCTCGACCGTGGCCCGGGTCGAGACGCCGGCCGCGAGCTCGACGCGGCGGAAGCCGCCGAGGTGGCGGACCGGCCGGCGCGGGTCGCCCGCCGGCGGCTCGACATAGACCTGGATCACCTCGGCGCCGCGTCGCCCGCCGGTGTTCGTCACGTCGACCGTCACGCAGACGCCGTCGTCGGTGTTGCCGGACACCTCGACCGGGTCGATCTCGAACGTGGTGTATCCGAGGCCGTGGCCGAACCGGAACCGCGGCGCGATCCCCTCCCGGTCGTACCAGCGATGGCCGATGAACGTGCCCTCGGCGTACAAGGCCTGGCCATCGCGTCCGGGGTGGTGGCCGAACGCTGGCGTGTCCTCGAGGCGGGCCGGGAACGTGATCGGCAGCCGGCCGCCCGGCTCCTCGACGCCGGTGAGCACGTCGGCCAACGCCTCGCCGAGGGCCTGGCCGGGGAACCACAGCTGGAGCACGGCCGGCACCGAGTCCAGCCACGGCATCGTGACCGGCGAGCCGGCGTTGATCACGACCACGGTGTTCGGGTTGGCGTTCGCGACCGTCGCGACGAGCGCGTCCTGGTCCCCCGGCAACCCCATCGTGGTGCGGTCCTCGCCCTCGGTCTCCCAGTCGTCGTCGGTGCCGACGATCACCACGGCGACGTCGGCGTCCGCGGCCGCCGCGGCGGCCCGCTCGAGGTGATCCTCACGCGTGGCGGCGCGAGCACCCACCATCACCCGCCGAGCAAGCTCGGGCGCGCCGGCCGGGATCTCGACCTCCAACTCGTACCGACGCCCGCCCTCCAGGTCGGCGACGCCCCGCACCTCCGGGCTGCCGAGCCCGTAGAACGCCCCGCCCCGAAGCGCCTCGGGCAGGTCCACGACCGGCGCACCGTCGAGACGGACCGACGCCGGGCCGATGGCCCGCACGCCGAACTCCCACGTGGCGGTGCTGTCGGGCACGAATGCGCCCGTCATCCGCAGTGCCAGTCCATCGCCGTCGCCGAGCACCGATCCGCCGTCGCGCCACGACAGCCGGTCGATGGCGGCCCGTTCGCCGTCGGCGCGCTCGACGGTGAACTCGCCGTGGACCGTCGGCAGGTACTTGTCGATCGCCCCGCCGGCAATGAACGAGACGTCGAGCCCCCGACCGCGCAGCGCGTCGAGCGGGCCCGGACGCTGAACCGGCTTCACGCGCGCGCTCCCGCCGCCTTGCACGCGCCCGTACCGCGCGTTCGGACCGATCAGCGCGATCCGGCGACCGGCGGCGGCGAGCGGCAGCAGCGGGCCGTCGTTCTTCAGCAGCACCATCGCCCGCGTCGCGGCCAGGCGGATCACGTCGTCGGTGCGCGGGTCGTCGGCCGTGGTCTCGTCCGTGCCGGTGTCGGCGGCCCGCGTCCATACCGCCAGGTCGAGCACCCGGGCGACCGAGCGGTCCAGGTCGGCCTCCGCGACTTCGCCCGCATCGAGGGCGGCACCGAGCCGCGGACCGCGGGCCCGGGGCGGGCCGGGCATCTCCAGGTCGAGACCGGCGAGCAGGGACGGTCCCGCACTGTGCGTCCCGAACCAGTCGCTGATGACGACCCCCTCGAAGCCCCACTCGTCGCGCAGCAGGTCGGTCAGGAGCCAGCGGTGCTCGCTGCAGAAGGTCCCGTTGAGCCGGTTGTAGGCGCTCATCACGGCGCGGGCGCCGGCCCGCCGGACGGCCGCTTCGAACGGCACGAGGTAGAGCTCGCGCAACGTGCGCTCGTCGATCTCCGACGAGATCGACATCCGCTCGTACTCGGTGTCGTTGCCGACGAAGTGCTTGACGCACGCGGCGACGCCTTCGGACTGGACCCCCTCGATGTAGGCGACGGCCAGTTCGGCGGTGAGGAGCGGGTCCTCGCTGAAGCACTCGAAGTTGCGCCCGCCGACGGGCGTGCGGTGGAGGTTGACCGTGGGGGCGAGGAGGACGTGGGCGCTCTTCGACCGCGCTTCCCGTCCCAGTGCCCGGCCGACCTCGCGGAGCAGTTCCGGGTCCCACGTGGCACCGAGGGCGCTGCCGCACGGGAAGGACGCCGAGCGGATCCCGTCCCACGTCGTGCCGCGGACTCCAGCCGGACCGTCCGACGTCCGGACCGCCGGCACGGGTGGTTCGGCGAACGCGGCGGTGTGCCACAGGTCGGCTCCGGAGAGCAGAGCGATCTTCTGTTCGACGGAAAGCGGGGCCGACACGCTGGGCGAACGTACCAGTGGCGGGCCACGAAGGAGTGTTGGCAGCGCGCAGTTGGGGTACTGTTACGGATCAGTGACATCGATGACGATGTCATGACCCGGCACCCAGCAGCAGCGGGCGGAGAGTGGAGACTTGACGATGTCCACCGTCCCGACGCCCGGTGAGCGCGACGACGTCGGCAGCGCCGTGGCCGAAGGTCGCGGCGACGAGCCCGATCGTCTGGCGGAACCGTCCCCGCAGGAGCTCAGCCTCACCGGCCACCCAGTACTCGACGATCATCATCAGAAGGTGGGCACCGTCAGCGACGTGCTCTACGACGAGCGCGGGGAGGCCCGTTGGGCCGTGGTCAACCCCGGCCCGCTGCGGTCCGAGCACTACGTGCCGGTCGAAGGCTCGTACATGACCAACGACGGCGCGGTCGTCATCCCGTACGGCAAGGAACAGGTCAAGACGGCGGCCAAGGCCAGCCGTGACCACGTCCTCGACTCCGCCATCGAACGCGAGCTGATCGACCACTACGAGCTGTCGCTCTCGTAACCACCCGAGTGCTTCGCGTCAGCCGCGGGGTCGCCGCATCCGTTCGATCGATCGCTCGACGGCGTCGCTCGCCGCGCGGAGGTACTCCACGATCGTCTCGAGCTGGTCGTCGGTGAGGTCACCGACGATCGTCTCGATGTCGCGCTGCAGCGGGGCGAACGCCTCTGCCATCTCCGCGTAGCGCTCCGGGTTCGGGCCGTCGGGCCCGCGCGGGCACAGCTCGACGATCACCCGCCGCCGGTCCGTCGGATCGGCGGTCCGGCGCACCCATCCCCCGCGCTCCAGCCGGTCCAGCACGCCCGTCACCGCGCCCGACGTGATCCCGACCCGCCGGCCGAGCTCCCCCGCCGTGATCGGCCCGGTCCAGTCCAGGACGTCGATGCACTCGAAGTCGGTGTCGTTGAGCCCGGCCCGGCCGGCGATCGCCCGCGAGTGCATCGACCCGACTGAGCCGGTGCGCCGGTTCTGGCGGTCGAGCTCCTCGATCAGCTGTCGTCGTCTCGCCGTTGCCCGTCGTGACACAAGTCTCTCTCGTTCGCTTGAATTCTTAGCTACTAAGAAATATAGTCCGTGAGAGACATCCTAGTCGTGGAGGTTCGGCAAATGGAACAGATGGTCGAAGCGGAAGACCTCCGCAAACACTACGGCAAGGTGCGGGCGCTCGACGGGCTGACGGTGTCGGCGCCGGCCGGCGGCGTGCTGGCGGTCCTCGGCCCCAACGGCGCCGGCAAGACGACCTTCGTGCGGACGATGGCGACGCTGACCCGCCCCGACTCGGGCACGCTCCGCGTGGCGGGAGTCGACGCCCGCCGGGATCCGAAGCGGGTCCGCGCCCTGATCGGGCTCGCCGGCCAGTCGGCTGCGGTCGAAGAGGCGATGACCGGGCGGGAGAACCTCGAGATCGTCGCTCGCCTGTTCGGCCAGTCGACAGCGGACGCCCGTCGGAACGCGACGGAGACGCTCGAGCGGCTCGGGCTGACCGAGGCGGCCGACCGCCTCGTGCGGGGCTGGTCCGGCGGCATGCGCCGGCGCCTCGACCTCGGGGCCAGCCTCGTCGGGCGGCCGCAGATCCTGCTGCTCGACGAGCCGACGACCGGTCTCGATCCGGCCAGCCGGATCGCCCTGTGGGACGCGGTCCGTGAGCTCGTCGACGGCGGTACCGACGTCGTGCTCACCACCCAGTACCTCGACGAGGCGGACCACCTGGCCGACCGCATCGTGATCATCGACCACGGACGGGTGATCGCCGCGGGGACGCCGGGCGAGCTCAAGTCGCGTGCCGGTCGCGACGTCATCGAAGCCCAGCCCCGGGATCGCCAGGAAGCATCCGTCATCGCCCGGGCGCTGTCGGCGGTCGCCGGCAACGACGCCCACGTCGACGACGACACCGGTCGCGTCACCGTCCCGATCGCCGACGGCACCTCCGGACTGGCGGAGGTCGTCCGCGTCCTCGACGGCCAGCGGCTGGCGGTCGACGACCTGGCCCTGCGTCGTCCCACCCTCGACGAAGTGTTCCTCGCCCTCACCGGGCACCTCACCGATCGGAAGGCATCATGAGCACCGCCACCGCAACCGCAACCCCCGTCGTCACGACCGCCGGCGACGCCCGCCCGGTCGATCAACTCGAGCCGTCCGGTGCCGGCTTTGTCACCAGCACGCTCGTCGTCGCCCGGCGCACCCTCACCGCGTTCGCCCGCACACCGCAACTGCTGGTCGTCGCCACGATCCAGGGGGCGATGTTCCTGCTGATCTTCCGCTATGTGTTCGGCGGGGCGATCGGCCAGTCCGAAGGCGCCAGCTACGTCGACTTCATGGTCCCCGGCTTCGTCGTCGCCGGCGTGCTGTTCTCCGGCATGGCGGCCGCAGCCGGCGTGGCCGAGGACGTGCAACGCGGGGTCGTCGACCGCTTCCGGTCCCTGCCCATCCCGCGGGCGGCGCTGGCGAGCGGGCGGGCGCTCGGCGAGACGGCGCTCGTGACCTGGGGCGTCGTGATCACCACCGCGATCGGGCTGGCCATCGGGTTCCGGCCCGCCGGCTCGCTGCTCGACTCACTCGTCGCGCTGGCCCTGAGCGTGATCTTCGGGTTCGCCTTTACGTGGATGTTCATCACGATCGGGCTCGTCTCGGGCTCGGCCCAGGCCGCGCAGGGGATGTCCCTGTTGGTCTTCCCGCTCACCTTCGTGTCGAGCGCCTACGTGGCCGTCGACACCATGCCGGGCTGGATGCAGCCCATCGCCCGGAACCAGCCGGTCACCGCGATGGTCGACGCCGCCCGGGCGTGGGTCATCGACGACCCGGCGGCCAACCTCGGCCACAGCCCGGCGTTCCTCACCGCCAAGGCGCTGCTCTGGTCAGTCGCCCTCGTGGTGCTGTTCGCGCCCGTCGCGATCGCCCGCTACGCGCGCAGTTGAGGCTCCGCGTCGGGTGGGTCCAGCGCCTCGATCGTGCGGAGCACCTGGCGCAGCAGTTGGGCCAGGCGCCGGGTCTCGGCCGGCGTGAGGCCGGACACCAGCCGCGACTCACCGTCGTTGAACCGGGGGAAGAGCTCGATCATGAGCTCTTCCCCCGTTGGCGTGCACGAGACCAGGACCAACCGGCGATCTCGGACGTGGCGGCGGCGGACCACCAGCTCCCGCCCCTCGAGCGTGGTCAGCACCCCGGTCAGTGTCCCCTTGGCGATTCCCGTCTCGTGGGCGAGGTCGCGGAACTCCCGCTCGCCCCACACCCACAGCACCCAGAGGACGGTGAAGGCGGTGAATGACAGGTCCGCCGCGGCGAGGACCGAGCGCTCGAGATGGTTGCGGGCGGCGGTCGCCACGCGGAAGACGTTGGCCACCGCGGCCGTCGACGTGAGGTCGACCTCGTGCTCGATGCCCGCAGCACGAAACCGGGCGGCGACGTCCTTCTCGACGCGGAGCAGCTCACGACCGTCGGTCGACGAGATTCCACGGGCCACGGTCAGCTCGGCGCCGGTTGGCGCAAGCTCGTCAGCCGGCCCGCCCGCGCGACGAGCCAGGCGAAGATGGGATCCGATCCCCTGCTGTCGAGCAGCTCCGGATGCCACTGCACGGCGACCACGTCGTGGCCCGGCCACTCCACTGCCTCCACGTCACCACCCGGGCTGCGGGCGGTGACGGTCCAGCCAGGAGCGATCCGGTCGACAGTCTGGTGGTGGAGCGAGTTCACGCTGAGCCGCGGGCCATAGAGCTCGTGGAGCACGCTGCCCGGCTCGATCGTCAGCTCGTCGACCCGTTCGCCGGCGGCGACGTCGAACCGGGCGTGGGCGGGCACGTGTTGATGGAGCGTCCCGCCGCCCCACACGTTGAGCACCTGGAGCCCGCGGCAGATCCCGAGCACCGGCAGATCCTCGGCTACGGCGAGGTCGACGAACCCGAGCTCGAGCCGGTCCCGGGCGGGCTCGGGCAGGTAGGTCGTGGGCTCCGGCTCCGCGCCGTAACGGGATGGTTCGACGTCGGTTCCTCCGGTGAGCAGCAGCCCGTCGAGCCGGCCGGCATAGTCGGCGGGATCGACGTGCAGCGGCAGGTGGACCGGTAGCCCGCCCGCCTCGGTGATCGCGCGGGCGTACTCGTTGACGTAGACGTCGATGGCGACGTCGGCGAGGTTGGCCGGGAAGCCGGCGACCTGCGTCCCGCGCTTCCGGCGACCGGACAAGCCGATGAGCGGGCGTGACGAACTCATTCGACTCCGAACGATAACGGTCATTGCTTTCCTGCGGCGCCCGAAGGTGTTTGCATTGACGCATGACGCCGGTACGCCGGTACCGAGACCGGCTCGAGGCGGGCAAGATCCTGGCCGACCACGTCGCCGAGCGGCTGCCGGCGGGTGACGCCGCCGCCGCCCCACCGGTCGTCGTCGGATTGCCCCGGGGCGGGGTCCCCGTCGCCGCGCCGGTCGCCGAGCGGCTCGGCGCACTCCTCGACGTGTTGACCGTCCGCAAGATCGGCACGCCGCACCACGAGGAGCTCGCCATCGGCGCCGTTGCGTCGGGCGGGCTGCGGGTCCTCAACGACGAGTTGATCGCCCACCTCGGGCTCCCCCCGCCCGTCGTCGAGGACCGCACCAACCTGGCCCGGCGCGAGCTCGAGCAGCGCGAGGCGCGGCTGCGCGGCGACCGGCCTCCCGTGCCGCTCGCCGGGCGCACCGTGGTCGTCGTGGACGACGGACTGGCGACCGGCGCGACGATGCGCGCCGCCGTGGGTGCGGTGCGCAGCGCCGGCGCGGACACCGTTGTCGTCGCGGTGCCGGTCGGAGCCCCCGACTCCTGCGCCGAGCTGGAAGCACTCGCCGATGTCGTCGTGTGCCCGTTGCGGCCGATCGACTTCAGCGCCGTCGGCCAGTGGTACGACGACTTCTCGGCGACCACCGACAGCGAGGTCGTCCAGCTGCTCGGCGCGGCGCCCCACTGATCGCTGCGTCAGGTCAAGTCGTCGAGCAGCCGGCGCTTGAGGTCGAAAACCCCGTCGGTGATCGAGACGTGGTACGTGTGCGGCTTGACTAGCCGCCGAACCCCAGGGTCGAGCGCGTCGATGTCGTCGGTGCGCCGCTTGGCGGCCGCGGTGAGGTCGGTCAGGGCGTCCGCACCACCCGGGTAGGCCAAGCCATCCGCGTCGAGGACGGGGACGAGCAGCTCATCGGCCCGGCTCCATCGGTCGGCGGGGAGCGTCCGGGAGACATCCGGGCGGGCGTGGTGGTGGAGGTGGAGGTCACTCCCGACCGTCAGGGTCTCGTCGACGGTCGAGAGCACGTCCGCCGTCGCGCGCTGGCGATCGTCGTAGACCCGCCACAGCCGCTTGGATCCCGGGTTGAGGACCTTCGCCGGCGAGTCCGATCGCTTCATCGACGGCCGCCACTCCCCGTCGTCGACGACGGCAACGAGCTTGTACACGCCGTCCAGGCTCGGGTCACCGTCGCTGGTGACGAGGCGCGAGCCGACCCCGAGGACGAGGCGGCCGATGACGGCGTCGGGATCGGCCCCGTTGCGCCGGGCCTCGCTGTCGATCTGGGACATGATCTGCCAGATGGTCAGCTCGTCGAGCTGGCTCGACAGCACGATCGCCGCGTCGGAGAAGCCCGCGGCATCGAGCTCGCGCGCGGCCTGGACGGCGAGGTAGGCGAGGTCGCCGGAGTCGAGGCGGATCCCGACCGGTTGGTGTCCGGCCCGGCGCAGCCGCTCGAACGTCGCGATCGCGTTGGGGATCCCGCTCTCCAGCGTGTCGACGGTGTCGACGAGCAGCAGGGTGTCGTCGGGGTAGACGTCGGCGTAGGCGTCGAACGCCGCCTGCTCCCCCTCGCCGAGGGCGAGGAACAGCTGCACCATCGAGTGCGCATGTGTGCCGGCGGGGGCGACGCCGAGCTCGTAGCCGACGGCGGCGTTCGACGTCGACACCGCGCCGCCCACGATCGAGGCTCGCGATGCCGCGTCAGCGCCGGACGCGGCGGCCCGGCGCATGCCGAACTCGAGCACCGGCCGGCCGCGCGCGGCTTCGGCCACGCGGGCGGCCTTGGTGGCGATCAGCGTGGCGAAGTTGAGCCGGTTGAGCAGTGGAGTCTCCAGCAGCTGGGCGGCCGCGAGCGGTCCCTCGACCACGGTGATCGGCGTGTTGGGGTGCACGACGCGCCCCTCCGGCACCGCACTGAGGTCGAGGCCGCCGAAGCCGGCGGAGGAGAACCACGTGCAGAAGTCCTCGCTGAACAGCCGCTCGCCGCTGCGTGACCGGTGGCCGCGGAGCGCGTCGACGTCGACCGGGGTCGCCTGCGTCGTCGTGACCCACTCGACGAACGGGGCGAGGCCCGCCGCCACGCAGTAGCCCGCCTGGTGGTCGCCGTAGTCGGGGTACGAGCGGAAGAAGTGCTCGAACCGCACGGTCCGCTCGTGCAGCCCGAGCCGGTGGTACAGCTGCGCCATCGTCAGCTGGTACGCGTCGGTGCTGAGGATGCCGTGACGGAGCTTCGGGGACGCCACAGTTCGAATCTACGTCGGTAACGTGATCGTCATGGCTGTCGAGTACGACGCCGAGACAGCGCTGGTGGTCGTCGACGTGCAGAACGACTTCGCCGACCCTGGTGGATCGCTCTCCGTCGCGGGTGCCGACGAGGTGATCACGGCCATCAATGCCGAGATCGCCGCGGCCAAGGAGGCGGGGGCACCGGTCGTGTACACCCAGGACTGGCATCCGCCGCGGACGCCGCACTTCGTCACCGACGGCGGACCGTGGCCGGTGCACTGCGTCGCCGGCACGTGGGGAGCCGAGCTCCATCCTCGGCTCGTCGTCGACGGGCCCGCCGTGCGCAAGGCGACGGGCCAGGAGGACGGGTACTCCGGATTCACGATGCGCGACGTGGCGAGCGGCGAGGAGCTGCCGACCGGGCTCGACGCCGTGCTCCGCGAGCTCGGCGTGAAGCGGGTGGTGATCGCCGGCTTGGCGCTCGACTACTGCGTGAAGGCGACCGCGCTCGACGCGGTCCGGCTCGGCTACGAGACGACCGTCGTACGCAACGCGACCGCGCCGGTCGAGGTCTCTCCCGGCGACGGCGCCGCCGCCGAGGCCGAGATCGTCGCCGCCGGCGCCGCGCTGGCCGCCTGACCCCTCTGGATCGGCGGAGTCAGAACCGGGACTTCGCGATGAGGTGGCCGAGCTTGGCCGGGTTGAGGACGACGCGGACCGCGGTGACCCGGTCGGCTTCGGACTCGATGGTGTAGGCCAGCCACGTGTCGCCGGCGCGGAGGATGCCGCCAGGTGTGCCGTTCAGCTCACACGGCTCGACGCTCGGCTGGGCCTCGAGGAGGCGGCCGATGAGGTTGGTGACGAACCGGCCCACCCGGTCGCTGCCGACGACCGGACGGACCGCCGCCCGGACGACCCCGCCACCGTCACTGGTCAGCACGACGTCCGGGGCCAGGGTGGCGAGCAGGCCGCCGATGTCGCCGGTCAGCCCGGCGGCCATGAACCGCTCGGCCACGCGAGCGGCCTGCGCACGGTCGGCGGCCGACCGCTGCTTGGGGACGGTGACTTGCGTGCGGGCCCGGTGCAGGGCCTGACGGCACGCGGCCGGCGTGCGACCGAGGGCGTCGGCGACTTCCGCGTGGTCGTAGTCGAGGACGTCGTGGAGCACGAACACCGCCCGTTCGATCGGGGTCAGCCGTTCGAGCAGCAGGAGGAAACCCATCGTCAAGGTCTCGGTGCGCTCGAGTCCCGCCGCCGCGTCCTCACCGGTGGCGATCGGCTCGGGCAGCCAGACGCCGGGGTAGCTCTCCCGCTGGAGGCGGGCCGAGCGCAGCACGTCGAGCGCGCGACGCGAGGTGACCGTCACCAGCCAGGCCTCCGGCACCCGCACCGCCGCCTGGTCGGCCGCCGCCCACCGCTCGGCGACGTCGCCCACGACGTCTTCGGCCTCGACGAGGCTGCCGAGCATCCGGTAGGCGATCGCCATCAGTTTGGGCCGGGCGGCTTCGAACGCCGCCGCGCCGTCTTCGGGCTGGATCACGAGGCGACCGGCACCCGGCCCGCCATCAACGCCCGCGCCGCGGCCTGACCGGAGATGATCGACGCGTCGGCGAGCGTGCCGCTCGGTCCGATCCAGTCGCCGGCCAGGGCCAACCCGGCCACGCCGGCCACGCCGACCGGGGGGCGATCGGCGGGGCCGCGCGTGGCCGGCCGGGCGTGGTCGCCGGTCACCATCGACCGGGGCACGTACCTGGCGTCGACGACGTGGTCACGCCAGCCGGGTTGGGCGACGTCGAGGGTGTGTTCGAGGCTGCCCCGGTGATCGCCGTCCTCCTCGCCCGGCGAGAGGTAGCGGGCGACGTGGATCGCCGCCCCGCCCGGCGGCGCCATTCGGGCGACGTCGCTCTGCACGGTCAGATACACCGGCTCGTCGAGCCCGAGCACGTTCGGGTACCGCGGAGCAGGGAGAGGGCGGAGGGCGACGTCGAGATGGGCGACGCGGACCGGGACTGACGCGGCCGCGGCCTCGCCGACGGGTTCCGCGCCCGGCCCGTCCAGTAGAGCGGCCGCCCGGCGCGGGTCGTTCACCGCGACGACGGCGGCGTCGGCGCCGAGGGTGGTGCCGTCGGCGAGGCGGACGGACCGCACGGCGTGGTCGTGTTCGACTGCGGCCACGGCGACACGGGTCCGGATCGTCCCGCCCGCGGCCTGGATCACGCCGGCCAGCCCGTCGACCAGGCTCGACCAGCCGTCGTGGAGGTAGAGGACACCGAGCGCGGCGGCGCGCAGCTGGCGGGCGGCCGAGCCGGCGTCGAGGAGCGTGTGGTCGCCGGTGTAGGTCGCGGTGCGCAGCACCGAGGCGGCCACGGCGCGCGCGGTCGGGTCGTCGAACGTAGACTCGAGCCAGGCGGCCGCGCTCATCCCGTTGAGCTCGGCGGCAGCTTCGGCGCCGAGGCCGGCCAGCAGCCGCAGCACCGCCGACCGCTGGGCGACGTCCGTGCGCAGGTGGCCGAACGCGGGTTGCACCTGATCGCCGGTCAGCACGCCGGCGCGGTGGATGCGCGGCATCCGCCCATGGGGCCGGACCCCGAGCCGGCGCAGCGTCGCCGCGCCACCGCCGTTGCGGTAGAGGGCGTGCGGGCCGAGGTTGAGCGTGAAGCCGTCCCGCTTGCGCGTCCGGGCCCGCCCGCCGATCTGCTCGGCCGCTTCGAGCACGGTCACCGATCGGCCCGCTCGGGCGAGCGCGGCGGCGGCGGTGAGCCCGGCGAGCCCGCCGCCGATCACGAAGGTGCCATGGTCGTCCATGCCACCGAGACGATCGAGGTCACCGCGGTGTGACATCACGATGCGAACGGTCCGTTCGCCAGTTCCCGCTCCAGTGGGCTGGTGAACCGCGGCGTGACCCGCACGCCGGCCATCCACTCGGTCAGCGTGGCGGCGGCGCGGTCGATCGCCGCGGCGGTGGCGGCGTCCACCGGTTCGATCAGGCTCGTGACGACCTTGCCGCCCTCGCGCTGGCCCCACGCGCCGACGACCCGCCCGGCCGCCCACACGGTCGGGCCGGCGTTGCCGTTCCGGTCGAACAACTGCGCCGACTGCTCACCGAGGTACCAGCGGCGCTGCCGCCAGCCCATGACCGTCGGGTCGAGCGCGGGGAGGAGCGCCACCGGCGCCGGCCCGTCCGGCACGGCGGCGTCGTCCACGTCGTCCACGTCGTCCACGTCATCCAGGTCGTCGGCGAGCGCCCAGGCCGACACCTGCTCACCGCCACCGACGCCGGCGGTCACTTCCACCGCGCCGACCGCGGCGAGCGCCGCCTTGACCTGGGACTTCGTCCACTTCGTCCACCACGCCAGGTCGTCGATCGTGCCGGGGCCGTAGGACCGGAGCCAGCGGCGCACCAGCTCGGCCCGGGCGTCCTCCGGAGGGATCGGGCGCAGGCCGCCGATCCAGTCCTCGGTCCGCGCCCAGCGGTACTGGCTGGACAGCCACGTCCCGAGGGGGCGGGTCCGGACGATGTCGCCCTGGGTCGACATCAGGAACAACAGGCGGGTCGACACGCCGACGGTGCCTTCGTACTTCTTGCCCACCGCCATCGGGAGCTGCCGGGCGAGGTCCGGGACGAGCTTCGTCAGCGCGCTCGCGGGCAGCGGGGCGTCGGCCGCGGCGAGCGCAGCAAGCGTTTCGCCCCGGACCCGCTCGATCCAGAAGTCGACATCGTCGCTGACGCCGGCGTCCGCGAGCATCTGGACGAGCTTGCGCCGCTCTCCCGCGACCAGCGCCTGCGTGCACGATGCCTCCATCACCGCGGCGAGGTCGAGGGGGACGACGAACATCGTCCGCCGCATGGCGAGCATCCGGAGCAGCGACCGGCGCTCGTACAGGGCGTCCTCGAGGTCGCCGACGGCGAACGGGTCGAGGCGGGCGCGGACTGAGAGCACGACGGTGGCGGGGTCGGAGGAGTGGAGGCCCACCAGGTCGCCGGCGACCTGCTCGACGGTGGCACCGGGCCGGTCGAGGTGGTGGCGGACGAGAAGCCGGCGGCGCCGCTCGGCGGCGTCGAAGTGACGCATCGGGCCCTACGTTCGCACAGGTACGGTCGAGTGGTGCCGGACGATTTGCGGTTCGAACGAAGCCCGGCGGCGAGGGAGTGGGAGGTCGGCCGGGCCGAGATGCGGTATCGGGATCTGTTGCCCGAGCGCCAAGGGGGGAGGTTCATCGTGTCGAACATCGTGATTCTCGACCCCGGTCCGGTGCCCGATTACGTCCACCACCACAACGTCCGCTTCCAGACGATCTTCTGCGTGCGGGGCTGGGCGCAGGTGGTGTACGAGGACCAGGGCCCGCCCTTCCGCCTCGAGGCTGGCGACTGCGTGCTGCAGCCGCCCGGGATCCGCCACCAGGTCCTCGAGAGCTCGGCCGGGTTGGAGGTCGTCGAGGTGACCAGTCCCGCGGCGCACCAGACCTTCGCCGACGAGCAACTCGAGCTGCCGACGCCGACCCTGGACTCAGCCCGGGTGTTCGGTGGGCAGCGGTTCGTCCGTCACCGGGCCGCCGAGGCGCGCTGGAAGCCCTGGCGGCTCGCCGGCTTCGAGTGCCGCGAAGCCGGGATCGGGCCGGCGACCGGCGGGCTCGGCGAGGTGCGGGTGGCGCGTTCGACCGGCGTTGGGCCGGGCGGGCCGAGCGCGCCGGTTGCGCCGGGCGCGCGGGGCGCACCGGTTGCCGAGCACGACGGCGAACTGCAGTTCTGGTTCGTCCTCGCCGGCTCGCTGAGCCTGTCGGTCGACGACCGGCGCGAGGAACTCGGCGACGGCGATGCCGTCGCGATACCCGCCCGCATTCCGTACGCCCTCGCCAGCTGGACGGACGACCTCGAGCTGCTCGAAGTGACGCTGCCCGCCTAGTCCGTCTCCCCCGCGGTCGTCGAGGCGAGGAGGTGACGGGCCCGCCGGCCGAGATCCCCGAGATCGACCCGGCCGGCCTCGGCGGCGTCGGCCAGTCGTCGGGCCAGATCGAGCGCCTCGTCGACGACCACCGCTTGGGTCGCCGCTTCCTCGCCCATGTCGTGGAGAATCGTGCGCTCGGTGCGAGAGGCGACGATCGGGTTGGCGACCCCCTCCACCCAGACGCGCGTGCGCCGCCCGTCGCCCCGCTCGTCGCCGCGGATCGGCTCGAGCGCGAAGATCTTGTCGGCCCGGGCGTACTTCCCGAACCCCAGGAACACCATGCGCGACGGCTCGGCCATGTCGCCATTATCGCAAGGGGGTGCGCGCCCTCACCCTGGGGGTGGGATCACGGCCTGAGTCTGCGTCGTCTGCGTGACGCGCTTGCCTTGCTCGTCGAGGATGTCGGTCTGCACGACGATCGTCGTGCGGCCGACGTGCAGCGGCCGCGCCGTGGCGTGCACAACGCCCTCCCGGACTCCACGGAAGAAGTTCGTCTTCGACTCGATCGTCGAGGTGTTGGCACCTTCCGGCAGGTTGAGGAAGGCGCAGACGGCGCCGACGCTGTCGGCCAGCGCCATCAGCGCGCCACCGTGCAGCAGACCCGCCGCGGTGCACAGCTCGGGACGCCACGCCAGCCGACCGGCGGACTCCTCCGGCGTGGCCGCAGTGAGCTCGATCCCGATCCCGGTGCTGAACGGCATCATCGCGGCGAGACTCGAAAGGTCGGTCGTCATCGCACCAGTATGGAGGGGTGCCCATCCGCCGCGCCGCGACGGTGATCGTCGCGACCGTCGCCGTCGTGGCCGTGCTCACCGCGTGCAGCGACGACGATGCGAGCAACGGAGGTCCGACCACTGTGAACCCGACGTTGGCGCCCGACACCTCGACATCGCCGACGACCGCCGCGGCGAGCACATCCACGGCGCCGCCGACGACGGCACCGCGCCCAGCCGGGCCGACGGGACCGGCGTGTGCGAAGTTCCCCGCCAAGGGGTCGGGAAGTCTCGCCGCGATCGCCGACGAGCCGGCCGGTACGGCGATGTCTCATGTGCCGGAGCTCTCCTCGATGGTGGCGGCGATCGACGCCGCCGGGCTGCGCAGCGAGCTCGACGGGCGAGCGCGGCTGACGATCTTCGCGCCGGTCAACAAGGTATTCGATGCGATCCCTCCGGCCGATCTCGAAGCGATGCTGACGGACACGAACGCACTCAACTCGATCCTCCTCTACCACGTGCTCGGCGGTGAGCGGTTGAGCAGCGACCAGCTCGCCCAAGCCCGGAGGGTCACCACGGTCGAGGGACAGGACCTGTCCTTCGCCGAGCGAGGCGGCCGACTCACGATCAACCGGGGTCAGGCGACGGACGTCTGTGCCGACATTCCGACTGCCAACGCGACTCTGCATATCGTCGACTCGCTACTGATGCCGCCACCGGTGGAGAACGATCAGGTGAGCGGAACGACGCTCTATTCGGTCGACCTCACGAGCGGCAGGGCGAGCAGCATCGGACCGATCGGCGACGAGCTCGGCGTGATCGGGATGGCCGTCGCGCCGGGCGACGGTGTTTCGAACGTGTACGGGCTCACCGACGTTCCCGAGCTGATCACGTTCGACGCGGCCGACCCGGCGACGGTCACCACGAGGGTGCCGATCACCGGCGTCGCGGCGGGCTCTAGCCTGCTCGCCATCGACGTCCGCCCGGCGACCGGGCAGCTCGTCGGCCTCAGCGACGCCAGCGTGCTGTACACGATCGACCCCGCCTCCGGAGCCGCGACCGCAGTCGGGAGCGGGCTGACCCCGCCCGTCCAGGATCCCGGCTTCGGGTTCGACGTCGATCCCGCCGCGGATCGCATCCAGGTCGACGTCGCCACTGGACAGAACCTGTCAGTCGACCCGACTAGCGGTGACGCCACCGAGAACGGCGAGCTGGCGTACGCGCGCGGCGACCCCAACGCCGCCGCCACGCCGCGGGTCGTCGCCACCGCGTACCGGCCGGACGGCGACCTGTTCGCCGTCGACGTGGCCACCGGTGTCCTCGCCCGCCAGGCACCCGCCGCTGGGACGCTGACCACCATCGGCCCGCTCGGCGTCACCCTCACCGACGGCGCGTCGTTCGACATCGCCGCGTCCGGCGACGCGCTGATCGCCAGCCCGGGCTGACCCCGCAGCGGCAAGGGCGTGTTCGAACAGTCGGGATTGGTCTCAGCGACGCCGGCGTTTCAGCCGGTTTGTTGGTCGTCGTCGTCGTAGTCGTGGGGGTAGTAGTGGCGGGTGCGCCAGCGGATGAGGGCGCGCAGTTCGTCGAGCAGGGTGACGGGTCGGGGTGGTAACGGGATGGCGTTGTCGTCGTGTTTGGCGGCGGTCCGGTTGTGCGGGAAGCACTCCAACCGGCCGCAGAATTGGCTGGTCGGCCCGTTCTGGGCGACGGGCACGACGTGGTCGACGTCGCACCGGTCGACGGGTTCGTCACACCCCGCGGGGTGTTGACAGTGCCGGTCGCGGACTTGGATCGCCCGGCGCAACGCCCCGGTGAACCGCCGCTTGTGGGACACCGA
>JBKOUV010000094.1:0-12505 GCA_046723555.1 Actinomycetota bacterium | reverse complement strand
CAGCGCACGCAGCCGCATCTGGGTCATCCACCGCGGCTCGCCCTTCCACCACGAGATCTGCTCGACAACACCCCGGCTGATGCCTTTCGCGGGCGTGAAGGCGTACTCGACCTCGTCGCTCCAGCCCAGCTGGTATTTGGTGAGGTCCAGGTCAAATGTGGTCATGCGGCGCTCCCGACGGACAGTGGACTCGGGCGAATTTCCACTACCGCCATAGTAACAATTCCCTGCGGCGGCGCCACCTGTCCGGGCGTGCTTCCCTTGGGCTAGAACGGCACGATGCGCGGCTGGCGCTGGACGGTGGCCGTGGTGGCCTGGGGGGTCCTGGTCGGGACCATTGCTGGGGTAGTCGGCAACGTCCCGGCGGCGACGCCGGCGCTCGCCGTCGATGGCCTCGACACGTCGGCCACGACGACCTACACGGTCGACTTCCGGGGCGGCGTGGTGCGGGGGCGGATCGACTTCGGGTTCTTCAACTCCGCCGTCGATCGTCAGGTCGGCGACCAGATCGAGCAGACCTACTTCCAAGGCTTCACGTTCGGGCTGCCGAGCGACGCCGTCAACGTCGCGGCCATCACCGCCGGTGTACCGCTTCCCGTCACGCTGCGGCCGACGCACAACTACCAAACGGTGTCCGTCGGGTTCGGCACCAACCTCGAGCAGGGCCAACGGCTCGACCTCACCGTGACCTTCGACCTCCCCGGCTACGCCCCTCGCCGAGCAGAACCGCTGCGGGCGAACCGGGCCTTCGTCTCGTTCGTCGCTTGGGCGTACGGCGATCCGGGCCTCGCCACCGTGCGCATCCTCACGCCGGATCGGGCCGACGTGTCGATCCCGGACCTCGACGCCGGCTCCTCGCTCCGTCCGCAGATCGAGACGGAGGGCAACAACTCGGTCCGCACGTTCCATCTCGCCGACCCCGAGCACTTCAGCTTGTTCGTCACGGCCGCCAACGACCGCCAGCTCGTCGATCGACGGCTCGAGGTCGACGGCAGCGACGTGGTCGTGCAGGCCTGGCCCGACGACCCCAGGTGGGGCGCGTTCATGGCCCGCCAGGTCCGGCGCGGGCTGCCCGCGCTCGAGCAACTCATCGGCCGGCCGCTCGACCGCTCGAAGCTCTACGTCCGCGAGAGCACGGAGCCGGGGCTCAAGGGGTACTCCGGCTGGTTCGACTACGACACCGGCGTCGTCGAGTTGGGCGAGGAGCTCGACCCGGTCGTGGCGACGCACGAGCTCTCCCACGGCTGGTTCGACGACGACACCAGCTACCACCGTTGGGTCACCGAAGGACTCGCCGAGACCTATGCCAACGAGGTGATCAAGGGCGCCGGGGGGCGACCTCATCAGGCGGAGCGGCCGACGCCGAACGCGCCCGGCCGGCAGCCGCTCAACGACTGGGAGGACTTCGGGTTCTCCCTCCAGAACCAGCCGACCGAGACCTACGGCTACACGGCGTCGTTCTTTGTCGTCGCCGCGCTGTACCACGAGATCGGGCCGGCGCGCATGTCCGACGTGCTCGCCGCGATCGACGCCGCCACGCCCGCCTACCAGCACGGCGGACGCATCCGCAAAGGTCCGGTGGGATGGCACCGGCTCCTCGACCTGCTCGAGCAGGTCGGCGGATCGCAGAAGGCGACAACGCTGTTCCGCCGATACGTCGTCACCGACGTGGACGCCGAAGACCTCGAAACCCGGACGGCCGCGCGCTCCGCCTACGCCGAACTGGTCGCGCGGGCCGGCGACTGGATGCCACCCTCGGGCGTCGACCACGCCATGGAGGTCTGGGACTTCGACCGCGCCGAGGAGTTGATGGCCGGTGCCCACCAGGTGGTCGCCGAGCGCGACAGCTTCGCCGCCGCGGCGGCGGGCGTCGGGGTGGAGCTCGCCCCTGAGCTCGAAGCCCGGTTCGAGCGGGCCACGAGCATCGACGAGCTCGACGAGATCGGTGACGACATCGCCGATCTCCGCAGTGCGCTCGGGGTCGTCAGCGTCGCCGACACCGAGGCAGGCGCCGACCGCAACGCCCTCGAGGCGCTGGCCCTCGGCGACGAGACGTTCGCGTCCGACCTGGCGGAGGCTCGTGACGCGATCAGCCTGGACGAGCCCGACGTCGCGGAGCAGCTCGCCGGCCAGGTTCGGTCGAAGCTCGCCGTGGCCGAGTCGATGGGCCGCCAGCGGGCTCGGACGCTGGCCGACACCGGGCTGGGCCGGCTGGGCGACGTCGCCCTCGCCGTCGCAGTCGGCGTGGCGCTGTCGGCGCTGGTGGCGCTCGTGGCGATGTTGGCCCGCCGGCGCCGGTGGCGCCGGGCCGCCCTACGCGACGTCGCGCCGAACCCCGACGCGGGCGGCGATCCGCCGGTCGACGGTGACGTCGAGGTCGGCGTCGGGACGGGGCTCGAGCTCGATGAAGATGCACTCGCCGGGACAGGCCTCGGCGGCGTGGATCGCGTTCTGGACGTGGCGGCGGGGAACGGGAGCGAGCGAACCGGCCCCACCGGGGTCGTTGAGGGGCAGGCCGCGCTCGGTGACGTAGGCGATCCCGTCCTCGAGCTGGGTGAAGACGTCGGGGCAATGGTCGACGCACAGCCCGTCGCCCGTGCAGAGGTCCTGATCGATCCAGACACGCATGCCGGCAAGGAACGGTAGCGGCGAAGCCGCGCCGGCGCGCGAGCGCCAGCGAGCCGCCGGCTGATGGGGTGTGGGGGCGCAGCCCCCACGGCAATAAGGAGTGCCCCGACCTCTACACTGCGGCCCGCAATGGCCGACATGACACCTCCCACTGCCCCGACCAAACCGCACACGTGGGACCGGCCGACCGGCCCGACCGAGGACCCGTGGGCCTGGCTGTCCAATCGTGAGGACCCGGACACGATCGCCTACCTCGAGGCCGAGAACGCCTACACCAAGGCGTGGTTCGCCGAGCACGAGGAGCTCGTCGAGACGATCTTCGGCGAGATCCGGTCCCGGGTGCAGGAGACCGATCTCTCCGTGCCGGTCCGCCACGGGCCGTGGTGGTACGTCACCCGCACCGTCGAAGAGCTCTCCTACCCCGTCTACTGCCGGGGCGAGACCATCGACACGGCCACCGACAGCGTGATGCTCGACTGCAACCTGGAGGCGGAGGGCCACGACTTCTTCGACGTCCACGCCGTGGAGGTGTCGCCCGACCACCGGCTGCTGGCGTGGTCGAGCGACCTCGACGGCGGCGAGCGCTACACGCTCCGGGTGCGCGACCTTGGCACCGGCGCCGAGCTGCCCGACGAGCTGACGGGGACATCGTCGTGGGGTGGGCTGGCGTGGTCCAACGACAGCCAGTGGCTGTTCTACGCCCGCCCCGACGACTCGATGCGCCCGTACCAGATCTGGCGCCACCGCCTCGGCTCGGCTCCCACCGACGACGTGCTGGTCTTCGAGGAGCCGGACGAACGCTTCTACCTCGACGTGTCGGCGACGCGTAGCGAGCAGTGGATCGTCATCACGACGGCGAGCAAGACCAGCAGCGAGGTGTGGCTGATCCCCTCCGGCGACCCGACGGCCGAAGCCCGTTTCATGCGCCCCCGAACCGCCGACCTCGAGTACTCGGTCGACCACTGGGGCGACCACTTCGTCGTCCTGACCAACCTCGACGCCCCGGACTTCCGGGTGATGACCGCCCCGCTCGACGAGCCGGGCGAGTGGAGCGAGCTGCTCCCGCACGTCGCCGGACGCCGGATCACGTCCGCCGAGCCGTTCGCCGACCACCTCATCCTGCACGAGTGGTCCGACGCCCAGCCGCGTGTGCGAGTGCTGTTCCGCGGCGGCACCGAGCAGATCCTCGACTTCGGCGGCGAGCCGCACGACGTCGAGCTCGGCGCCAACCCGGAGTGGGAGACCAGCTCGGTGCGGGTCGCCTACCAGTCGCTGACGACCCCGGCGACGGTGTTCGACCACGACCTCGTCACCGGCGAGCGGGTGCTGCGCAAGCAGACGCCGACTCCGAACGTCGACCTCACCAAGTACGTGTCGACCAGGACCTGGGCCACTTCCGCCGACGGCACGGCCGTGCCGGTCGACGTCGTGCGCCACGTCGACACCCCGGTGGACGGCGGCGCGCCGTGCGTCGTCTACGCCTACGGCTCGTACGAGGCGTCGCTGCCACCGTGGTTCTCCGTCGCCCGCCTCTCTCTCCTCGACCGCGGCGCCACGTGGGTGCTCGTCCACCCGCGCGGCGGCGGCGAGCTCGGGCGCAAGTGGTACCTCGACGGCCGGTTGCTCAACAAGCGCAACACGTTCGACGACGTGCTCGCGGCGGTCGAGCACGTGAGCGCCGAGGGCTACGCCGACCCGCGGCGCGTGGCGGTCCGCGGCGGCAGCGCCGGCGGGCTGATGGTCGGCGCGTGCGTGACGATGCGGCCCGATCTGTTTGCCAGCGCGGTCGCTGAGGTCCCGTTCGTCGACGTGGTGTCGACGATGAGCGACCCGTCGCTGCCGCTCACCGTCACCGAGTGGGAGGAGTGGGGCGACCCGCGGGCCGAGCCGTTCGCCAGCTACATGCTCGGCTACTCCCCGTACGACAACACCCACCCCGCGGACTATCCGGCGCTCTACGTCACTGCCGGCCTCAACGATCCCCGCGTCGCGTACCACGAGCCGGCCAAATGGGTGGCCCGGCTGCGCTCGGTCGGCGCCGGTGCCGACGCCGCCCGCCCGCTCGTCCTGCGGACGCAGATGGGCGCCGGCCACGCCGGGCCCACCGGTCGCTACGACGCGTGGCGCGACGAGGCGCGGGTCCTCACCTTTCTGCTCAACACGCTCTGACATCCGAGGGTTTCGCGCCGCCGGAGGGTTTCAAGCAGGGACGGGTCGCAGCAAACCCTCGGGTCGCAGGAAACCCTCGGGTGGTGGGGTGACCGACTACGGGGCCCAGAGGGCGACGATCGCGACGGCGATGAGCAACGCGTTGCGGACGAGGTGGGCGCCGCTCAGCGGACGGTTCGACCATGCGCCGAAGCACGCGCACGGCGGATGGCGGCCGTCGACGAGCTGGCGGGCGATGAGGATGCTGAACGCGACGAGCAGGACGATCGCGGCCAGCGCCGGCAGCGGCATCGCGATCCGGGCGATCAGCGCCGCCCCGACCACCAGCTCGACGCCGGGCACGACGGTGGCAATCGGCATCGGTGCGCCCATCGCCCGGGCCTGCGCCGGCCACGCCGCGCCGAGCGCCAGCTTCGTCGCACCGGCGACCACGAACGCCGCCCCGAGGCCGACGGCAGCGATCGCGCCGAGGAGCTCCACGGCGCCTACCCCACGCTGAGGTCGATCACCAGACCCTCGTAGGCGGCGAACACGTCGACGCCCATGTCCTGCCCACAGCGCGCCGCACCGGCCGCCATGCGATCGATCATCTCGTCGTCGTGGGTGGGGTCGTGGTGGAACAAGGCCAAGCGGCGGGCTCCAACCTCACCGGCGAGCCACACCGCGTACTCGATCGTGCAGTGGCCCCAGTCGCGCTTCCGGGCGAACTCCGCCGGGGTGTACTGGGCGTCGTGGATCAGCAAGTCGACGCCGGCGCAGAGTTCCCGCACCCCGTCGGCGACCGAGATCCCCTCGGTCGGCTGCTGGTGGTCACTGACGTAGGCGACGCTGCGGCCATTGTGGGTCACGCGGTATCCGCACGCCTCGCCGACATGGGGCACCGGCACGCTCGCCACCTCGTACCCGCCGATCTCGAACTGCGGCGTCACCTCGCGGATGTCGACGTGCCCCGGAAACCCTTCCAGACCGATCGGGAACAGCGGCGGGCAGATCGTCTCGGCGAGCACGTCGGCGGCACCCTTGCCGCCGTTCTGTCCGGGTGCGTAGACCACGAGCTCGGAATCCTCGCGGAGCAATGGGCTGAAGAACGGCAGCCCCTGGACGTGGTCCCAGTGGAGGTGGCTCAGCAAGCACGACCCGCGGAACGGCTTGCTGTTCGGAAAGGTCAGCCCGAAGTAGCGGACACCGGTACCGAGGTCGAACAGCAACGGGTCCTCACCGGGCGCGGCGACGGAGACGCAGGAGGTGTTGCCGCCGTACCGCGCGATGTCGTCCCCATGGCACGGGGTCGACCCCCGCACACCATGGAACGTGATCAACATGCGCTTGCAAACCCCCTGACCTGGGAACGACTTCCGCGACCCGCCAAACGGTACGTCCCGAACTGGCCAGATGTAAACGTAGGGCCCGGTGACGTTCGTTACATGCTAATAGGGTCGGTTCCCGTGAACACAACCCTCCTCGTCGTGGTCAAGGAGGAGTGCGAGACGTGCCGCATGATCGCGCCGCTGCTACCGGCCCTCGCCGAGCGCGGCGACCTGACCGTGTACACCCAGGACGATCCCTCGTTCCCGCCCGGGACCACGGCGGTCCACGATCACGACCTCGGCGTGAGCTGGCGCCACGGAATCGAGACCGTGCCGACGTTGATCAAGGTGGTCGACGGCGAGGAGGTCGAACGCACCGTCGGCTGGTCCCGACCCGATTGGCAGCGGATCACCGGGATCACCGGGCTCGGTGAGGACTTGCCACCGAGCCGGCCGGGCTGCGGCTCGATGAGCGTCGACCCCGACCGCGTCGACGCGCTGCGCGTCCGATTCGACGGCGGACGCCTGCGGTCGCGTCGTGTCGAGCTGGCCGAGCGCGAGGACGACATCGAGGCGATGTTCGCCCGCGGGTGGACCGACGGGCTGCCCGTCGTCCCGCCCACCGAGGAGCGCGTGCTGCGCATGCTCGAGGGAACGGCTCGCGACCCGGCGGAGGTGGTCACGACGGTCCCGCCGGATCTCGTCGACGTGACCGTCGAGAAGATCGCCATCGCCGCGGTGCTGGCCGGCTGCCTTCCCGAGTACCTGCCGTGGGTGATCACGGCGGTCGAGGCGGCCTGCACCGACCAGTTCAACATCCACGGCGTGCTCGCCACGACGATGCCGGTCGGGCCGGTGATCGTGGCCAGTGGTCCGGGAACGCAGGCCATCGGGATGAACTCCGGTGTGAACGCGCTCGGTCAGGGCAACCGGGCCAACCTCACGATCGGACGGGCATTGCAGCTCGTCGTTCGCAACGTCGGTGGCGGCCGACCCGGGGGCGTCGACCGCGCAACTCACGGAAACCCGGGCAAGCTCTCGTTCTGCTTCGCCGAGCGACCCGATTCGCCGTTCGGCACGCTCGCCGAGAGCCGCGGGGCCGCTCCGGGGGTCGACGCGATCACGCTGTTCGCCGGTGAAGGCCCGCGCTGCGTCGTCGACCAGATCTCCCGCCGGCCGGAGAGCCTCGCCACCAGCCTCGCCGCCTGCCTCCGGACGCTCCACTCGCCCAAGCTCGTCCTGGGTTTCGACGCCATCCTCGTGGTCGGCCCCGAGCACGCCCGGGTCTTCGCCGACGCCGGCTGGGACCGCGCCCGCCTCCTCGCCGAGCTCGACGCCCGACTCCAGATCCCGGGCGCCGAGCTGGTCCGGGGCGCCGGAGGGATCGACGAAGGCCTGCCCGCCGCCCTCGCCGACAAGACGCTCCCCAAGTTCCGCCCTGGCGGCGTCCTGCTCGCGTGCGCGGGCGGCGGGGCCGGGCTGTTCTCCGAGATCATCGGCGGCTGGGCCAACGGCGAGCTCGGCAGCCAACCCATCACCAGGGAGGTGAGTCCATGAACACGCGATATGTCCTCGACCCCACCGGCGAGCGACAGGTAGCCGAGCGTCAACGGCTCGACCGGCCGGCCGCGCTGGCCGGTCTGCGCGTCGGGCTGCTCGACATCTCCAAGCCGCGAGGCGACCTGTTCCTCGACCGCCTCGAGACCCGCCTCGCCGAGGCCGGGGCGCGGGTGCAGCGCTACCGCAAGCCGACGTTCACCAAGCCGGCCCCGGTCGACCTGCGCCACGAGATCGCGACGCAGTGCGACGTCGTGATCGAGGCCCTCGCCGATTGAGGCAGCTGCACGTCGTGCAGTGTGCACGACATCAGCGACCTGGAGATGCGGGGCGTGCCGTCGGTGTTCGTGGCCTCGGCCGAGTTCGTCGAAGCCGCCGCGGCCCAGTCGAAGTCGCTGGGCTTCTCGTCCGCCGCCCGGGTGTTCACGCCCCACCCCATCCAGGACCGCACCGACGACGAGATGCGGGCCTACGCCGACGCCGCCTACGACGAGATCGTCGCCGCGATCACCCAGTGACCGAAAATAGGGTTCTGATCGCGATCAGGTACCAGCACTGAGCCCAAATCGCGATCAGAACCGGTTCAGGTCCCGGATCGCGTCGGCCAGCGCCAGGGTGCGGCGGGCGTTGGCGACGTGGAGGTGCTCGATCATCCGGCCGTCGACGGTGACGACGCCGCGTCCGTCCGCCTCGGCCTCCGTGTAGGCGTCGATGATCCGGCGGGACTGCTCGATGTCGTCGTCGGTGGGTGACCACGCCCGGTTGGCCGGCTCGACCTGGCTCGGGTGGATCAGCGTCTTGCCGTCGAAGCCGAGCTCGACTCCCTGACGGCACTCGGCCGCGAACCCGTCGACGTCGCCGACGTCGTTGAACACGCCGTCGAGAGCGCCCTTGCCCGCCGCCCGGGCAGCGAGCAGCGCGGTCGCCAAGTGCGCCACCAGGTTCGCCCGTCCCGTCACGAGCGGCGCCCGGAGCTCGCGGGCGAGATCGTTCGTGCCCATCACGAGCACTTCGACTCGCGGATGGGCGGCGATCGCCCGCACGTCGAGGATCGCCGTCGGCGTCTCGATCATCGCCCAGATCGGCACCGGCTTCGCGGCCCCGGAGTCGAGCACGGTGTCGAGCACCGCGGCGACCTCGTCGACATTGCCCGTCGAGTCGACCTTGGGCACGACGACGGCCGCCGGTCCGGCCGCGCCGGACGCGGCGAGGTCGTCGGCGCCCCACGGCGTCGCCAGCCCGTTGCAGCGGATCGTCAACTCGCGACGTCCGTACTCCCCCGAGCGGACCGCCGCGATGGCGCGTTCGCGCGCCGCCGGCTTGGCATCGGGCGCGACGGCATCCTCGAGGTCGAAGATGATCGCGTCGCACGGGATCGACTTCGCCTTCTCCAGCGCCCGCTCGTTGGCGGCCGGCATGTACAGCACCGACCGCCGCGGCCGGAACTCGTCAGTCACGTGACCAACCCGTAGGCGGCGGCGAGCTCGGGGTCACGGGCGGCGAGCTGGGTGGCGAGCTCGATCACGACCCGGCACTGCCGCACCGACGCGTCGTCCTCCATCCGCCCGTCGAGCAACACCGCCCCGGTCCCGTCGCCCATCGCCTCGATCACCCGGCGGGCGTGTTCGACTTCGGCGGGATCGGGACTGAACACCCGCTTGGCGATCTCGACCTGGCTGGGGTGGAGGCTCCACGCCCCGACGCAGCCGAGCAGGTAGGCGCTGCGGAACTGGGCCTCGCAGCCGACCGCGTCGGCGATGTCGCCGAACGGCCCGTAGTAGGGGAACACGCCGTAGGTGACGCACGCGTCCACCATCCGGGCGATCGTGTAGTGCCACAGGTCCTGCTGGTGCGTGGCCCGCGGCCGCTCGGGTGCGTCCGGGTCCGGGTCCTCCCGCACGACGTAGCCGGGATGACCCCCGCCCACCCGGGTCGTCTTCATCCGCCGGTTGGCGGCGAGGTCGGCCGGGCCGAGGCACATGCCCTGCAGGCGCGGCGACGCCGCGCAGATCGCCTCGACGTTGGCGACACCCCGAGCCGTCTCCAGGATCGCGTGGAGCAGCAGCGGCCGCTCGAGGCCGGCTCGCGCCTCCAGCTGGGCGACCAACCGGTCGACGTAGTGGATGTCCTCGGGCCCTTCCACCTTGGGGATCATGATCACCTCGACCCGATCGCCGACCTCGGTCACCGCGGCGATCAGATCGTCGAGCACCCACGGCGAGTCGAGCGCGTTGACCCGGGTCCACAGCTGGGTGTCGGGATACTGCCAGGCCTTGCCGACCTCGATCAGCCCCGCCCGGGCGTTCTCCTTCTCCGACGCCGGCACGCCGTCCTCCAGGTTGGCCAGCAGCACGTCGACGGTCGGCGCGAGGTCCGGCACCTTGGCGACCATCTTGGTGTTGAACGCCGGCAGGAAGTGGATCACCCGGGACGGCTTGACGGGGATCTCCCGGACGGGATCCGGCGCGCCGACGGCGAGCGGGCGGAAGAAGTCCTTCGGGGGTCGCACGCCGGCAGCGTACAAGTCAGGGCAGCTGCAGGTCAGAGCCGCTGCGGACGACGAGGCGGTCGGTGATCAGGCCTGCGACGATTCGCGGCGGGAACCCGGCGGCCGGCGCCGGACCACGGGCGAGCTGGCGCAGCACCCGCCCGCGAGCCTGCCGGTCGCTGCCGTCGTACGGCGCCTGGCGGCCGCTGACCGCCGCCGACCCGACGGCCGGATCGGGCTCCGGCCGGCCGGCGCGCTGCCATCCGCAAACGTCACGCACCGGACAGCCGTCGCAGGCGGGCACCGGCCGGCACACCGTCGCCCCGAAGTCCATCATCACCTGGTTCCACGCCCATCCATCACCGGCCGGGACGAGCGAGTCAGCGAACTCCTGGACCTCGCCCAACGTGAGCCGCCGTCCGGCGACGCGGGCGAGAACCCGGGCGATGTTGGTCTCGACGACCGCCACGTCGCGCTCGAACGCGAAGGTGAAGACCGCCCGCGCCGTGTAGCGGCCGACGCCGGGCAGATCGAGCAGGGCGGCAAGATCGTCGGGCACCCGTCCGCCGTGTCGGGCGACGATCAGCTCGGCGGCGGCATGGAGGTCGCGGGCCCGCCGCGGGTACCCGAGCCCCTGCCAGACGCGCAGGATGTCGCCGAGCGATGCGTCGGCGCACGCGCGCGGGGTCGGGTAGGCGGCGCAGAATGCCTGCCACACCGGGATGACCCGGCGGGCCTGGGTCTGTTGCAGCATCACCTCGGCGACGAGGACGAGCCACGGGTCCCGCGTCGCCCGCCACGGCAGATCGCGGAGCCGGGGCATCCCCCAGTCGAGGATCTGGATCACTTGGTCTCGTCCGAAGCAGGCTCGGTGGGCCCGTCCCCGTCGACCGGCCGCAGCGCGGCCCGGCGGTCCCACGACCGCATCGCGAACTCGATGCGGCGCTCGCTCTCCTCCGTCTCCCGGTGGGCGATGTCGCGCAGGCGGTCGAGGCGGTCGCGCCGCACGATCGACCACGGGCCGACCCGCAGCGTCGCGTACACGATCCCGCCCAGCACGATCGGGAACCAGTACTGCGCCAGCCGGTAGGACGCCACGCCGAGCGTGGCCACCCGGCGGGTCAGGCCGAACCCGACGAGGGTGGGGATGTACACACCTTCGACGATGCCGAGACCGCCGGGCGTGATCGGTATCACGGCGAAGATGTTGGCCAGCCCGAACGCCACCATCAGCGAGACGACGTCGAGGCTGCCGCCGAAGGCGCGGAGGAAGACCCACAGCGACGAGGCGTCGAGCAACCAGGCCGCCGTGGAGCCGAGCACGACTCGGCCGAGCACGGAGCGGTTCTCGACGAGGTCTTCCACCCGTTCGCCGACCTGACGGAGGACGGTTGCCGCGGTGTCGGCGTTGAAGCGCAGCTTCCTCGCGACCCAGCGCAGGACCCGCTCGGCGCGGCCCTGCCCGTGCAGCAGACCGAGGATGAGGAAGGCGGCGAAGACCATGATCAGGACGCCGGCGAGCGCGGCCGTGACGTACAGTGGGTTCGCCCCCCGCTGCAGCGGGATCGACACGAGCAGCGCGGTCCAGAACAGCAGGTTGAGGACGACCGCCGATCCCAGGCCGGCCGTGGCCAGGGCGAAGCCGGCGTCGGGCCCGCTGATGCCCGACAGCGTCAGCAGCCGGTAACCGAGAGCTGACGAAGCGGCGCTCCCACCGGGCACGATGTTCGACAACGCCTTGGTGCTGAGCTGGATGCGGAACATCCGCAAGCGGGAGATCGAGCGGGCCTGGTCGCCGAGCGCGGACCGGGTCATCAGCGAGTAGCAGAACCACGACGCCATCTGCAGGACCAGGCCGACGGCGAGGAACGCCGGCCGCACGTCGCTGAGCTCGTCGACCGCGCTGCGGAACCCGGGGATCAGCGGCAGCACCAGGAAGTAGATGACGGCGGCGAACAGGATCACCCCGAACGTGTGCTTCACGGGCTTGAAGCGCCACCGGGGCAGCGGGCGCGAGGGGTCCCGCGTGATCGGCGGCAGCTCGCCCGTTTCCATCAGCGGGCTCCGATCCGTCACCACAACCTTGCTACTACAACAGGTCGATGATCCGACGGAGGCGGGCCACGAGCCGGTCCCGCACGGCGCTGTCGGTCTTGCCGAGGTGGACGATCGCGGCGTCGTGGCGGGGCAGCACGATCACGTACTGGCCCTCGTAGCCGTGGGCCGCCAGCGAATCGGGCTGGTCCGGCCACGTCCACCAGTGGCGCCCGTAGCCGAACCCGGTTTCCGGATCGTGGGCGACGACCGTGCGGGCGTGGTCGACCCAGCCTCCCGGCAGGATGCGGGTGCCCCCGAC
>JBKOUV010000267.1:0-8566 GCA_046723555.1 Actinomycetota bacterium | reverse complement strand
CTACTGAGGCTCCCGCCACGACCGCCGCGCCCGCGACGACCGCCGCCCCGGCCACCACAGCAGCTCCCGCCACGACCGCCGCGCCCGCGACGACGGCGGCACCGGCCACGACGGCCGCCCCGGGCACTACGGCCGCACCCGCCGGGACGGCCGCGCCGGCGGGGAACGTCACCGTCGCCGCCGCCGAGACCTCGATCGGCACCGTGCTCGTCGACGCCCAGGGGATGACGCTCTACGCCTTCCTCAACGACACCGAAGGCACGCCCACGTGCGCCGGCGAGTGCGCCAACGCTTGGCCGCCGCTCGTCGTCCAGGGCCAGCCGAACTACGGCGACCTCGACCCGACCGTGTTCTCACTCGTCCCGAACCCCGAAGGCGGACAGCAGCTCAAGGCGGGCGACTGGCCGCTGTACACCTTCACCGGCGACTCGGCCCCTGGCGACGTGAACGGCCAGGGATCCGGCGGCGTCTGGTACGCCGTCGCCCCCGACGGCACCGTCATCGAGTGATCCGTTCCCCGCTCGCCCGACCTCAACTGACTTCGCGGGAGCCAAGTGCTTCGGCCCCGGCGCAACGGCGCGCCGGGGTCGTCGCATGTCCGGGGCGTGGTTCCCGCCGCGCCACTCAGGCGGCGTCGTCGAGTCGGGCGAGGGCGGCGGCACCGACGAGCGGTGCCTCGATCCCCATCGTCGTGAAGTCGAGGGCGACTCGGGACTCGGCCCGGTCCGCTCCCTGGCGGAGGTGGACCAGCCGGCTGCGCTGGTCGAGCTCGCGGCGCGCCGCCTCGAGTAACGGCATCCCGAACACCGACGGCACGGCGCCGGCGAGCAGCACCATCCGCAGGTCGAGGACCGCGGCGGCCGACGCCACGGCCCGGCCGATCATCATCCCGGTGCGCTCGATCACCGCCGCCGGCGCCCGCCGCAGTGGTCGGTTGGTCTCGTTCTCGATCGCCGACGACGAGGCGTACGCCGTCAGGCAGCCCTGCCCACCGCACGGGCACGGAAGTCCCTCCGGTTCGACGATCACGTGGCCGAGCTGACCGGCATTGCCGCGGCGGCCCCGGAGCAGCCGTCCGTTGCACACGATCCCGGCTTCGACGGCGTCGGACAGGACGACGACCATCACGTCGTCGACCGCCCGGGCCGCGCCGATCCAGCGCTCGGCGAGCACGCGGGCGTGGGCGGCCGTGCCGATCACCGTCGGCAGACCGGTGAGGTCGCGCACCCGTTCGCGCAACTCGAAGTGGTGCATCGCCGGAAGGTGCATCGGCTCGATGGTGCCCGCCTCGCGATCGATCGGCCCCTCGCAGCTGACGCCACACAGCTCGAGCGGGTCGGCGTCGACCGGCCGGGCGGCCACGACCCGGCGGACGAGCCGGTGCAGCGCCGGCCACACGTCCCGCGGGGGTGTCGTCACCCGGTCGCGGACGATCGCCTCGCCGTCGTCGTCGACCACACCGGCGGCAAGCCGGACCGTCCCGACGTCGATCGCGAGGTAGCTGGCCATCGCCCCGCGACCGTACCGCCCGCCCATCCGAGTGTTTCGCGCCAGCCGAGTGTTTGGTGCCGGTACGTATCGGCGCGAAACCCTCGGGTAGCGGCAAACACTCGGGTGAAGCCGACGGGGGTCGAAGCTTTTCAACGATTACCCTCTCCGGGGTGACACTGTCGTCCAGCCGTCCCGCGGGCACTGAAGTTCCCCCGTCCGACGGCGTCAGCTCGCGCTTCGCGTCGCTGTTCGACGCGATCACGGCGAACATCGCCCAGGTCGTCCACGGCAAGATGGAACCGATCGAACTCGCCGTGATGTGCCTGCTCGGCGAAGGCCATCTGTTGATCGAGGATGTGCCCGGAGTGGGCAAGACCAGCCTCGCCAAGGCCCTCGCCGCGTCGATCGACTGCACGTGGAAGCGGGTGCAGTTCACCCCCGACCTCCTCCCCGCCGACCTCGTCGGAGTCAGCATCTACCAGCGCTCGACCGAGCAGTTCCACTTTCAGCCGGGGCCGCTCTTCGCCAACATCGTGCTGACCGACGAGATCAACCGGGCGTCGCCGAAGACCCAGTCGGCGCTGCTCGAGTCGATGGAGGAGCGCCAGATCACCGTCGACGGCCAGACCCGCACGCTCGATCCGCCGTTCATGGTCATCGCCACCCAGAACCCGGTCGACCAGGAGGGCACCTACCGGCTCCCGGAGAGCCAGCTCGACCGGTTCCTCATGCGGATCTCGCTTGGCTACCCGGGCCGCGCCGCGGAGATGTCGATCCTCGACGGCCGGGGCGCGATCGACGCGCTGGCGAAGCTGTCCCCGGTCGTCTCCAGCTCCGAAGTGATCACGATGATGGAGGCCGTGCGCTCGGTGTTCGTCGCCGACGCCCTGAAGGCGTACCTCGTCGACATCGCCGAGGCCAGCCGCCGCCACCCGGCCGTCGAGCTCGGCCTCTCCCCCCGCGCCACCCTCCAGCTCACCGCGGCCGCCCGCTCGCACGCCGCGGCTCGGGGCCGCTCGTACGCCACTCCGGACGACGTGAAGGCGATGGCCGTCTCCGCCCTCGCCCACCGGCTGCTCCTGCGCACCGACCGGGGCGCCCGCCTCGATCCCGCCGACGCCATCAACGAGATCCTGGCCGAAGTGCCGGTCCCGACGGCGCGCTGATCCTCGAGGGAGAGCGTGCGCACCAACCCGACCCGCCAGGGTTGGACCGTTCTCGCGTCCGCCGCGATCGCGCTCGTGATCGGCCGGCTGTTCGGGATCCTCGAGCTCTTCGTGATCGGGGCGGCGATGGCCGCCGCCGTGCTCGTCGCCTGGGCCGTCGTCCGGCTGCGGCGACCGAACGTCACTGTGCACCGCTGGATCCGACCCTCCGTCCTCACCGCCGGCGACGTCGGCCGCGTCGAGGTGCTCGTGCAACAGGTCGGCTCGACCCGGTCGCCGTCCTTCGAGCTCGTCGAGCCGGTGGGTCAGACGCGGACCGCGCGCATGGCCGTCGCGCCGTTGCGGCCGGACGACGAAGTCAGCGCGGGATACCGGATCCCGACCGAGCGACGGGGGGTGTTGACGATCGGACCGCTCACCGCGATCCGCCACGACGTGCTCGGCCTCGCCAGCTCGGTGACCGATGTGGCCGGCACCGAGGAAGTGCTCGTGTCGCCCCGAGCCCACCTGCTCGACATGCCGGCTCTGGGTCAGGGGACGCTCGGCCGCCACCTGCTCGCCCTCGCCCAGCGCCTGGGCCCGGGCGACTTCCACAGCTTGCGTGACTACGTCGAGGGCGACGAGCCGCGCTCCATCCACTGGCGGGCGTCGGCGCGTTCGGAGGAGCTGAAGGTCCGCCAGCACACCGTCGAGGGGCTGCGCCGGTGTGTCGTGCTGCTCGACCAGCACATCCCCCCGGGCGCCGAGGGCGAGGAGGCGTTCGAACGGGCGGTCACCGCGGCGGCGAGCGTGGTCCACAGCGCCGACCGCGCCGGGCTGACCACTCGCTTCGTCACCACCGACGGCGCCGACATCCGCGGGCCCGACGTCGCCGCCCAGACCCTCCACCTGCTCGCCCGCATCAACCCGAGCACCCAGCCCGTCATGCCGGTCGAACGCGATCCCAGTGAGGGCCTCGGGCTGGTGATCGCGATCACCACCGGCCCGGGAACGGCCGCGTTGGCCGCGCTCGAACGGGTGGCCGAACCGTCGCTCACCACGCTCGGCGTGTTCACCCTCGACGCACCGCGGCGAGCGACGACGCTCTCGGTCGACGCCCGCACGGAGGCCGCGTTCCTCGACGGGTGGGGGTTCATGGCCGGCGTCGCCCGGCTCGACTCCTCGCGCCGGCAACCGCGCCCCGTCGGCCCGCTCATGGGGGCCGTGTGAGCGCTATCGCCGACCGTCGCCGCGTGCTCGATGCCGCCGCCACGCTCGGCCTCGCCTTGTACTCCTTCGTCGCCGCGCTCGGCTTCGCCCGCGTGTTCGGCGAGTGGACCTTCGTCGGCGACGTGCTGGTCGTCGTGATCGTCGGCCACGGGCTTTCGTGGGTGCTGCGGCAGCGGCCGGTGCCCGGTGCGCTCGCCGTCGCGATCACCGCCGTCGCCCTCGGGTGGGTGATCCTGTGGCTCAACTACCCCGACACGTTCGCGTCGGTGTTCCCGACCGGCGAGACGTTCACCATCGCCCGGGCGGACCTCGCACTCGTACGCGACCAGTTCCCGGCCGCGGTCGCGCCGGTCGCGTACGTCGGCGGGTGGTCGCTGCTGGCCGCGATCGGTACCGGCATCGCCGTGCTCCTCGGCGACACGTTCGCCTTCCGCGCCCGCGCCCGCGGCGAGGCCCTGGTGCCGGCCGGAGTCCTGTTCGTGTTCGTCGCCGCCGTCGGCGCCAGCCGCCACCGGGTGACGCTCACCCTCGCACTCGTCGCCGCCGGGGTGCTGGCGGCGGCGCTGCTCCGAGCTCGTTTCGCCCAACCCCCGCGCACCGTGCTGGGACGTCCCCGACGGGCGCTGGGGATGACGCTCCCGGCGGCGGCGGCCGTCGGGTGCGTCGTCGTCGTCGGGGCCTGGGCGGTGGGGCCCCGCCTGCCGGGCGCCGACGCCGACGCGCTGATCGACACCAAGGGCCGCGGCGGCGGCGTCACCGAGGTGCTCAACCCGTTGGTCGACATCCGGGCCCGGCTCGTCGACCGGGCGGCGACCGAGCTCTTCGTCGTCCACGCTTCGGCGCCCTCGTACTGGCGGGCCACCGGCCTGTCCGTGTTCGACGGCAACAAGTGGGACCTCGGCGGCAACCTCGACGACGTCGGGTCGAGCCTCGCCGATGCTCCGCCGGGCTCCACCGAGCTCGTCCAGGACATCGAGATCAAGTCGCTCGCGGGAGAGCTGCTGCCCGTGGCGGCCGAGCCGGTGGAGGCGTCCGGCGAGGGACTGCGCTGGGCTCCCACGACTTCGACCCTGATCCACGCCGACCCCGACCTGGAGCGGGGCGACCAGTTCCACATCGTGTCGGCCACGCCCCACTTCACCAAGGACGAACTACGGGCGGCGACGTCAGACGCGCCCCCCGACCCGATCTACCTCGAGCTCCCCTCCAACTTCCCGGCCTCGGTGCGCAACACCGCGGCGGACGTCACGAACGGCTCGGCGACGACGTACGACGCCATGCTGACGCTGCAGAACTGGTTCCGGAGCGAGTTCGAGTACAGCCTCGAGGTCCCCCAGGGCCACGGCACCTCCGCGATCGAGGCCTTCCTGCGTCAGCGGATCGGCTACTGCGAGCAGTTCGCCGGCACGTTCGCGGCGATGGCTCGCGCGCTCGACATCCCGGCCCGGGTCGCCGTCGGCTTCACTCCCGGCCTGGGCGGCGACGGGACCTTCTCGGTGCTCGGCAAGAACGCCCACGCCTGGCCCGAGGTGTGGTTCGACGGACTCGGGTGGGTCTCCTTCGAGCCCACGCCGGGACGGGGGGCACCGGGCGCCCAGGACTACACCGGCGTGGCGCCCGCCCAGGACGACACCGTGCCCCCGCCCGGAACCGGCGGCGGCGGTGACGGCGGCGGCGAAGCACCCCCGGAGGTCCCCGTCACGGCGGTGGCGCCGACCGTGCCGCGGTCGGACGACCCGACGCTGGGCCAGGCTCCGGGTCCGGCGCCGACATCGGTCGTCGACACCACCGGCGTGGTGGCGAACCCCAGCCCACCGTGGACCGCGCTGGCGACGATCGTCGGCGTGCTCGGCCTCGTGCTGGCGCTGCCGGGGCTGGTGCGGTGGTGGCGCCGGCGCCGCCCCAACGCGGATTTGCGCCGCCACGTGGCCGATCTCTGGGAGCGGGCGCTCGAGGCCGTCGCCGCCACCGGGTTCCACGCCGACCCGAGCCTCACCCCCCTCGAGCAGGCCCGCGCCGCCGCTCCTCGCCTACCGGTGGCCGCGCGGCCGCTGCGGTCACTGGCCGTCGTCGCCACGGCCGCCACCTACGCCCCGCCGGAAGAGCTCGAATCGGTGATCGGAACGGAGCACGAGGGCGAGCCCGGTCCCAATCGCTGGTGTCGCCAGGTGGAGCGGGTCGCCGCTGACTACATGACCGCGGGCGGCCGGTTCCGCCGTTACTTCACCGTCTGGAAGTGAACCCCCGAGGGGTCGCGAGCGAGCTCAGTCCGCGGGTTCGTGACGGGACGTGCCGCCGCGGCGTCCGCCGCCGAGCCAGGCACTGATCGGCAGTGAGCCCAGCCGCTCGCGGGCGAGCAGCCGCACCTCTCGCTCGAGTGACACCGCCACGAAGAGCACGACGAGGAACCCGGCGAAGGCGAGCCAGAAGCTCACCGAGAGCCCCAACACCGTGATCGTCAGCGCCGCGACCAGCCCAACGGCCAGGAGCGCAACCCGGTGGCGGGGGACGCGGTAGCCGCGCGCGGCGAACGTCGGGTCCTGCTCGAGCTGCTGCTCGATCTGGCGGAGGATCCGTTGCTCGTCCTCGGAAAGCGGCACTGCCTCCATCATCCCACGTTCGGAGTCAGCGCTCAACGCGCATCTTGCTGGTCGGGGTTCTGACGAGAGCCGGGATCGCTCAACGATCCTCCGCCCCCCGAAGAATCCGGCCCGGCGCCCTCGTGGTCCGGGCCCCACTGCTGGGTACCAGCCCGTACGAGCCGGATCCGGCCCCTCGCGACCGAGCTCGCCGGACCGATCGCCGATTCGCCGAACCGCTCCCGGACGTCGTCGACGGCCCGGCTGGCGTCGCTCCACCGCCGGCTCTGCTCCCCGAGATCGTCGAACCGGAGCTGCTCGGCGGGGATCGCGAACTTCGACGCCGCCAGCCCGAGGAGGCGCACGCCGGCGCTGAGGTCCACCGCCTCGAGCAACGGCGCCGCGGCGGCGACGATCGCCGGGGCGGTGTCGATCGCTCCGGCGACGGTGGTGGCGCGGGTGATCGTGGTGAACCCGCCGTCGCGCACCTTGAGGGTGAACGTGCGGGCGCCGGTGCCGTGCTCACGCAGCCGGGCGGCCACGGCATCGGCGAGCCGCACCAACTCCCGGTGAACGTCGGCTCGCTCGTGGAGGTCGTGGGCAAACGTCTCCTCGTGGCTGATCGACTTCATCTCCCGGGCCGGCTCCACCGGGCGGTCGTCCTGTCCCGCGGCCAGTTCGAGGAGCTGGCGCCCGTGGGCCTTGCCCAGGCTGGCGATCACGGCCGCCGGCCGGAGCGCGGCGAGGTCGCCGACGGTGGCGACGCCCATCCGGCGGAGGCGCTCGAGCGTCGACGGCCCGACCCCCCACAGTCGCCCGACGGGTAGCGGGTGGAGGTACGCCAGTTCCTCACCCGGTCGCACCTCGAACACGCCGGGTCCCGGCCGGATCCCGTCCGGCGACGGCCGAGGCTTGGCGTCGACCGACGCCAGCTTGGCCAGGAACTTGTTCGGGGCCACGCCGACCGAGCAGTCGAGCCCGAGCTCCTCGTGGATCTCGCCGCGCAGGCGGTGGGCGATCGTGACTCCGCTGCCGAACAGCGCCTGCGCTCCCGTGACGTCGAGGAACGCCTCGTCCAGCGCCAACGGCTCGACCAGCGGGGTCACCCGGGCGAAGACGTGGCGGACGTCCCGGCTGACGGCCGAGTACAGCCCGTGGTCGCCGGGCAGGAACACCGCGTGCGGGCACAGCCGGCGCGCCGTCGCCGACGGCATCGCCGAGAACACCCCGTAGCGGCGGGCCTCGTAGGAGGCGGCGGCGACCACTCCCCGCCGCCCGGTGCCCCCGACCACCACCGGCCGACCCCGCAGCTCCGGGCGGCGGCGCAGCTCACACGCGACGAAGAACGCGTCCATGTCGACGTGGAGGATCGTGCGCGGCGGCACGGCGTCAGTCTGCCGGGTTCGATCGGGTTCAGCCGCTGTGGCGGCGGCGGGCCCGCCGGCCCCGCCGGTCTTCGAACCACAGCCGTACCACCAGCCCGAGCGCCTCCCGCACGATCCCCTGGGACAGCTTGGACTGACCGGCATGGCGGTCGCGGAACACGATCGGGAACTCGACGATGCGCCCGCCGGAACGCACGAGCCGGTGGGTCATCTCGATCTGGAAGCCGTAGCCGTCCGCGGTCACGGTCTCGAACCCCATCGCCTCGAGCGCGGCGACCCGGTAGGCGCGGTAGCCCGACGTGGCGTCGTTGACGGCCAGCCCGAGCACGCCCGCGGCGTAGCGATTGCCCCACCGGGACAACCACCGCCGGCGGCGCGACCAGCTCTCGGTGCCACCGCCCGGCACGTACCGGCTCCCGATGGCGAGGTCGGCGCCGTGCTCGATGTTGGCGACCAGCGCCGGCAGCACTTGTGGGTCGTGGGAGAGGTCGGCGTCGATCTGGGCGCAGATCTCGGCGCCGCCGTCGATCGCCCGGCGGAACCCGTCGCGGTAGGCCGACCCGAGGCCGAGCTTGGCCGGGCGGGCCAGCAGGTCGAGGTCGCCGAGCTCGGCGGCGAGACGCGAGGCGAGCGCACCCGTGCCGTCCGTGCTGGCGTCGTCGACGATCACGATGCCGGCGTCCGGGACGGCGACCCGCACCCCCTTGACGACCGCCTCCAGGTTCTCGACCTCGTT
>JBKOUV010000128.1:0-20212 GCA_046723555.1 Actinomycetota bacterium | reverse complement strand
GTCGCTGATGCGGATCGCCGTCGGCACCGACGAGGTCAGCGCCGTCACCGAGGCCGTCGAGCGGCACGTGGTGGACGCCGGCCACGAGCTCGTCGTGCTCGGCCACGGCGACCCGTGGCCCGAGGTCGGCCGGGGCGTCGGCGAGGCGGTGGCGGGCGGCCGGGCCGACCGCGGCATCGTGTGGTGCTGGACGGGTACCGGGGTGTCGATCGCCGCCAACAAGGTCCCGGGCGTCCGGGCCGCCCTCTGCACCGATCCCGAAACGGCGCGCGGCGCCCGCAAGTGGAACGACGCCAACGTGCTCGCGCTGGGGCTGCGACTGACGTCGGAGCCGGTCGCCGTCGAGATCGTCGACGCCTTCCTCACCACCGAGCCCGACGGCACCGAGTCGGAGAACATCGCCGCCGTCGAGTAACCCTTCACCCGAGGGTTTCGCGCCGTCCGAGGGTTTCGCGCCGATACGTCCCGCACCAAACCCTCGGGTGACAGCAAACCCTCGGGTGGGTCGAACCCTGTGACGGAGCGGTCGGTCGGGTCATAACACACCGACCAATCCCCCCAACAGAAAGGGTTCACCCCCCATGCGTCGAACGATCCTCATCCCGTCGATCGTCGCGGCTCTCTCCGTCGTCGGCCTGGCCGCCGGATCGGGTCAGGCCGCGTCGCGTCAGGACCAAGTCGACTGTGCCGTCCGCACCCGCTCCGAGCGCGTGCTCGACGTCGTCGGGCTCACCGCCGACGGCCGGCTGGTGTGCTTCGAGACCACCCAAGCCCGCGGCGCCGACCTGATCGGCCGGATCCGCGGCCTGCAGACCGACACCAAGCTCGTCGGCATCGACTACCGCCCGGCGACCGGCGCCCTCTACGGCCTCGGCGATTCCGGCGGTCTGTACGTCCTCAACCCCCGCACGGCCGAGGCGCACCTGCGGGCCCGCCTCGACGTGACCCTCCAGGGCACCCGCTTCGGGATCGACTTCAACCCCACCGTCGACCGGCTGCGGATCGTGTCCGACACCGGGCAGAACCTGCGGACCAACGTCGACGACGGCACCACCACGACGGACACGGCCCTGAACTACCTCGGCCCGCCGCCGGTCAGCCCGGCGCTCGGCGTGACGGCCCGTCGCCGACACCAACAACGACGCCAGCCCGAACACGGCGACGACGCTGTTCGACGTCGACAGCACGCTCGACCAGGTCGCGATCCAGGCTCCGCCCAACGCCGGCACGCTCAACGCCACCGGCAGGCTGATCGCCGATGCCGCCAACGACGTCGGCTTCGACATCTTCAGCACGGTCGTGTCCAACGGCTGGACGGCGCGCAACCAGGGGTTCGCCTCGTTCGGCGGCACCTTCTACCGGATCAACGTGCTGACCGGGCGGGCCTCGGCAGTGGGCACGTTCGCGGTTCCGGTGGTCGACATCGCGATCCCGCTCGATCAGTGACATCGATCCCCGGCTCCCTCGACTGATCGGGCGCAGCTGGCACCCCCGGCCTGGGTGGGGTCGGGGGTGCTGCCGCGCCTGGGTCCATCCACGGCGGGGTGGGAACCGAACGCTCTGCATGGAGGGCGCCACGACGACGGACGACGACGCCCTCCGGGCGGTGGTCGGGCGGGCGACCCGGCGCGACCCCGACGCGTGGGAGCACCTCTACCGCCGGTCGTACACCCGGCTGTTCAGCTACGCCCGCCGCCGGTTGCCGGACGAGGACGCGGCCGAGGACGCGGTGAGCGAGACGATGGCCCGCGCGCTCGACAACATCGACGGCTTCAGCTGGCAGGGCGCCGGCTTCGACGGCTGGCTCTACGGGATCGCCCGCAACGTGATCCTCGAGGCGGGACGACGGTGGCGACGGCACGTCGACGAAGTCACCGACCAGCCGACGGTGGAGCGGGGCCCCGAGGACGAGATCATCGCCCGCGACCAGGCCGCGGCGATGCGGGTGGCGTTCGAGCGCCTGGCGCCGGAGGAGCGGGAGTTGCTGGAGTTGCGCGTGCACAGCGGGCTGAGCAGTGAGGAGGTCGGGACCCGGCTGGGCAAGCGGGCCGGCGCCGTGCGCATGGCCCAGGCTCGGGCGCTGCGGCGCCTCCGGCGGGAGTGGCACGACGTGCACGGCGTGCGATGACGGCGTTCCCCGGCCACGCAGGCCGCCGCTGACCGCTTCCTCGCTGGCGCTCGGTCGCTCGCATCGGTGGACGGCGGCGCTCCCTCGCTCGCAGTCCTCCCCGCGTCAGTCTCCCTGGTCGCTCTCGGTCGCCGCGGCGATCCGGCGCAGCACCGCCCCGGCCCCGAGCGCGTGACGCCGCAACTCCTCCAACGTCGGTTGGTCCCAGTCATCGGGACGGCGGGCCGTGATCGCCTCGGCCACGGCCTGCGGATCGGCCGTCGTGCCGAGCAGGCTTGCCGCCGAATCGACGTGGCCACGTAGCTCGCCCACCAGCCCGCCGACGGCCGCCTCCGAGCCGTCGCCGATCGACTCACGGAGCCGCCGGTCGAGGGACCGGAACGCCACCGCCAGATCGGCGGGCGATGAGCCACTCACCTGGGCAGCTTCCCACATCGGACGGCGCTCACGCCCGGGGCGAGCCCGCCCAGCTAGCCTGGTCGGCGTGTTCGACGGCAAGTTCCGCAAGCCGATCGACCAGGCGGTCAAACCCATCGGCGCTGGTCTCCGACGCACCGGATTGACTCCGGACCACCTGACGATCATCGGGCTCGTCGTCGGAATCGGGGCGGCGTTCGCCATCGGGGTCGGCTACCTCCAGCTCGGGCTGTTGCTCGTCGTGCTCGCCGCGCTGCCCGACCTGCTCGACGGGGCCCTCGCCAAGGCGTCGGACCAGGCGAGCCAGCGGGGCGCGTTCTTCGACTCCACCGTCGACCGCGTCACCGACGGCGTCCTGCTCGGCGGCGTCACGTGGTACATCGCCGGTCACGAGTCGGCCCACCTGACGCTGCTGCCGTTCTCGATCCTGGCGTTGTCATCGTTGATCTCGTACCAGCGGGCCAAGGCCGAATCGCTCGGCCTCGACGCCAAGGGCGGCCTGATGGAGCGAGCCGAGCGGCTGGTGCTGCTGTGCCTCGGGCTGCTGTTCGAGAGCCTGCTCGTCCCGGTCCTGTGGGTGATGCTGGCGCTCACCGCGATCACCGCGGTCCAGCGGTTCGTCAAGGTGTGGCGACAGGCTCAGGTCGCCCCGATCACGGCCGCCCGCATCGAACTGCGTCGTTCCCGCCGCCAGAGCCGGCGGGTGGCGCGCAGCGAGCGTCGCCGTACCCGCGTGCCGCGGCGACGTCCCTGACGGTGCCCCCGACCCGGGACGGCGCCCGCAGCCCTGTCGAGCGCCTGTCCGCGGCCGTCGCCGTCGGGGGGTTCCGCACCGGAGCGATGGTCGCCCGGGTCGTGCCCGCGTTCGTCGCCGAGGGTCTGGCCGCACCGATCGGCCTCGGGGCCAGCTTCGCCAACTCCGAACGCCGGGCGATGATCGCCCGGCACCTGCGCCGGGTGAACCCGTGGTGGCCGGACCGCAAGGTGCGTCAGGGCGTGCAGGAGGCCTTCGACTCGTACGCGAGGTACTGGATCGAGAGCCTGCGCCTCCCGTCGCTGTCGGCCCGCACCGTCGAGGCCGGGTTCACGGTCGAGGGCTTTCACCACGTCTCCGATGCCATCGACCGGGGGACCGGGGCGATGCTCGCCCTGCCGCACCTGGGGGGCTGGGAGTGGGCCGGCCGGTGGCTGGCCGACAGCGGGTACCGCGTGACGGTGATCGTCGAACGGATCGATCCACCCGAGCTGTTCGACTGGTTCGTCGCGTGGCGCCGCGACCTCGGGATGACAGTGGTCCCGCTCGGACCCAACGCCGGACGGGCGGCGCTGGCCGCGCTCCGCGGCAATGAAGTCGTCTGCCTGCTGTGCGATCGCGACATCCAGGGCGGAGGGGTCGAGGTGGAGTTCTTCGGCGAGCGCACCACCCTGCCGGGCGGTCCGGCGACCCTGGCGCTGCGCACGGGGGCGCCGATCATGCCGGTGGGCGTGTACTTCACGGAACGGGTGAACGGGCACCACGCGGTGGTCCGTCCGCCCGTCCCCTCCGAACGGCAGGGCAAGCTGCGCGACGACGTCAGCCGGATCACGCAGGCGCTCGCGCGTGAGCTCGAACTGCTCATCCGCCGGGCCCCGGAGCAATGGCATCTGCTCCAGCCCAACTGGCCGTCCGACCCCGGGTACGAGCAAACGCGTCGGTAGCGCCTACTCGTCGCGGCACCGCCGCGAGAGCATCCCCGAGCGGCGACAACGGTCACACCAGCGCTCCCTGTCGTCCGGTCCCGATGACGCGGCTTCGTCGTACAGTTCAGGCGTGGCCAAGCTCGACGGGGCCGACCGCGCCAAGCTGCCGGACAGCGCCTTCGCCTACGTCGACTCCCGGGGCGGGCGGCGGCTGCCGATCCACGACGCGCCGCACGTCCGCAACGCCCTGGCCCGCTTCAGCCAGGTGCAGTTCGAGGACGAGCAGGCACGGGACCGCGCCCGCGCCCGGTTGCTCCGGGCGGCCAAGCGGTTCGGGATCGTCCCGGTCGGCTTCATCGCCGGGCAGCTCGAGGCCGAGCGCGAGCTCGCCCGACGCCCGCTCGTGACCCTGCCGTCCGGGTTCGTGACGATGCTGCTGACCGACATCGAGGGCTCGACCGCCCTCCTCGAGCGACTCGGTGACGGCTACGGCGAGCTCCTCGACGACGTCCGTGGGATCCTCCGCGATACCGCGGTGAAGCTCACCGGCCGGGTCGTGGAGACGCGCGCCGACGAGTTCTTCGCCGCTTTCGAGTCGCCGGCCTCGGCGCTCGACGTCGCGGTCAACATCCAGCACCAGCTCCGCGAGCGCCGATGGCCCGACGGGGTCGATGTCCGGGTGCGGATCGGGATCCACAGCGGCTACCCGAAGCTCGTCGACGACAACTACATCGGGATGGCGGTGCACACCGCGGCGCGGGTCTGCGCGGCGGCTCATGGCGGGCAGATCCTGGTGACCGGCGACACCCGGGAGGCGACGAAGGGACTGCTCTCCGACGGGGTTCGCTTCCGCCGGCTCGGCGACTACCGGCTGCGTGGACTGCCGGCCGCGGTCGCCCTCCACCAGGTCACCGCCAAGGGATTGATCGGCCGCTTTCCGCCTCCACGATGGGTCCTGGGCGCGGAGATGCCATGATGTCCGCCGCCGAGCGGGACGGCGCTCGGGGAGAGGAGCATTGCAAATGAGCACCTACGTGATCGGCGTCGATGGATCGGACACCGCGGCGAAAGCCGCCGACCGAGCCGGAGACCTCGCTGCCGCGACCGGCGCGACGGTTCACGTCGTGTGCGCCTTCAGTGGGAAGGGAACCACGACGGTCGGCGTGGGCAGCGACGTCTTCACCTTCTCCGACCTCGGCATGGCCGAGCAGGTCGCCGACCAACAGGCGGCCCGTTACAAGGCCGCCGGCGTGCCGGCCACCCATGCGGCGGTGAGCGGCAAGCCCGCGGCGGTCATCCTCGCCGAGGCGGAACGGGTGGACGCCGAGCTCATCGTGGTGGGAAACCGGCGGATGCAGGGCGTGCAGCGGGTGCTCGGCGCGGTCGCCAACGAGATCGTCCACCACGCCCCCTGCGACGTGCTCGTCGTCAAGACGGTCTGAGCGACCGTCAGCTCACGGGGCGAGGAGGTACTCGACGACGGCGGCCACTTCGGCGTCCGAAAGGGCGAGGGTGGGCATCCCCCCGGTCGGCCCGCCGCCGGGGTGGAACTGGGGCGAGATCACCGCGATGGGGTCTCGGATCGACTGCGTGATGTACTCGCTCGCCGACATCCCGGGCACGCGCGTCGCGGCCCAGGACGGCGCATCGCTGAGGTCGGGAAACTCGGAGAAACTGGCGCCGGAGTCCGGGCCGTTGTGGCACGTCGCGCAGCCCTTGGCGTGGAAGAGCGACGCACCGTCCAGCGGCGCCGAGCCCGGCGCCGCGGCGGTCGGCGCGCCGGTGCTCCGGTCGCTCGTCCAGGCGAGCACGGACGCCCCGAGCGCAGCTGCCGCACCGAGCGCGTAGAGGGCGGTGCGGACGATCACGCCGTCGCCGGAACGCGGCGGCGACGGTCGAGGACGGCGGCGAGCGCCAGGATCACCACCAGGAACGGGAGCACCACCCGCCACACGAGCGGCCACCGTTCCCCGCCAGGATTCGCCGGGGTGGTGAGCGGTTGGACGTCGATCGTGCCGAGCTCCTGCGGCCCGAACCAGCCCTGGACCACGCTCCAGCGGTACGACCCGGCGGCCGGGAACCTCACCGCCGCGGTGTAGTGCCCGGTCGCGCCCTCGGAACGGGCGGCGAACGCCTCGGTCGCTCCACCGGCGTTGGTGACCATGATCTCGACTCCGTCGACGGTGACCGGCGTGACCCCGTGCTGGCGGATGGTGAACCCGACGTCGACCGGTTCGCCCGGTGCGGGTGCCGCCATCGGGTCGAGCGTGGTCACCGCCCAGCCGCCGGCGTCGACACCGTGGGGGGCGGCGAGCGGGATGAGGGCGGCGGCGCCGGCGGCGAGCGGGACGAGCAGCTTCTTCACGCCCGACGGACACCGCCGCGCCGAAATCGGTTCCGTGTACGGTGCGGCGGATGCGAGTCGGGCTGGTGTGCCCCTACAGCCTCAGCCTGCCTGGGGGCGTGCAGGGCCAGGTGCTCGGGCTGGCCCGGGAGTTGCGACGGCAAGGGCACGAGGCCCGGGTCCTCGGACCCTGCGACGGGCCACCGCCGGAGGCGTTCGTCACCCCGCTCGGCAACAGCCTTCCGACGGCGGCGAACGGGTCGATCGCGCCGCTGGCGCCGGACCCGCCGGCGGCCCTGCGCACGATCCGGGCGCTCAACGACGAGCGGTTCGACGTCGTGCACGTTCACGAGCCGCTCGCTCCCGGTCCGCCGATGACGACGGTGTTGATGCACCCGGCCCCGCTCGTCGGCACCTTCCACGCCGCCGGCCGGTCATCGAGCTACGTCGTGTTCCGTCCCCTCGTGCGCTGGATCGCGGGGCGCATCGACCGCAAGGTGGTCGTGTCGAAAGACGCCCTGGAGCTGGCCCAGTCGCACCTCGGCGGGGAGTACTCCGTGCTGTTCAACGGCGTCGAGGTGGAGGACATCGCCGGCACCGCGCCCACCCCCGCGACCAACCCGACGATCTTCTTCCTCGGCCGCCACGAGGAGCGCAAGGGTCTCGCCGTCCTCCTCCAGGCCTTCCAGTCGTTGCCGGACGACATCCGGCTGTGGATCGGCGGCGACGGGCCAGACAGTCCGCAGCTCCGTGACGCGTACCGCGACGACCCCCGCATCACCTGGCTCGGCCGGATCAGCGACCCCGAGAAGCTCGCCCGGTTGCGCGGTGCCTCGGTGGTCTGCGCGCCGTCGCTGCATGGCGAGTCGTTCGGCGTCGTGCTGATCGAGGCGATGGCGGCGGGTACCCCGGTCGTCGCCAGCGCGATCGACGGCTACCGCAACGTCGCCACCGACGGCCTCGACGCCCTCCTCGTCCCGCCGGGTGACTCCGACGCCCTCGCCGTCGCGCTCGGCAAGGTCCTCGCCGACGACACCGTCGCCGCCACCCTCAGCGCCGCCGGCCGCCGCCGAGCCCAGGACTTCTCGATGCGCACGCTCGCCGCCGAATACGCCCGCATGTACCGGGAGCTCGTCGACACCCGGTTCTGACGAATCCTGGGATCATCGGGCGATCCCAGCACTCCAGAGAATCGGCGACCAGGCCCGCGCCGTACACTCTCCGCCCATGACAGTCGCCCTCATCGTGATCATCGCGATCCTGGTTCTGCTGGCGCTGTACGCGATCTTGGCCTACAACGGCCTGATCCGGCGGCGGAACCAGATCGAGAACGCCTGGTCACAGATCGACGTCCAGCTGAAGCGTCGCCTCGATCTCATCCCCAACCTGGTCGAGACGGTCAAGGGATACGCGGCCCACGAGCGCGAGACGCTCGACAACGTCATCCGGGCCCGCAACGCGGCGATGGCCGCCCCCGACACCCCGAACGCCCAGGCGGACGCCAACAACCAGATCACCGGTGCGCTGCGCCAGTTGTTCGCCCTCGGCGAGGCGTACCCCGACCTCAAGGCGAACCAGAACTTCCTCGCCCTGCAGGAGGAGCTGACCGCGACCGAGGGTCGGGTCGCCTACGCGCGGCAGTTCTACAACGACAGCGTCCTGGACTACAACAACAAGCTGCAGCAGTTCCCGACGATGATCTTCGCCCGGATGTTGAAGTTCGAGCGGCGCGAGTACTTCGAGGCCGACGAGGCCGCCCGCACCGTCCCGACGGTCCAATTCTGATGGCCGCTACCGCCAAGCCGTCGGTTCGGCGCGCCCGATGTTCGAACTGATCCGCGCCAACAAGCGCCGTTCCGTCCTCCTCGTCGCCGGATTCGTCCTCGTCGTCGTCGCCGTGGGCGCGGCCGCGGGATACCTCACCGGGTTCGGCTGGGCCGGATCGTTGATCGCGTTCGCGTTGGCCGCCGCCCTCGCCTTCGGCTCCTACTGGAAGGCGGACGCGATCGCCCTGTCGATCAGCCGCGCCCGACCCGCCGACCCGCAGGAGTACCAGCGGCTGCACAACCTCGTCGAGGGTCTGTGCATCGCCAGCGGTCTGCCGAAGCCGCGCGTCTACGTCGTCGACGACCCGGCGCCGAACGCCTTCGCCACCGGCCGCAACCCCAAGCACGCGGCGATCGCCGTCACCACCGGACTGCTCGAGATGATGAACCGGGTCGAACTGGAGGGGGTCGTCGCCCACGAGCTCTCGCACATCCGCAACTACGACATCCTCGTCTCCACGCTCGCCGTCACGCTCGTCGGGGCGGTGGCGCTGATCACCGACCTCGCCATCCGGATGATGTGGTGGAACGGGGGACGCGTGCGCCGCCAGGGCGATCAGGGAAACAGCGCGAACCCCCTGGCCATCCTCGGATTCGTGCTGCTGATCCTCGCCCCGATCATCGCCCGGGCGATGCAGGCGACGATCTCTCGCCGCCGAGAAACCCTGGCCGACGTCAGTGCGTGCCAGCTCACGAGGTATCCACCAGGTCTGATCTCCGCTCTGGAAAAATTGAAAAAAGACACCACCGTGACGCATTCGGCGTCCACGGCCACGGCACACTTGTGGATCGAACAACCCATGAGTGGGGTGGGTGACCGCGGGCGTCTCGCGTCGATCCACAAGCTGTTCGACACGCACCCCCCGCTGGATGAGCGGATCAGTCTGCTGAGAGAACTATGAGCCGCACACGTACTGCCACGAGCCGAAGCCGACGAACGACGCGGTGGATCCTTGTGTCAGGCGCGCTCGCAGTCGCCGCCTGCTCGGGCAGCCGGGCCGAGGCGCCTCCGACCACCGCCGCCACGAGCACCACGGTGAGTGAGCCGACGACCACCGAACGGGCGACCACCACCAGCCGGGCCACCACCACGGCCAAGCAGACGACCACCACCCAGCACAAGCGCCGGCGGGTCCGGCCGGAGCCCCGCCGGATGCCGTTGACGGGCCGTCCCCTCGCCGAGGGCGAGACGGGACCCCATCGTCCGGCGCTCGTCGTGAAGATCGACAACGTCGGTGAGGCCCGTCCCCAGACCGGGCTCAACCAGGCCGACATCGTGTTCGAAGAGATCGTCGAGGGGCGGCTCACCCGCTTCGCCGCGGTGTTCCACAGTCAGGGTTCGAACCCGGTCGGGCCGATCCGTTCGGGCCGCACCCAGGACGTCGACCTGCTCAGCGGGCTGAACCAGCCGCTGTTCGCGTGGAGCGGCGGCAACCCGGGCGTGACCGCGGCGATCGACAACTCCGACTTCGTGTCACTCAACGCCTGCTGCGCCGGCGGGTTCTTCCGCACCGATCGGGAGGCCCCGCACAACCTGTACAACAACACGGACACGCTGTGGGCCCAGACGACGCCCGAGGCGGGCCGCCCCGGCCCGATGTTCCGCTACATCATGCCCGGCGCCAAGGTGCGCGGGCCGCTGAAGTCGTGGCTCGAGATCCAGGTCGGGATCAACCCGGTGCGATGGGAGTTCAGCCCGGAGTGCAAGTGCTACCTCCGCTCGCAGTACGGCGCCCCCCACGAGCTCACCGACGGACAGGCCACCGCCGACAACGTCGTCGTCCTCGTCACCCGCTACCGGCCGAGCTACGTCGATGCCCGCAGCCCTGAGGCGATCACCGTCGACCACGGCAAGGCGTTCGTGATGAGCAAGGGCCACCTGCAGATCGGCACCTGGGAGCGCAAGGTCAACACCGACCCGGTCCGGCTGTTCCGGCGCAACGGCCGGTTGATGACGATCGCGCCCGGCCGCACGTGGGTCGAGCTCGCCGACGTCATCGACCACGGCACCCACTGGGGCTGAGGGCGGCGCGACTGAGTGGTGGTAACCCCACCCGCCGCCTGCGGCGACCCGTCGTTAGCATGAAACCGTGAGCTCTCGTTCTGAATCGCGCGCTACTGGCACCTTCCCGGTCAAACGCGGCTTGGCCGAGATGCTCAAGGGCGGCGTGATCATGGACGTCGTCACGCCCGAGCACGCCCGCATCGCCGAGGAAGCCGGCGCGTGCGCGGTGATGGCGCTCGAGCGGGTGCCCGCCGACATCCGGCGCGACGGAGGGGTCGCCCGGATGAGCGATCCGGAGATGATCGAGGGCATCGAAGCGGCCGTGTCGATCCCGGTGATGGCCAAGGCCCGCATCGGACACTTCGTCGAGGCCCAGATCCTCCAAGCGCTCGGCGTCGACTTCGTCGACGAGAGCGAGGTGCTGACGCCGGCCGACGAGGCCCATCACATCGACAAGTGGGCGTTCGACGTGCCGTTCGTCTGCGGGGCGACAAACCTCGGCGAGGCCTTGCGCCGCGTCTCCGAGGGCGCGGCGATGATCCGGTCCAAGGGCGAGGCCGGCACCGGCAACATCGTCGAAGCCGTCCGCCACCTGCGCTCGATCGTCGGCGACATGCGCAAGCTGACCCAGGCCGACTCGGCGGAGCTGTTCGACTGGGCCAAGCGGCTGCAGGCGCCGCTACCGCTGGTCCAGGAGGTCGCCGAGACCGGCTGGCTGCCCGTGCCGCTGTTCTGCGCCGGCGGGATCGCCACGCCGGCTGACGCCGCCCTCGCCATGCAACTCGGTGCCGAGGCCGTGTTCGTCGGTTCGGGCATCTTCAAGAGCGACGACCCGGCGCCGCGAGCGAAGGCCATCGTGGAGGCGACGACCCACTTCCAGGATCCCGCCATCCTCGCCAAGGTCAGCCGCGGGCTGGGGACGCCGATGACGGGTATCGGGATGGACGAGCTCGACGTTCGCCTCGCCGACAGGGGTTGGTGACGTGAACACCCCGGAGCCCCCAGGTGGATGGCGGGTCGCCGCTGATCGGCGTGCTCGCCCTGCAGGGCGCGTTCGCCGCCCACCGGCGCCGGCTCGCTGAGCTGGGCGTCGCGTCCCGCGACGTCCGTCAACCTCGTGACCTGATCGGGCTCGACGGGCTCGTCATGCCCGGTGGCGAGAGCACGACGATGTCGAACCTGCTCACGTCCAGCGGGCTGTTCGACGAGCTCGGCGCTCGCCTGGCTGACGGACTGCCAATATTCGGCACGTGCGCCGGGTTGATCCTGCTCGCCACCGAGGTCCACGACGGCCGGCCCGACCAGCGCAGCTTCGGTGCGCTCGACGTGGCCGTGCAGCGCAACGGCTACGGGCGCCAGCTCGACAGCTTCGAGACCGACCTCGAGGTCGTCGGCCTCGGCGAGGAGCCGTTCCACGGGGTCTTCATCCGGGCGCCCCGTGTCGAGTCCGCGGGACACTCCGTCGAGGTGCTCGCCGAGCATCGGGGCGACCCGGTGCTGGTGCGCCAAGGGCGGATCATGGCGGCGGCGTTCCACCCCGAGCTGACTCCCGACCACCGGCTGCACGCCCGGTTCGTCGATCTCGTCCTCGATCACCTGCGCACGCGTCAGGAGGCGTGATATGTCCGGTCACTCCAAGTGGGCCACGATCAAGCACAAGAAAGGCGCCGTCGACCGGGCGCGGGGCAAGCTGTTCAACAAGCTGACCCGGCAGATCGAGGTGGCGGCGCGGGCGGGTGGGGGCGACTCCGACGCCAACCCCACGCTGCGTACCGCGGTGCAGAAGGCGAAGGCCGCCCAGATGACCAACGACGCCATCGACCGGGCGATCAAGCGCGGCACCGGCGAGGGCGACACCGGATCGTACGAATCAGTCACCTACGAGGGGTACGCGCCCGGGGGAGTGGCGCTCCTCATCGACGTCCTCACCGACAACCGCAACCGCACGGGCGCCGAGATCCGGGGCGTGTTCACCCGCCACGGGGGATCGCTCGCCGAGCCCGGGGCGGTCAGCTGGCAGTTCGCCCGCCGGGGCGTCGTGATGGTCGACGGGTCGGCGGACGAGGACGAGCTGCTGCTCGCCGCGGTCGACGCCGGGGCGGACGACATCACCGACGACGGCGGGACGTGGCGGGTCACGACCGAGGCGTCGAAGGCGTACGACGTCAGGGCCGCACTCGAGGCTGCCGGCTTCACCGTCGAGTCGGCGGACGCGCCGATGGTGTCGGAGAACGTCGTGCCGATCACTTCCGCCGAGGAGGCGAAGAAGGTGCTGCGCATCCTCGAGGCGATCGAGGACAATGACGACGTGCAGGACGTGTACAGCAACTTCGACATCCCCGACGAGGTCATGGAGGACGTCATGGAGGCTTCTTCATGAGCGTCGGAGTCGGGGACCGCGCGCCGAGCTTCAAGCTGTCGGGCACCGGCGGCAAGGACTACGCGCTGGAGGACTACGCCGGCCAGCCCGTGGTGCTCGTGTTCTACCCGGGTGACGACACGCCGGTGTGCACCAAGCAGCTCAACACCTACAACAACGGCCTCGACCAGTTCACCAACCTGGGTGCCCAGGTGCTCGCGATCTCGGCCCAGGACGTCGCCAGCCATGAGCGCTTCTCCGGCAAGCACGGGTTCGCCTTCCCGCTGCTGGCCGATCCCGACAAGGCGGTGGCGGGGGCCTACGGCACCCTCGGGCCGATCGGGTTCCCGCGTCGCAGCGTCTTCATCGTCGACGGCGACGGCGTGATCCGGTACGCCCACCGGGCGATCGCCGGCTTGACGTACCGCCCGGTGAGTGAGCTCGTCGAGGCCCTCAAGGCGCTCTGAATCGGCGCGCCCCCTCACGCGCAATCGAGATGCGAGAACGGGGGATCCACCCCGGTCGCGCACCGGCGGACTAGGCTGCGAACCTGTGTTCGGAGGCTCGCCGCTCAGGGTGCTCGGCGTCGATCCCGGCCTCACCCGGTGCGGGTACGCGGTCATCGACGCCCACGCTCCGGGCCAGGCGACCGCGGTCGCGCTCGGGGTCATCCGCACGCCCACCGACGACCACGTGCCCGCCCGCCTCGCCGCCCTACGCCGTGAACTGGCCGCGTTGCTCACCGAGTACCGACCCGCTGCCGTCGCCGTCGAGCAGGTCTTCTTCCAGGTGAACGTGCGCACGGCGATGAGCGTCGGGCAGGCCAGCGGGCTCGCCCTCGCCGAGGCCGCGGACGCCGGCTGCGAGGTGGTGCAGTACACGCCGAACCAAGTGAAGGACGCCATCGCCGGATGGGGCGGGGCGACGAAGGAGCAGGTGCAGAAGATGGTCCAGGCCCGACTCCGCCTCGAACGGCCACCGCGCCCGGCCGACGCGGCCGACGCCGCCGCGCTGGCGCTGTGCCACGTGGCGATGGCGCCGCTGCGCCAACGACTCGCCGCGGCCGCCGGGGCCGCCGGCGCAGCTGGGCGATGATCGGATCGCTGCGCGGCGAGGTGCTCGAACGGGGGCTCGACGGCACGGTCCTCGTCGAGGTCGCCGGCGTGGGCTACGTCGTGGTGGTGTCCCCGCGCACGCTGCCCGAGCTCGAACCGACGTCGACGGTGTTCCTCCACATCCACCACCACATCCGCGAGGACGGACAGACCCTGTACGGGTTCGCCACTCGCGACGAGCGGGCGACGTTCCAGACCCTCATCGCCACCCATGGCGTCGGACCGGCACTGGCGATGGCGATCATGGCCACCCATCCGCCGGCCGTCCTTGTCGACATCGTCGCCGCCGGCGACGTCGGCGCCCTCACCCTTGTGCCCGGGGTCGGGCGCAAGACCGCCGAGCGCCTGCTCGTCGAGTTGAAGAGCCGGCTCGCCGTGCAAACCCGGGAACCGGTGGGAGCACCCGCCGGCGGATCGGCGGTGGGCGACGTGCGAGAAGCGTTGTCCGGGTTGGGCTACGGCACCGACGAGATCCGGGAGGCGCTCCGCGAACTGCCGGGCGACGTCGATGCGCCGACATTGCTGCGCGACGCCCTCAAACTGCTGGGGGCCCGCCGTGCGTGACGAGTTCCTCGACCCGGTGGTGGCCGGCGACGCCGAGGACGCCGTCGAGGCGGGGCTCCGTCCCCGGCGGCTCGCCGACTTCGTCGGCCAGGCCGAGCTCAAAGAGCACCTGCAGATCGTGATCCAGGCGGCGCGGCAGCGGCATCAGGCGGTCGATCACCTGCTGTTCGCCGGCCCGCCGGGTCTGGGCAAGACGACCCTGGCCGGGATCGCCGCCGCCGAGATGGGGGTGACGCTGCACATCACGTCCGGCCCGGCGCTCGAGCGCGCCGGCGACCTCGCCGCGATCCTCACCAAACTCGACGAGCGCGACGTGCTGTTCGTCGACGAGATCCACCGGCTCTCGCGCGCCGTCGAGGAGATCCTCTACCCGGCGATGGAGGACTTCCAGCTCGACATCGTCGTCGGCAAGGGTCCAGCGGCGTCGAGCATCCGGCTCACGCTCCCTCAGTTCACCTTGGTCGGGGCCACCACCCGCACCGGCATGATCACCGGGCCGCTCCGCGATCGCTTCGGACTGGTCGCCCGGCTCGACTTCTACGAGCCCGACGAGCTGGAGGCGATCGTCGTACGGGCCGCCGGCATCCTCGGCGTCCCCATCGACGCCGCCGGCGCGTGGGAGATCGCCCGCCGCTCCCGGGGCACCCCGCGCATCGCCAACCGGCTGCTCCGCCGGGTCCGCGACTTCGCCGAGGTGCGCGGCGACGGCTCGGTCGACGCCGCCACGGCGCGCGAGGGGCTCGCCGTCTTCGGGGTCGACGACATCGGGCTCGACAAGGTCGACCGATCGATCCTCGGTGCGCTCTGCGAGCAGTTCAACGGCGGACCGGTCGGGCTGTCGACCCTGGCGATCGCCGTGGGGGAGCTTCCCGAGACGGTGGAGGACGTGTACGAGCCGTTCCTCATCCAACAGGGGCTGCTGGCGCGCACACCTCGTGGCCGGGTGGTACTGCCGGCCGCCTACATCCACCTCGGCCTCACCCTGCCGGCCACGCGCTCGCTGGGACTGTTCGACTGAGCGCGCCTCCATCTGGGCGGGATTCGTCCCAAACGGCAATCTGGGCGGGATTCGTCTCACCCGTCGCGACGATTCCCGCCCAGATCGGCGGACGGCGCCCGGATCGAGCCGGCCGCGCGCCCGACCTCGCCGTTAGTTCACCGGCAGATGCTCGGCGAGGAACGCCATCGTCTTCGCCCACGCCGCGCGCGCCGCGGACTCCTCGTAGTAGGTCGCGCTCTCGTGGTTGTCGAAGGCGTGACCGGCGGCCTCGACGTTGAGGACGACGTCCGCGCGCCGCCCGTCCATCGCCGCGGCCAGCGCCTCGACCCCGTCGGCCGGGATGTACGAGTCGTCGCGGCCGAAGTGGAACAGCGTCGGGCAGCTCACCTGGTCGAGGCGGTCGATCATGTCCGGCACCCCGGATCCGTAGTAGCTCACGCAGAGCGCCGGGTCGTCCTCGACGGCGACCCCGAAGGCAAGCGTGCCGCCGAGGCAGAACCCGAGGACACCCGGCGTCCCGTCGACGTCGCCGAGCCCGCCGAGGTGGCCACAGGCCACCACGCAGTCGCGCACGGCCTGCTCGCGATCGAGCTTGGCGGCCTGCTCGAACGAAGCCGCGGTCCCGGCCTCGTCGTGGTTCGCCGCCCACCCCGGAGCGAAGCGCCAGAAGACATCCGGGGCGCCGACGGCGTAGCCGGCCCCGGCGAGGCGCTCGGCGACGGCCCGGATGTAGGAGCCGACGCCCCAGATCTCCTGGAGGAGCAGGATCCCCGGGCCGTGGCCGGCCCCGGGCACCCAGACGTGCATTGTCATCGCCCCGTCGTCGCCGATGGCTACGGATTCGGCCCGTGGTTCACTCACGGTCGAGATCGTGGCACAGGTCGTTACTCGCGAGCGGGTGCTCCATAGCCTGACCGGTCGATGCGGCTCGAGGACTTCGACTACGACCTTCCCGAGGCACGCATCGCGCAGGTGCCGCTCGAGCCGCGGGATTCGGCCCGACTGCTCGTCGACCGGGGGAGCGCGCCGCCCGACCACCGTCGAGTGGCCGACCTCCCCGGGCTTTTGCGACCGGGTGACGTCGTCGTCGTCAACGAGAGCCGCGTCCTCCCGGCCCGGCTGCGGCTGCACCGGCGCAGCGGGGGTGCCGCCGAAGTGCTGCTGCTCGAGCCGACGAACGCGGGCCGCACCGCTTGGGAGGCCCTGATCCGCCCGGCCCGCCGCCTGCGCCCCGGCGAGGAGCTGCTCGCGCCGGATGGTCGGATGCTGCTGGTCGTCGGGGAACGGACCGCCGCCGGGGACACGTTCGCCGTGCAACTGTGCGCGGCGCCCGATGAGCTGCTCGACCGCTACGGAGAGGTGCCGCTGCCGCCGTACATCCACACCCGCCTCGCCGATCCGGAGCGCTACCAGACGGTCTACGCGGCCCGCCCGGGGAGCGCCGCCGCGCCGACGGCCGGGCTCCACCTCACGCCCGAGCTGATCGGACGCATCGAAGCGGCCGGCATCCCGGTCCTCGCCATCGAGCTGGTCGTCGGTCTCGACACCTTCCAGCCGGTGAGCGAGCCCGACCCGCGGGATCACGTCATGCACAGCGAGCACTATCGAGTCCCCGCGGCCACGTGGGCGACGTGCGCGGACGCCGATCGTGTGGTGGCGGTCGGCACGACGACGGTGCGGGCGCTGGAGACGGTGGCGAGCAGCGGCCGGCTGGAGGGCCGCACGGAGATCTTCCTCCATCGCGGCGCCGAACCGCGGTTCGTGGACATGCTGCTCACCAACTTCCACCTGCCGCGCACGACGCTGTTGATGTTGATCGACGCCTTCGTCGGGCCCCGCTGGCGCTCCCTCTACGCGTCGGCGCTTGCCGAGGGCTACCGCTTCCTGTCGTTCGGCGACGCGATGCTCCTCGACCGCCACGCCCGCTGAACGCCCTCGCTAGGTTCAAGCCTCTTGTACCCGGTCACGATGGACGTGGAGGCCACCTGCGGCGCGGCTCGTGCCGGAGTCGCCACGACGGCCCGGGGCCCGTACCGCACCCCGTGCTTCATGCCGGTCGGGACACGCGGCGCGATCAAGTACCTGAGCGCATCCGACTACGAGGCGCTCGGCGTCGACATCGTGCTCGCCAACACCTACCACCTGATGCTGCGGCCGGGCGCCGACGCGGTGGCCCGGTTCGGCGGTCTCGGAGGCTTCACCGGATGGGACGGGCTCACCCTCACCGACTCGGGCGGGTTCCAGGTGTTCTCCCTCGAGCCCGCGGTGGACGACGACGGGGTGACGTTCCGCAGTGTGTACGACGGCACCCTCCACCGGTTGACCCCCGAGTCGGCGGTGGACGTGCAGGAGCGCATCGGCGCCGACATCCAGATGGCCCTCGACGTCTGCCCGCCGCTCCCGAGCCCGCCCGCCATCGTCCGTCTCGCCGTCGAGCGCACCGCGGCCTGGGCGGCCCGGGCCCGCGCCGCCCACCGCCGCGACGGGCAGTCGCTGTTCGGGATCGTGCAGGGTGGCATCGACGAATCGGTGCGCGCCGAGAGTGCCCGGCGCACCGTTGCCCTGGACTTCGACGGCTACGCCGTCGGCGGACTCTCGGTGGGGGAGTCCAAGGCCGAGATGCTGCCGGCGCTCGAAGCGGCGATCGCCGAGCTGCCTCCCGACCGGCCCCGTTATCTGATGGGCGTGGGTGATCCGGCGACGCTCGTCGAGGCGATCGCGCTCGGGGCGGACCAGTTCGACTGCGTGATGCAGACCCGGCTCGGCCGCCATGGCACCGCGCTGACGAACGAGGGCAAGGTCCACGTCAAGGCGGCGCGGCACGCGTCGGAGCACGAGCCGCTGGACTCGGCATGCGCCTGCGCGGTGTGCGCGCGTCACAGTCGGGGGTACCTGCGCCACCTCTTTGCCGTCGGCGAGCCCTCCGCCGCCCGTCTCGTGAGCCTGCACAACGTGGCCTGGACGCTGCAGTTCCTCGACCGCGTCCGGGCCGCGATCAGGGCCGGAACGCTGCCCGCGTTCCGGCGGGACGTGGCGACTGTCTGGGGTTGAGCCTCGGTAGTATTTCCCGCCGGTCCGGAGCCCGCCGGGCCTGATCGGAACACGGAACGACATGCACCTTCTCTCCACCCTCGCCTCGTCGGACGACGGCGGTAACGGCGGGGCGGCCATCGTCCAGCTCGGGATCCTGCTGCTCATCCCGCTGGCCCTCTACTTCCTGATGATCCGCCCGCAGCGGCGGCGCATGCGCCAGCAGAACGAGCTGCAGACCTCGCTCGAGGTCGGCGACGAGGTCATCACCACGTCCGGCGTCTACGGCTTCATCACCGGGTTCGAGGAGGACCGGGTGTGGCTCGAGATCGACGACGACGTGCAGATCCGGATGACCCGCTCGGCCATCTCGGGGAAGGTGAACACGAGCGCTGCGGCCACCGAGACGGGTGGTGGTGGCGGCGGCGGCGGTGGCTACAAGGCCAGGCCCAAGGCCGAACCGCCCGAGTCGAACGCGAACAAGGCGGACAAGTCCGCAAGCGACAGCGCGGAATGAGCAAGCAAAGCGAGCTCATCCCGGCCGAGGGCGAAGCCCCGGTCGTGGAATGAGTGAGCACGGCGAGCTCGTGCCGGCCGAGGGAGCGCCAGCTCGCCGAACGGCGATCGGGTCCGGGGGCGCAGCCCCCGTCATGCGATGACCCGGCGCCGGCTGTGGGTGTCGGTCGCCGCCATCATCGGCGTGGCGATCGTCGTTCTGGGGCTCAACCTCGGCTTCGGTAACACGCCGGCACTCGGCCTCGACCTCCAGGGCGGGCTGTCCGTCATCCTCGCCCCGACCAAGGGAGCCACGGGAGACGACCTCCTCGTGATCCGGGACCTCATCCGCGACGAGCTCGAGCGGCGGGGGATCGCCGAGCCCGACGTCCGGGTGGAGGGCCCCAACATCATCGTCGACCTCCCAGGGGTGCGCGACCAGCGCGACGCCCTCGATGCCGTCGACGTCGCCGGGATCGTGACGTTGCGTCCGGTGTTCCAGTGCGTCGCCGGCCCCGCGCCGGGAGCGTCGACGACGACGACGCCGGGAAGCGGGCCTCCGGGCAGCACGACACCAGGCTCCACGCCAGGTTCGACCCCCGCGACCGCCTCGGGCGGCTCCACCGCCGGCACGGCGCCGACCGCCACGACGGCCCCGGCGGCATCGCCGACGTCAGGGCCGCCGGCAACCCCGTCCGGGTTCGCCAATCCGCGCCCCGAGCAGGCGGCACCGCCGACGACCGAGCCATCCCCGGCCACGACCAGCCGGCCGACCGCGACGACGACGCCGGGAGCGACCACGACCACCGCCCCCGGTTCGACCACGACGCCGCCGACGAGCACCCCGACTGCTCCGCCGCAGACGGAAGTCCTGCCCATGCTCGGTGGCGGACAGTGCGTGGTCGGTCCGTCGGGCGGCACGGGCGAGGTGTTCGGTCGCGGCAGCGCCCGCGCCAACCTCGATCCACAGTCCGGCTGGGTCGTCCAGACCACGCTCACCGACAGCGGGAAGGACGCGTGGAACGCGTTGGCGTTCGAGTGCAACCAGGGCCTCGAGACGTGTCCCAGCCGCCAGCTCGCGATCGTGCTCGACAACGTGATCCAGTCGGCGCCGGTCGTCCAGCAGCCCAACTTCCCGGACAACGTCCAGATCACCGGCATGGACTCCGAGGGAGAGGCGCGTTCGCTGGCCCGGGTGCTCAACCGCGGCGCCTTCCCGGTCAACGTCGAGGCCCAGACGGTACAGACC
>JBKOUV010000293.1:0-5606 GCA_046723555.1 Actinomycetota bacterium | reverse complement strand
CTGCGTGGCCGGGGAACGCAATCAGCGGTCACTTGAGCACCCTCGCGTTGATGCGAGCGAGCGAGCGCCAGCGAGCGAGCGGCCAGCCACGGCCCGCGTGGCCGGGGAACGCAATCAGCGGTCACTTGAGCACCCTCGCGTTGATGCGAGCGAGCGAGCGCCAGCGAGCGAGCGGCCAGCCACGGCCTGCGTGGCCGGGGAACGCAATGATCGTCATGGCGACCCCACGGGCACGACCTCACGGCTGCGATTCTCCGTCACCAGCCGGTCCCGACGGTGCAACAGCCAGCAGCCGGTCAGGAAGATCAGCCCCGCCCCGATGGTGAGCACGAACGCCGGCTGGCGCCGCGCGCCGAGGTCACGGATCATGTAGACGTACTGCCGCTGGCGAGTGTCGTCGACCGTTGGCGGGGGCGGAGCACGACCGGCTTCGGGGCGCACGGCGACGAGCGGCGCTACCTCGACAACCGCGTAATGGGGCCCGTGGAAGAAGGCGACCAGGTCGAAGTCGCCGAACTTCGGGAAGCGCTCCCCACCGATCGAGAACACCCGCTGCGCCTCGTACTCGCCCGCCGCGAACGCGTTGGTCTCCTCGACGAATTCACCGGCCGCGGCGGCCGCCTGGGAGAACGCCGGGTCGTCCTCGCTCAGCTGCCGCCAGCCCTCCCGGTGGAACTCGTCAGCGACGATGTCGGCCGATTCCGGGAAGCTGGCGTCCGGAGGGATGTCCACGCGCTGGTCGAAGACGCCGGCCTGGAACAGCGCATCCGTGTCCTGGAGCACGGTGCGTCCCGGCACCGCCTTCCACGACGGGTCGGGGCCCTTGAGGCCGATGCCGTAGATCGACCACATGATCCCCATCAGCGTCAGCCACCCCATCAACCCAGTGAGGGCGACGAGGAAGCCGAGGCGGGCGCCAAGGTTGGTGGCGAGGAGGGCGTAGATGCTGCCGCAGAACAGGGCGATCGCGATGACGACGATCAGGACCCCGCGGATCTCGGGCTGCCAATTGATCGCGAGGAGGTCTGCCCCGAGGGTCGCCAAACCGCCCATCACGGCAGACCGCGTTCGTATTCGACGATGGCCTCGATCTGCTCGTCGGTGAGCAACTGGCCGAACGCCGGCATGCGCCCGGTGCCCTGGGCCTGAGGCGCGTACCCGACGCCCTCCTCCGACCCGGTCTGGACGAACTCGATGTGGTCCGCCTCGTTCGGGAAGCGCGAGTTCTCCGATCCACCCGTGAGGTTCCAGCCGAACGCACCCTGGCCCGGCACGCCGGGATTGCCGTAGCTGAAGCCCTCCGTGTGGCAGCGGGCGCAGCTGTAGGCGCCGCTGGCCAGGTCCATGTTGAACAGCGCCTCCCCATAGCTCTCGTAGGTGCCTTCGTCGACCAGTTGGTGGGCACGGTCGTCGATCGCTTGCTGCTCCTCGGTCGGCAGGTGCCCGCTCTCGCACAGCGGGTCGCCCGCCTCCTCGGCGCTGCAGTCCTCACGCGGGATCTGGATCGTCTTGAGGTACTCGATCAGGGTCTGGATCTGCTGATCGTTCATCGGGCCGCCACCGGCGAGGCCCCACGCCGGCATCGGCGAACCCGGCCGCCCGTAGGTGAGGATGTAGCGGATCTCGTCCTCGCTGAAGCGGTAGAAGACGGTGTTGAGAGCCGGGGCGAGCCACGTCACCGACTTGACCTCACCGGTCGACGGATCAGTCAGTGTGTACGACGCCGAACCGCCGACGGCGTTCATCCCGCCGTGGCATCCGGCGCAGTTGAAACCGTGGTTGGCGGTGGTCTGGAACAGGTCCTCGCCCCAGCCGGCGAGCCGTTCCTGGAGACCTTCACGCGCGCCGGCCTGCCGGTCCGGCTCGAGCACCCAGTAGAGCGGCAGGGCGACGACGATCAGGGCGAGCAGGAGCAGGCCGAGGAGCTGCATCCGCTCGAGGCGGGGGCCCTCGAGCGTCTCGTCGTCGTAGTACGGCTTGCGGTTGGGCGCCAGCTCGATCTCCGACCCGACCTCGCGGCGCGCCGCGGCGTTGTTGAGGATGGCGTAGAGGATCCAGCCGACGACCACCACCGCCAGCACGATCCAGGCGACGACGGTTGTGGTGAGACCGAGGAGTCCCGGCATCACTCTCCCCCGGCCGACGTGATGCAGTGCGGGCCCTCGGCCTCCTGGCCCGTGGTGTTGGTGCCGATCGGCGGACCGGTGACGACCGTGCCGGTGTCGACGGTGACGTCGCCGTTGCCGGCGACCTGGAACGGGAAGCGGTCCATGCCGCGGGGGGCCGGCCCACCCTTCTTCTCCCCGACCCGGTTGTACTGCGAGCCGTGGCACGGGCACTCGAACCAGCCGCTGGACGGGCATGACGGCACGCGGCAACCGAGGTGGGGGCACTTCTGGTAGAGCGCGACGAGTCCCTGCTGCATCCCGGCGTAGATGTTGGGGGCGTACACGGACTGAGCATTCGGCAGGGCGTCGGCCGGGTACTCGGTGATCCAGGTGCGGGCGTTCGACGCGTAGAAGAAGCCGTCACCGGTGCGCAGCGTGTCGAGGATCTCGTCCTTCTTGCCCACCGTCACCTGTCCGCCGAAGCCGCCGGATGCGAACGGCCATAGGAAGGCGACGAAGCCGGCGGCGGTGAACGTCCCGATGCCGGCGGTCATCAGCGTGACGTTGGCCCGGTTGAAGAACTGCCGCCGGCTGACCGCGATGGCCTCCGGGTCCGGTGGGGTCCATGGCACCGGCGCCCGCTCGGGAGCGGGCTCGATCTCCTGCTCGCCGCGGCGGGCGAGCGTGCCTTGGGCCTCGACGTCGCGGCGGCTCGGCGGCGCCTCGGCCGGCGGGGCCGGACGGGTCTCACGCGCGGCGCGGTCTCGCCGGCGGGTCTCGCTCGACAGCGCGCCGGCACCGCGCACGTCGGACCGCCGGGCCATCGTGACGAAGATCAGGGCACCGAGGATCAGCACGACGCCGATTGCGATGGCGACGATGGCTGCTGAGCTCATTCGGATTCCTCCTCGACCTCAGAGGTCGAAGAACACGCCGTCCCTCCACGGCAGGGTGAAGTTGAAGCCGGGGCCACGGAAGAACGATCCGATGATCACCAGTACCGACCAGAACATCAGGTGCAGCGTCATCACCGAGATGGCGAACTTGCGGTCCTCCGGCTTGTTCGACGGGTTCTTGTCGATGTAGGGAGCGAAGATCAGGACGATGATCCCGACCCCGGGGATCGTCACGCCGGCGATCATCGGGTGGAACATCGTCAGCAGCTCTTGCAGGCCGAGGAAGTACCACGGCGCCTTCGACGGGTTGGGGGTCTGGTTGATGTTGGCGAGTTGCCGCAGCGGGGCGTTGACGAAGATCGAGAACACGAAGGTGAAGGCGAGACAGACCAGCGACGCCACGAACTCCCCGGCGAGCAGATGCGGCCACGTGTGGACCTTGTCGACCGGTGAGGCCTTGACCTCCTGGATCGACCCGCTCTTGACGACCGTCAGCAGGCGCTGGGTGTGACCACCGGGCCCGGCCCCGAGCGGGACACCCGCGGCAGCGGGTGGGGCCTGCACGACCTCGGCGACCCGATCGGCGACCGCGACCGCGCCACCGCCACCGCCGACCTCGGCGTCGCCACCGCCGCCTCCACCGGCTTGCGCTCGTGCCGCACGGCTGCGCTCGAGCAGGTGGGCCGGGATCCTGGGGTCGCCGGGCTGCTCGGCGGTAGCGTCCGGACCACCTGCGGCGGACTCCGTGCTCGCCTCCGGCTCGCCCGAACTCGTGGCGGATTCGGCGGCGGCCTTCTCCCGCGCCGCCTGTGCTCGCTTGAGCAGGTGTTCGGGGATCTCAGTCACGGTGCGCCCCTCTCAGCGATGAGAGCCAGGTTCGTGAAGCTTCGGCCCCCGGCGCGTGAGCATGCATGGTCAGGTCGGCCGTCGCGCCGCCAGGCGCAGGCCGACATGCCGAGAGCCGGCGAGCGAAGCGAAGCCGTGCCGAGGCGGTCATAACGGTCCTGAGAGGCCACCGTCCTTGCGGACTCGCCAGAAGTGGATCGCCATGAAGATGACGATGATGAACGGGAACATCAGCACGTGGAGGACGTACCAGCGCAGCAGCGTCTCCGGTCCGATCTCGGCGCCGCCGAGGAGGACGAAGCGCACCTCCTGACCGAAGACCGGCGTGTAGCCGATCATGTTCGTGCCGACTGTGACCGCCCACAGGGCCAACTGGTCCCACGGCAGCAGGTAACCGGTGAACGAGAGCAGCAGCGTGAGGGTGAGCAGGATCACCCCGATCACCCAGTTGAACTCCCGCGGCGGCTTGTACGCGCCGTGGTAGAAGACGCGGGCCATGTGCAGGAACACGGTGAGCACCATCAGGTGCGCGCCCCATCGGTGCATGTTCCGCACCAGCAGGCCGAACGTCACCGACGTTTGCAGGTTGGAGATGTCGTTCCAGGCCGCCGTCGCCTCGGGCCGGTAGAAGAACATCAGGAAGATGCCGGTCACCGTCAGCAGGATGAAGAGGAAGAAGCTAAGCCCGCCGAGGCAGAGGGTGTAGCTGACCTTCACCGCGTGGCGCTTCACCTTCACCGGGTGCAGGTGGTAGAGCACCGAGTTCATGATCACGTAGCTGCGGTTGCGCGGGCTGTCGGTGTAGCCCTTGCGGAAGATCGACCCGGGCCGGAAGATGCTGCTCCACGCCTGGCTGCCCTGGACCGAGTCGACCGTCTTGTTCAACCGGTCCTTGAGCGTCGGCCGCGGCTGCTCGTCGATGACCCGTGCCATCAGAATCGCATCCCGTAGGCGTAGCCGTGGCTGTTGGTGCGGACGTGGGCGTCACCCGTGGCGCTCGGAACGCCGGCCTTGCCGAGGATGATCACCCCGGTCGGGCACCGGTCGACGCACAGGGCGCAGCGGGTACAGATGTCGTCGTCGATCGTGAACACCACCTGGTCGGACGGATCCTCCCCCGGAAGCTCGGTTCCGATGGCCTCGGCGATCGCGTCCGGCGTGACCATGTGGATGCACTTCCACGGGCAGATGTCGACGCAGCCCTCGCACATGATGCACTCGGTCTGGTCGATGTGGATGAACTGCTTCGGCTTGACGGCGCGGGTGAGGTAGTCGGCGTCGACCTCGACGAGGGTGTACTCGTCGGTGTAGGGCATCATCGGGGGGTTGGCGTCGGTTCTGGCCATGGGTCAGGTCTTCTTCACGAGTGGGCGGCCGTAGGTGCTGGTCTCGAGCTCCGGAGCGGCGGTGACCCGGCCGCGGGACTGCCACCAGTGCCAGAGGTAGATGATCATGCCGAACCACAGGGCGTGGATCAGCACCACCACGATGTCCCGCACGGCCTGGTACTGGAGCGTGATCGGGTTCCACGGCCCGCCGAGCGCGGTCGGCTTGAGGATCCCGCCGGGCCCGTAGACGATCTTGTCCTTGCTCCACCCGAGCTCGCGGTCGGCGTGGTCGATCCACGTGTTGGGCACGATCCCGAAGGCGAGGAACATCACGCCGAAGGCGTAGGTCCCGGCGAGCATCCCCTCGCCCCACGACACCGGCTTGCCCACCGGCCGGCGCTTGCCGTACAGCATCGCCAGGCCGATGA
>JBKOUV010000095.1:0-8254 GCA_046723555.1 Actinomycetota bacterium | reverse complement strand
CATCGGAACAAAGGTAACGATGGCGGATTTCGCGCACCTCGGGGACGACTCCCCCACCACCTCCAAGGGGTTTCTAGCGGGCGCCGTGGCGGAAGGTGATCGAGATGCGCGGGCCGGCGGCGCGGACCTTGGGGACGGTGTGCTCCCAGTCGTGTTGGCACGAGCCGCCCATCACGAGCAGGTCGCCGCGCCCGAGGTCGAAGGAGTACGAGCGGCCGCCCCCGCGGGGCCGCAGACGGAACGGGCGCGGCGCCCCGACGCTGACGGTCGCGACCACCGGATCGTCGATGGTGTGGCGGTGGCGGTCGCCGTGCCACGCCACCGAGTCGGCCCCGTCGCGGTAGCAGTTGAACCCGATCGAGTCGAACGCCTCGCCGTACCGGGCGCTGAGCACGGTCCGGATCTCGGCCAGCACCGGCAGCGGTTCAGGGCCCACCTCGGGCGTCCACCACGCCGTGAGCCGGGGCTCCGGGAGACGCCGCTCGTACATCGTCACCGTGCGGTGGTTCCAGCTCAACTCCTGGTAGAGGCGGTCGAACACCACCTCGTCGCCGCTCAGCCAGCCCGGCCGGTGGTCGACCCAGCACCGATCGTCAAGGGTGATCCGCCGGATCCCGCCGAACGACGGGTCGATCTCGGGCTCGCCCAGGCCGAGCAGCGAACCCTGGAGAAACACCTGTTCGAGTCTGCCGCCGATCGTCGCCGTTCGCAACCCCGCACGAGCGAGACTGCGGCGATGACCGAAGGGCCGGTGCCGATCGAGGATCCGGTGGATCCGCGGCTCGCCGACTACTTCGAGCTCGCCGACCCGACCGCCCGCCGGCGGCGGGAACGCGACGAGCTGTTCGTCGTCGAGGGGATCACCGCGATCGAGCGCCTGCTCGAGTCCGAGCATCGGATCCGGTCCGTCCTGGTCACGCCGCGGGCGCATGCCCGCCTCGCCGGCCGGCTCGCCGGGCTGGCGGCGCCCGTCTTCGTGGCGTCGCGCGAGATCCTCGCCGCCACGGTCGGCTTCGACCTCCACCGCGGCGCCGTGGCCGCCGCCGAGCGGCGGCCCCTGCCGGACGTCGCCGACGTGCTGACCGGTGCCCGCCGCGTGGCGGTGCTCGAGGGACTCAACGACGCCGAGAACCTCGGCGCGATCGCCCGCTCGGCGCGTGCGCTCGGCGTCGAGGCGATGGTGCTCGACCCGACGTGCATCGACCCCTACTACCGGCGCATCGTGCGGGTGTCGATGGGCGAGGTGCTGCTCCTCCCGATCGCCCGGGCCGGTGCGTGGCCCGGTGAGCTCCACGCCGTCCGGGACGCCGGCTTCACGCTCTGGGCGCTCACGCCCGACCCCACCGCCGACGACCTCTGGAGTCTCGGCGTCCCCGAACGCGTCGCGGTCCTGCTCGGGGCGGAAGGGCCCGGATTGACGAATGCCGCGCTCCGGGCGGCCGACCGGCGGGTCCGCATCCCGATCGATCCCACTGTGGACTCTCTCAACGTCGGCCACGCCGCGGCGATCGCCTTCGCTGCCCTCAGCCGGCCGCGGATAGCCTGAGAAGCCCCTTAGGGGACGTGGCGCAACTGGTAGCGCATCACCTTTGCAAGGTGGGGGTTGCGGGTTCGAGTCCCGTCGTCTCCACGAGCTGGTCGCCAAACGCGGGTGGCGTTCCCGCGTTGCCGGTTGGCGGGCTGCCGGGTCGGGTACTCGGTTGGTGATGACCGATGAAGAGCACTTGGAGAACACGGTCCCGGAGGCGGGCACGGACGACGAACCGTTCGACGTCTTTCTGCCGGTGACACCGTCGATGGGTCGCGAGAACGCCACCCACGTCGCCCACATGCGGGGGAACGAGGCCGGATACATCGACGTGCTGGCCGGCTTCGTGGCCACGGGCTCCGAACTCTCCGACCCGCTGCGGTCGCCGATCGATGAGGCGGACCTGGAGCGCGTCCGGTTCGCCCTCGACGGGTTGGGCCCGGCGCAGGTCGAGTCGATCGAGCGGCTCGAGTCCTGAGTGAGGGGTGACCCGTGGATTGGGCCGGCTGGGCGATCTTCGGGCTGATCGCGACCGCGGCGCTGACGGCGGTGATGATCGGCGCCCAACTGGCGGGCCTCACCCGGCTCGATCTCCCGTTGATGCTCGGCACGATCGTGGTCGCCGACCCGGATCGGGCCCGCGTCGCCGGCTTCTTCATCCACCTGGTCAACGGGCAGTGCTTCGCCCTTGGCTACGCCGCCGTGTTCGCCGCCACCGACGAGGCGTCGTGGTGGTCAGGCGCCTTGCTGGGCATGCTCCACGGCGCCGTGGCACTCCTGGTGATCGTGCCGTTGTTACCGGGTGTGCATCCACACATGGCTTCCGAACGCGCCGGCCTCGGCACCGGCGCGGCGCTGGAGCCGCCCGGTCTGTTGGGGCTGAACTATGGGCGGGAGACCCCGCTGGTCACGATGGTCGCGCACGTTGCGTTCGGGATCGCCCTCGGTCTGCTGCTCGAACCCTCATAGCGTCTCGGATCGCCAGCGCCGCCTGGACGAGCGTGGCGTGCGTGAACGCCTGCGGGTAGTTGCCCACCTGCTCGCCCGAGACCGGCTCGACCTCTTCGGCGAACAGACCCAGCCGACTGGGAATGCGGAGGAGCTCTTCCATCACGGCGCAGGCGTCGTCGATGGCGCCGGTCGCGGCGAGCGCCTGGACGAGCCAGAACGAGCACGGCAGGAACGCCCCCTCGTCGCCGGCCAGGCCGTCGTCACCCCGGGCGTAGCGGTAGAGCAACGCCCCACCGGCCGACAGTTCCCGCCGCACCGACTCGATCGTCGCGATGACCCGCGAGGAGTCGGACGGCTCGAGTCCGATCAGGGGGAGGACCAACAGCGCCGCGTCCGCTCCGGTCTGACCGTAGGCCCGCACGAACCGGGCACCGTCGGTCCCGTGCGCATGGATGTCCGCCGCGATCGCGTCGCGCTCACGGGTCCACCGCGCTCGGCGGGCCGCTCGTGCTCCGTGGCTGTCGGCGATGCGCAGGGCGCGGTCGAGGGCGAGCCAGGCCATGACCTTGGAGTGGACGTAGTGGGCCGGTTCTCCGCGCACCTCCCACAATCCGGCGTCGGGCTGGCGCCAGCGATCGGCGACAAAGCCGGCGATCGCCTGAGCCGCGCGCCAGGTCTCACCGTAGAGGTCGTGGCCGGCCCGCACGAGCAGCCACATGGCGTCGACGACCCACCCGTAGTTGTCGAGTTGATGCTGGTCCCGGGCGCCGTTGCCGAACCGGACGGGGCGGCTGTCGCCATAGCCGGGCCAGGTGGGCACCTCCCGTTCGGCCGGCACGTGCCGGCCGTGGATGGTGAGCAGCACGGGCAGACGAGGACGCTCGAGGCGGCTGGCGTGCAGCAACCAGTACAGGAACGCCCGGGCCTGTTCCTCGAGGCCGACACCCAAGAAGGCACCGATGCCGATGCTGGCGTCGCGGGGCCAGGCGTAGCGGTAGTCCCAGTTCCGGCCGCCGCCGAGTTGCTCGGGAAGTGAGGTCGTCGGTGCCGCGACGGGTGCACCGGACGGTGAGTAGGTCAACAGCCGCAGGGTGATGAGGCTGCGCTCGACGGCGTCCCGGAATGGCCCCTCGAAGTCGATGGCCTCGGTCCAGCGCTGCCACCGCGCCCCGTCCTCGACGAGGGCCGCCCAGGCCGCGGCCACCGACACGAAGGTGAGCGGACTCCGGTGGGCACCGGTGAGCACGAGCGTCAGCGGCCGGCCGGGCTCGACGGTCACGGTCACGCGACGGCCGGGCGCCAGGTCGACGGCTCCGTCACTCGTCAGTGACAGCGCGACACCGCCCTCGCTGCACACCAGCCCACCGGCCGCGCCGCGGCGAACCACCGTGGCGGGATGCCGGTCGTCACCGAAGCGCGGATCGAAGGCGAGAGCGCAGGCGACCGCGCCGCCACGGGCTTCGACGCGGCGGACGAGGCAGAACGTCGGGAACAGCACCCCACCGACCTCGGACACCATGCCCTCGGTGAGTACGAGTTCGCTGCCTTGGACGCGCCAGGTCGTCTCCAGCACCGCCGAACCGGGCCAGTAGCGGCGACCGACGACCTCGCCGGCCGCCGTGGGGCCGACGCTGAAGCTGCCGCCGCCGTCACCGGCGACGAGCGCGCCGAACACCGGGTCGCCGTCGAAATGGGGCAGGCACAACCACACGACGCGGCCACGCGTGTCGACGAGCGCGGCCGTGCGGGTGTCACCGAGCAGACCGAGATCCCCGATCGTCACCCGGCCGCCGTTCACGTTCGGCGCGTCGTCATCGACCGACGTCACCTGTCCGGTCTACCCGCGACCGGTGAGTCCGAGCCGCGCTTACCCGGTTCTGTCATCGCCGGACGTTCTGGGCGCGATCGTTCTCAACCGCTGAGAAGATCTGCGCCCAGATGACGAGCACCGTTCGAGCCCGGCGTCCGGGCGGCGTTACGTTGATCGCCGTTGCAGGGCGGTCTCGGAAAGGGGCAGGGGAATGTTCAAGCTGACGGTCTTGTATCCGAAGGGCGACGGCAGCACCTTCGACATGGAGTACTACCGGGCGAAGCACGTCCCGCTCGTCAACCGTGTGCTCGGGTCCGAGCGGGCCGAGATCGATCAGGTCGTGGACGGCCCGTACATGGCCGTCGGTCATTTCTACTATCCCAGCCACGAAGCCCTGCAGGCGGGGCTGGCCGGCCCCGACGCCGGCGAGGCGCTCGCCGACGTCCCGAACTACACCAACGTCCAGCCCCAGATCCAGATCAGCGAAGTTCTCGACTGATCAGATCAGCTCGTAGTCCTCGGGGTTGATCTGGCGCGTCCGGCGCCAGTACTCGAGCAGCGGGAACGGCCAGTTCTGGGTGACCCGCCCGCTGGCGTTCTTGTACCAGCTGTTCACCTTCGACACGCCCCATGCCATGCGCAGGTTCTCGGCGTCGATCTCCTCGTTGTACCGGTCGTGGACGTCGCGCTTGACGTCGAGCCCGCGGTGGCCGCTAGTCAGCACGGTGCGGATGCAGTCCATCACGTAGCGCACCTCGCACTCGGAGAACCAGGTGATGCTCCCGTTGACGACGATGTTGGTGTTCGGCCCGTACAGCAGGAAGAAGTTCGGGAACCCCGGCACGGTCACGCCGAGGTAGGCGCGGGCCTCACCGTCCCAGCTGCCGTGCAGGTCGACGCCGCCGCGGCCGACGACCTTCATCGGCGTGAGGAACCTCGACGGCTGGAACCCGGTGCCGTAGATGATCACGTCGAACTCGTGCCGCTCCCCGTCGACGGTGACGATCCCCTCCGGCACGATGCGCTCGATCCGGTCGGTCGTGAGGGTGACGTTGTCGCGGTGCAGCGCCGTGGCCCACGAGCCGTTGTCGACGATGATCCGCTTGGCCGCCGGCGGGTACTGCGGCACGACCTTGGGCAGCAGGTCGGGACGGTCGGTGTACTGGGCCTCGATGCCCTCGGTGAGCATCACTCGCAACATCTCATTGAGCGCGCTGACCGAGCGCTCCTGGTCCGGCCACTCCGGATCGACCTCCGCCATCGGCCGCAACAACTCCGCCATCCGCCAGAACAGCCAGAACCGGTACCACTGCCGGTAGTAGGGCACGTGACGGAGCAGCCACTGCATCCCCTCCGGCACCTCGAGGTGGTAGTGCGGGACGGCGAACTGCCAGTTCGGCGTGCGCTGGAACACCTCGAGCTCGGCGACCTGCTCGGCGATGATCGGGACGAACTGGGCCGCGCTGCATCCGGTACCGATGACCGCCACTCGCTTCCCGGCGAGGTCGACCGAGTGGTCCCACCGGGCCGAGTGGAACGCCGGCCCGGCGAAGCTCTCCCGCCCTTCGATGTTCGGGAGCTGGGGCCGGTTGAGCTGGCCGACGGCGCTGATCACGGCATCGGCGGCGAGCGTGTCCTCGTTCCCGTCGCGGTCGACGAGGCAGAGGGTCCAGCGGGCCGTGTCGTCGTCGTACTCGATCGAGGACACCTCGGTGCCGAAGCGGATGTTGGGCCGGATCCCGAACTCGTCGACGCACTGGCGGAAGTAGCGGAACAGCTCGGCCTGGGGCGAGTAGAAGTACGGCCAGTCGTCGCGCTGGGCGAACGAGTAGCTGTAGAAGTGGTTCGGGACGTCGACGCGACAGCCGGGATAGGTGTTCTCGAACCAGGTCCCGCCGGTGTCGTCGTTCTTCTCGATCACCACGTACGGCACGCCCGCCTCGGCCAGGCGGTAGGCGGCGATGATGCCGGACATCCCCGCCCCGATCACGGCGACGAGGAACGGACGCTCCGGCGCGACGTCCTCCTTGTGCCAGTGCGGAGCGCGTAGATCGGCGGTGATCGCGAGCTCCTCCTCCATCATCGGCAGGTAGTCATCGATCGGCAGCCCGCCCGCCATGTACTCGAGGATCTGCCGCAGCCGATCGCCCGTGGGCATCGGGGCGCACACGCTCCCCCCGTCCCGGAACTTGATCAGCGCGTCGAGGGCGACCGCCCGAGCGGCCGCGATCTGTTCCCCGCTCAGTCCGCCCTGGTCCTCGATCATCCGCGCCGGGTCGACCCGCAGCTCGGCGCGGAGCAACGAGAGGTCGCCCGTGATGTGGGCGAGCGCCGGCAACAGGGCGGGGACGTCGGAGTCCTCGAGGGCGGACCGGATGGTCTCGTCGTCGGCGTCGAGCGGCTCGATGGGTCGGGCGAGTGCCATGGTTCTTCGTTCCTCCGACTGGTCGTGGCGATCTCGGCGATGCGCCGGGCCATTCCGTAGCACTCGCGGTGGGCTCGGGGCGAGCCGTGCGCAAGCACTAGGGCAAACCTACTATCGTGCGATCCGATTAACTCGCCGGCGCCGCCGATCGGCGATGGGGGCAGTGAGTAAAGGGGCGATCACGATGAAGATGAACGCAGCGATCCTGTGGGAGCCGAAGACCGACTGGAGCGTGGAGGAGGTTGACCTCGACCCGCCGAAGCGTGGCGAGGTGCTGGTGAAGCTCGTCGGGTCGGGGCTGTGCCACTCCGACGAACACCTGCTCACGGGGGACCTGATTCTGCCCGACGAGGCGCAGAAGGAGCTGGGGATCCAGCAGTTGCCGGTGATCGGTGGTCACGAGGGCGCGGGCGAGGTCGTGGAGGTGGGACCCGAGGTCTCCGGGCTGGCGGTGGGCGACCACGTCGTGTTCGGGTTCATCCCCTCGTGCGGCCGCTGCCCGAGCTGCGCGACCGGCCACCAGAACCTGTGCGACCTCGGCCAGTACCTGTTCGCCGGACGGCAGGTGTCCGACATGACGTCGCGCCACCACGCCCGTGGTCAGGACCTCGGCCTGATGTGCTGCATCGGCACGTTCGGCGAGTACACGGTCGCCAACGAGGCGAGCTGCATCAAGATCGAGAACGACATCCCCCTCGACAAGGCCGCCCTCGTCGGCTGCGGCGTCACCACGGGTTGGGGCTCGGCCGTGTACGCCGCCGAGGTCCAGCCGGGCGAGTCCGTCGTCGTCATCGGCTGCGGCGGCGTCGGGATGAACGCGGTGCAGGGCGCGGCGATGGCCGGAGCCCGTCACGTCGTCGCCGTCGACCCGGTGGAGTTCAAGCGGGAGCAGGCGCAGGTGTTCGGGGCGACCCACTCGGCGCCGAGCATCGAGGAGGCGACCGCACTCGTCAACGACCTCACCTGGGGGGCGATGGCGAACAAGGCCATCATCACCGTCGGGGTCGGCGCCGGCGAGCTGATCCAACCCGCGCTCGGGCTCGTCAGCAAGGGCGGCCGGGTGGTGCACACCAGCGTCGCCCCGTTCTCGGTCGACAACGTCAGCCTCAACCTGTTCGAGCTGACGATGTGGGAGAAGCAGCTCGTCGGCGCGATCTTCGGCTCGGCCAACCCGCGGCGGGACATCCCCCGCCTGCTCCGGCTCTACCAGGAGGGCAAGCTCAAGCTCGACGAGCTGGTGACCCGCACCTACCCGCTGAGCGACATCAACGTCGGCTACCAGGACATGCGCGACGGCAACAACGTCCGCGGCATGGTCATGTACGACCACTCATCCTGAGTTTGTGTCACCGATCCCGCCGGCAACCGGCGGCGTCGGTGACACAAACCACTGGAAGGCGTGTCAGGTGACGGTGAAGCCCTCGTAGTCCTTGGCGGCCACGTCGTCGCAGATCTGGCGGTAGACGCCGACCCCGCCGATGTAGGGCATGAACACGCGGGGCTTGCCCGGCACGTTGGAGCCCATGTACCACGAGTTCGC
>JBKOUV010000148.1:0-5170 GCA_046723555.1 Actinomycetota bacterium | reverse complement strand
CTCGACTTCGGCCAGTTGCTCACCCACGGGTCGCCGCAGGAGGTGCGCAACCATCCCCAGGTGGTGGCGGCCTACCTCGGCGAGGATCCGGACCCGGCGGCCCTCGCGCTGGAGGCCCAGCTCGAAACGCTCGTGGAGACGACCTGATGGCCCTGCTCGAGGTCGACGAGTTGCGCGTCGGCTACGGCTTCCCGGTGCTGATGGGCATCGGGTTCGCCGTCGAGGAGGGCGAGACGGCGGTGCTGTTCGGGCTCAACGGGGCGGGCAAGACGACGACGGTGGCGACGATCGCCGGCCTGCTCAAGCCGGACAAGGGGGCCATTCGCTTCGACGGCAAGGACATCGCCGGCCGCGCGCCGATGGAGCTGGTGCGGGACGGGATCGCGATGGTGCCCGAGGGCCGGCGAGTGTTCCCCGCGCTCAGCGTCGCCAACAACCTGCGCCTCGGCGCGTGGGCCCGGCGGCGCGACCGCCGTCAGGTCGAGGAGCGCCGGCAGCTGGTGTTCGAGTACTTCCCCCGGCTCGCCGAACGGGCCGACCAGGATGCGGGGACGCTGTCGGGAGGCGAGCAGCAGATGCTCGCCATCGGACGGGCATTGATGTCCAAGCCCCGGCTGCTGTTGATCGACGAGGCGTCGCTCGGGCTCAGCCCGGCCCTCGCCAAGACGGTGTTCCAGGTCGTGCAGCGGATCAACGACGATGGCGTCACCGTGATCATCGTCGAGCAGAACGTCGGGGTCCTGCCGTACGCCGACCGGGCCCTGATCATGGAGAAGGGGACGCTGATCTTCTCCGGCGTCGGGGACGAGATCCGCCACGCCAACCTGCGCGAGACGTACCTGGGAGCCTCAGGAGGTGACCACGCATGAGAAATCCATGGGTGAAGCTCGGCGGACTGCTCGGTATCGCCTACTGCATCGCCGGGTTCGTCCTGATTTTTCTGGGCTGGAACGGGACGGCATCGCACGACCGGGAACCGGAGCAGATCCCGTACATCGTGTCCGGGGGGATCGCCGGGTTGGGGCTCGTCGTGGTCGGTGCCGCGCTGATCGTGGCCCACAGCTTGCGCACGGACCGGGTCGAGCTGCGCGGGGCGATCGAGGATCTGCGGTCGGCGATCGAGCGGGCCGCGGCGGCACCGGGTCCGGCGGCGGTTGCGGAGTCCGGAAGCTCCGGCGCCGAGACCGAGACCGTCATCGCCGGCGCCGACAGCTACCACCGCGCCGGGTGCACCCTCGTGGTCGGTCAGGCCCAGGCGGTGGCGATGACGCGATCCCAGGCCGCCGCGGCCGGCCTGACGGCGTGCCGGGTCTGCAAGCCCGACGAGGCGGCGGCGTAGCCCCACCCGAGGGTTTCGCGCCGCCCGAGGGTTTCGCGCCGGTACGTCCCAGCAGGAAACACTCGGATGGCCCCGGCTCGGGGGAACCGGGACGGCAGGGCTATCGTCCGCGCGCGATGTCCGAACCGGCCCGCTCGATTGCGCCCGTCATCGACGCGCCCAGACCTCGTGGTCGGCCGCGAGATCAGGACTCGGCCGAGACCCGGCTGCGGCTGCTGCGCGTCGCCCAGGAGCTGTTCGCCCGGCACGGCTACGAGGCGACGACCAACCGCACGATCGCCAAGGCGAGCGGAATCACCAGCGGCGCGATCTATCACTACTTCGCCTCCAAGGCGGAGCTGTACGCGGCCGTGTACGAGGTGGTCTTCGACAAGGTCTTCTCGGCGTTCGAGGAGGCGATCGCCGACCACGACACCCTGGTCTCGCAGTACGCCGCCGTGCTCGACGCGGCGGCCATGCTGACCCGCGAGGATCCGCTGGTGGCGGCGTTCGTCATCGGCGTCGCTGGCGACGCCGAGCGCAACCCTGAGCTCAAGCAACTGCTGCGTCCGCTGCGGCGACGCAACAACGACTTCTTCCGCCACTTGGTGGCGGAGGCGGCGGCGCGGGGCGAGCTGCGGCCGGGGGTCGACCTGCGGGCCGTCGAGGACCTGCTCAACGCAGTCGTATCCGGTCTCGCCCGCCTCTCGGCGATCACCGGTGACGCCAGGCGTCACGCCGCGGCGGTTGACGCGCTGCAGCGGTTCTTCGCTGGGACCTTGCTGACCGGCTGAGCGCGGGTGCGTCAGCCGCCGGTCGTGGCCGGGGAGGCGGTGGTGGCCGAGGGCACGGTGGTCGCGCCCGTCCCGGCCGGAGTGGTGCCGGCGGTCGCCGTCCCCCCGCTCACCTCGTAGGAGTTGTCGCCGGTGATCGTGACGGTGAAGTCGTAGGTCGTCCCGTCGTCCCCGACCGCAGTACAGGCGAACGTCGTGCCGGTGTCGGTCGACGCGGGATCCTCGCATGTGGCGTCGGAGAGCGCGACGCCCACTTGCGACTCGACTTGGCCGTCGTCGTCCTCGATGAAGCCTTCAGCGTCGTTCTTGAAGTCGCCTTCGTCGGGCGAGCACGCAGCAATGCCGAGGACGGCGAGACCAGCGGCAAGCGGGATGGCGTAGCGACGCATTGGTTCTCCTCGGTGAGAGGGCGGACCGGACGAGGCTACCCGCGCCGGATCGCGGCCAACCCGAGGACTTCTCCCTGCCGGGTACGGTCGCCTGCCGTGGCACCGAACCGCCGGTTGCGGCGCGACCCCATCGAGCTCGCCGCGGAGAACTGGAGCGCCCACGGGTGGCAGTACGCCGCGGCCGGGATGGCGGCGGTGACGTCGGTGATGCGGGTGCAGCAGATCATGCTGCGCGACGTCGAGGCGGTGCTCAAGCCACTCGGGCTCACGTTCGCCCGCTACGAGGTGTTGATGCTGCTCTGCTTCAGCCGCGCCGGTGCGCTCCCGGTCGGCAAGGTCGGCGAGCGGCTGCAGGTGCACCCGGCGAGCGTCACCAACGCCGTCGACCGGCTCGAGCGCGACGGCTACGTGCGGCGCGCCGCCAACCCCACCGACGGCCGCGGCGTGCTCGCCGAGGTGACCGACGCGGGTCGGGCGCTGGCCGAGATGGCGACGGTGGCGCTGAACGACGAGGTGTTCTCGGCGCTTCCCCTCGACGAACGCGAGCTGCGCAGCCTGCAGCGCATCCTCCGGCGGATGCGGCGAGCCTCGGGCGACTTCGAATAGCGCTCGACGGATACTTGGACGTCCAAGTATCATTGGGCGCATGGTCGATCGGCGACGCGCGTGGGCGGAGGCCTACGAGGCATCACGGGTGCGCGACGCCCAGTTCACGACCATGTCGGGGATCCCGCTGGAGCCGGTGTACGGCCCCGACGACGGCGAGTTCCCGGGCGTCTACCCGTACACCCGTGGCCCGTACGCCTCGATGTACCGGTCGAAGCTGTGGACGATGCGGATGTTCGCCGGGTTCGGCACCGCCGAGGACACCAACTGGCGGTTCAAGGAGATCATCCGCGCGGGCGGGGACGGGTTGTCGACGGCGTTCGACATGCCGACGCTGCTCGGGATCGACTCGGACGACCCGATGGCGCTCGGCGAGGTCGGCCGGTGCGGCGTGGCGATCGACAGCCTCGCCGACATGGAGGACCTCTACCGCGGGCTCGACGTCGGCTCGATCACCACGTCGATGACGATCAACTCACCGGCGGCGGTGATCCTGGCGATGTTCGTCGCCCAGGCCGAGAAGGCCGGCATCGAGCGGAGGCTGCTCGGCGGGACGCTGCAGAACGACATCCTGAAGGAGTACCAGGCGCAGAAGGAGTTCGTCTTCCCGCCGCGGCCGTCGATGCGGCTGGTGCGCGACACGATCGACTTCACCGCTTCGGACATGCCGCGATGGCATTCGATCTCGATCTCCGGCTACCACATCCGCGAGGCGGGCTCGACGGCGGCCGAGGAGCTCGCCTTCACGCTGGCCAACGGCTTCGCCTACGTCGAGTTGGCGCTGCAGGCCGGGTTGCCGGTCGACGCGTTCGCGCCCCGGCTGAGCTTCTTCTTCAACGCCCACATCGACTTCTTCGAGGAGATCGCCAAGTACCGGGCGGCGCGGCGGATCTGGGCGCGGTGGATGCGGGAGCGGTACGGGGCGTCGGTCGAGCGGTCGATGCAGCTGCGGTTCCACACCCAGACCGCGGGTGTGTCGCTGACCGCGCAGCAGGCGGAGATCAACATCGTGCGCACCGCGATCGAGGCGCTGGCCGGCGTGTTGGGCGGCACCCAGTCGCTGCACACCAACTCGATGGACGAGGCGCTGGCGCTGCCGACGGAGAAAGCGGCCCGCATCGCCCTGCGCACCCAGCAGATCATCGGCTACGAGACCAACGTCGCCCACGTCGCCGACCCGTTGGGCGGGTCGTGGTTCGTCGAGGAGCTCACCGACGAGATGGAGCGGCAGGCGGAGGAGACCTTCGCCTACCTCGACGAGCTGGGCGACGGCTCGATGCTCGAGGGGTGCATCCGGGGGATCGAGGAGAACTGGTTCCAGGGTCGGATCGCCGACTCGGCGTACGAGCTGGAGCGGGCGCTCAACGAGGGTCGGCGCACCGTCGTCGGGGTGAATCGGTTCACCGAGGGCAGCGACGAGAACACGCTCGACCTCCTCCAGATCACGAACGAGGACGAGGTCCGGCAGCTCAAGCGGCTGGAGAAGGTGCGCCAGGACCGGGACCAGCGCGCCGTCGACGATGCCCTGGCGCGGCTGCGGGAGCAGGCCGCTGACCCCGCGGTGAACCTGATGCCCGCGCTGATCGACGCCGCCAAAACCTACGCCACGCTGGGCGAGACGATGAGGGCTCTCGCCGACGTCTTCGGCCGCCACACCGAGACCCCGACGATCTAGCGCAACTTCATCCGAGGGTTTGGCGCCGGACAGGGTCGCACGAAACCCTCGTCTGCCTCCGGCGCACCCAGTAGTGCCGGGTCAGTTCGTCAGCGATCGCCGCGACGTCCTGCATGTCGAGCTCGGTCACCGGTTCGATCTGCCAGTCGAGCAGGTGGAGATCGCGAGTGCGGCTGGCTGTGCTCGCGTGGCCCTCGAGGGTTCGATGCTCCGGATGGATGTCGAGCTCGACGCCCCAGCGGGCCTCTGGCACGGCAAGGTCGACGCGCGCGGTGCGTCCGTTCGACCCGCGAATGAGCCGCGTCTGGTGCTCGATCGGGATGCCGCGGGCACGGAGTGCGTCGGCGAGCACGACTTCAGGGTGCGACTCGTTCGGTGGTGACGCGCC
>JBKOUV010000112.1:0-65074 GCA_046723555.1 Actinomycetota bacterium | reverse complement strand
GACCCGATCGCGTCGAGGACCGCTTCCTCAAGTCCGGTCGTCCGCAACGCCGCCATGCAAGCGCCGAACGCTCCGACACCGGGCAGCACCACCGCCGCGGCATCGGCGATGAGCCGTCGGTCCGCGGTCAGCCGGGCGTCGGCGGCGTGGGCGGCGAGCGCCTTGTGCGCCGAGTGGAGGTTGCCGATCCCGTAGTCGCACACTGCGATCAACGGACCGGTCACTGGAACGTCCTCGACCGATGCGAGCGAGTGAGCGCCAGCGAACGAGCGGCCACCACCGGCCTGCGTGGCCGGGGAACGCCATGAACGGTCACAACACGCCTTTCGTCGACGGGACACCGCCGGCACCGTCGACCCGGACGGCGTCCCGCAGACAGCGGGCGAGGCCCTTGAACGTGGCTTCGATGATGTGGTGGGCGATGCGCCCCGATCGCGACCTGACGTGGAGCGTCAGCCCGGCGTTGGTGGCGAACGACGAGACCGCGTGCTCGGCCAGCTGGGGATCGAACGGCGGGGAACCCAGCGGCAACGACTCCGGCATCTCGACGTTCCACGCGACGTACGGTCGGCCGGAGATGTCGAGAGCGACCTCGATCAGCGCCTCGTCGAGCGGGTACAGCCCGCTGGCGAACCGGCGGATCCCGGCCTTGTCGCCGACGGCCTCGCGGAACGCCTCGCCGAGCGTGATGGCGACGTCCTCGACGGTGTGGTGGGTGTCGATGTGCAGGTCGCCGGTGGCTCGCACGACGAGGTCGAACCCTCCGTGCCGGCCGAGCTGGTCGAGCATGTGGTCGTAGAACGGGATGCCGGTCGTGCAGTCGGTGGCGCCCGAACCGTCGAGGTCGAGCTCGACCTCGACCGACGTCTCCTTGGTGACCCGCTTGCGGATCGCCGACCGGCTCATCGGACCGCGCCGGGCGAGCTCAGGGCGGCGGCGAGGGCGTCGAGGAAGCAGTCGTTCTCCTCCGGCGTGCCGACCGTGACGCGTAGGCAGTTGGCCAGCCGGGGCCAGCTCGAGCAGTCGCGGACGAGCACGCCGCGATCGACGAGCGCCTGCCACACCGCCGGCCCGTCCGGGGGACGGAACAGGATGAAGTTGGCCCCACTCGGGAAGGTCTCGACCGGCAGCCGCGCGAGCTCCTGGGCCAGCCGCTCCCGCTCGGCGACGATCTGCTTGACCCGGGCGTCCATCTCGTCGACGTGACCGAGGGCGAGGGTCCCGGCGACTTGCTTGGCCGCGTCGAGGTGGTACGGCAGCACCACTTGCTGCATCGCGTCGACGACCCATTCGGGACCGACGAGGTAGCCGAGCCGGGCCCCGGCCATGCTCCACGTCTTGGAGAACGTGCGGACGACGACCAACGGAACGTCGCCGTCGATCAGCTCGAGCGCTCTCCAGTTGGCGAACTGGGCGTACGCCTCGTCGACGACGACGAGCCCGGGCGCGGCGTCGAGCACGGCGTGAACCAACGCCGGCGGCTCCACGAGGCCGGTGGGGTTGTTCGGCGAGCAGAGGAAGACGACCACCGGCTGCGCCGAGTTGATGACCTGGCGAGCGACGGACGGGTCGAGCGTGAAGTCGTCCGCCCGCTCGCCTTCGACGACGGTGGTGCCGGTGATGCGGGCGATGTGGCCGTGCAGTTGGTAGGTCGGCTCGAACGTCACGACGGTGCGGCCGGTACCGCCGTAGGCGAGCAGCAACGTCTGCAGCACTTCGTTCGAGCCGTTGGCGGCGAAGACCTGTTCCGCACGGACGCCGTGCCAGCGGGCGATGGCCGCCCGCAGACCGAGGGCGGTGCGGTCCGGGTAGCGGTGCCACTCGATCGTCGCCATCGCCGCGGCCAGCTCGTCACGCCAGCCGGCCGGCGGTGGATACGGCGACTCGTTGACGTTGAGCCGCACCGGCACGTCGACGCGCGCCGAGTGATATCGCTCGAGCGCGCGCAGGTCGTCGCGGACGGGTACCGAGGTGCCGCCTGCTGGCGTGTCCACGGTTGGCGACGTTACCGGTGCGGCGCGATCGTTGACCGTATGAGTACACCGACCACGGCGACCGCGGCGGAGCTGAGCGCGGCCGCCGAGGCGATCGGCAGCTATCGCCGGCGGGTGGGCGATCTCGCCGGGCCCCATCTCGGGACTGAACGTGACGATCTCGTGTCGGCCATCTACGAAGCCGAGCGCTCGCTGCGCACCGCGGAACGGCTGCTCCAGCGCGCCCTCAAGCTGGCGTCGGAATGACCGGAAGGCGCGGGGCGCGGCGGTGGGCGAAAAAGTGGCGACGGCCCCTGGTGGGAGGGGCCGTCGCTCCAGCGACGCCAGGCGGCGGATCCCGGCTGTCGCAGCAAACCAGGTGGCGGGAACCTGGTTGGTCCACCCATCATACGACCCGACGAAAACAGTGGCAAGTTAGGGTTTCGCGTCACCCGGACGCGGACCGGTCCGACCACGACGGGCTCGGCGTCGCGGTAGCCGGCTCGACGGGCAGATGTCCTCGAGCGAACAGGAGGCACAGTCCGGGATGCGGGCGAAGCACACCCGGCGGCCGTGGAGGATCATCCGCAGGCTGAAGACGCCACGCTCCCGGGCCGGCAGGTAGCCGTTGAGCTCCCGCTCGATCTTCACGGGATCGTCATGTTCGGTGAGTCCGAGGCGGCGCGACAACCGCATCACGTGGGTGTCGACGGGGAGCCCGGGGAGGTCGAAGGCGACGCTGCGGACGACGTTGCCGGTCTTGCGCCCGACCCCCGGGATCGTCACCAGATCGTCGAGCGCGGTCGGCACCTCGCCATCGAATCGCTCGACCAGCGCGGTCGCCATCCCGATGATGCTCTTGGTCTTGTTCTGGTAGAAGCCCGTGGAGCGGATGATCTCCTCGACGTCGGCGGGATCGGCGGCGGCCAGGTCGGCGGGCGTCGGGTACTTGGCGAACAGCGTCGGCGTCACCATGTTGACCCGGATGTCGGTTGTCTGGGCGGACAGGATCGTCGCCGTCAGCAGTTCGAAGGGGTTGGTGAAATCGAGCTCGCAGACCGCGTCCGGATAGGTCTCGGCGAGCCGGCGGGCAACCTCGCGGGCGCGGCCCTTGGGCGTGCGCGGACGGATTCGAGGCGGCCCGTTCATGACCCGGTGGAGCCTATGGGAGCTACCGTCGGCCCGATGCGAACGTTGGCGGTCAAGCGGAGGCTCGACTCCTCCGACCGGTCGGCGATCGCCGGACTGCTCGGCCGCGCCGAGCAAGCCGACGGCCACGAGCCGCTGTCGGATCAGCAGCGCCTCGATCTCGGGCGCGGCCGAGGCGACGGGTTCGCCGCCATCGTGGTGAGCGAGGACGACACCGCGGTCGGACTGGCGGTCGTGTCCCAGGGCAACCAGTCGTCGACGATCGAGCTCGTCATCGACCCGACCGAGCGCGCCGAGTTCGCATCGGTCGGAGCCGCTCTTCTCGACGCCGCCGTCGGCGTCGTCCGGAGCGATGGTGGCGGCGAGGTGCACTGGTGGGTGTTCGACCCGGGCATCGAACACGACGAGCTGGCGGGGCGGTTCGGTCTGACCGTCGGGCGGGAGCTGCTGCAGATGCGCCGGCCGTTGCCCACTGGTCTCCCGTTCGACGTGTCGACCCGTCCCTTCGTACCGGACGTCGATGACGCGGCGTGGGTCGAGGTCAACAACCGCGCCTTCGCCGCCCATCCCGAACAGGGCGGGTGGACGGTCGAGACGCTGCGCCGGCGCCGTGCCGAGCCGTGGTTCGACCCGGCCGGGTTCCTCCTCCACGAACGTGACGGCCGGCTCGCCGGCTTCTGCTGGACGAAGCTCCACGCCGAGCTCGATCCGCCGCTGGGCGAGATCTACGTGATCGGTGTCGACCCCGATTTCCAGGGGCTCGGACTCGGACGGCAGCTCACGCTGGCCGGGCTCGACTCGATCCATCGCCGCGGCGTGGACGCCGGGATGCTCTACGTCGACGCCGCCAACGCCGCGGCCCATACGATGTACGAGCGCCTCGGCTTCACCGTCTCTCGCACCGACCGCGCCTACACCGGCACCGTCTGAGCTGGTGCATCCCCCATCTGGGCGGGATTCGTCCCGAACGGGGATCTGGGCGGGAATCGTCGCGACAGGTGAGACGGATCCCGCCCGGTTCGACGGATCAGCAGCCGGCGGCGACGACGTAGGGGTACGGGTCCACCGACGCCCCGCCGCCCGGGTGCACCTCGAAGTGGAGGTGGTCGACGCCGTTGGCGTTGCCCGTCGAGCCGACGTAGCCGATCACCTCGCCCTGGGACACGTGACGGGAGGATCCCTCGTATCCGCTGAGGTGGGCGTAGAAGTAGTAGTTGCCGTCGTCGCCGCTGAGCCCCACCGAGTTGCCGCCGAGGCTCGTCGAGTGGAAGTCGGCGTTGCCGGACACCACGGCGACCAGCGGTGTGCCGGCCGGAGCGATCATGTCGACGCCTTCGTGCGTACGACCACCGGAGCGCGGCGCACCGTACGTGTCGCTGTACGACGAGGCGGCGGCGACGGGACAGACCATGCCGCTGGAGGGTGTCGGCTCGGGAGCCGGTGGCGGCGGCGGCGCCGGTTCGGGAGCCGGCGGCGGTGCAGGTGCTGGCTGCGGCGGAGCCGGTAGCGGGTTCTCGTTGCTCTCGTCCGGCGGCGGGTCGCTCGGCGGCCGCACGTCGCCGCCACCCTCCGGCTGGTCCGGCTGGGTCGACGAGTCAGTCTGGGGCACGGGCACGGCCGGCACGGCGGGCGGCTGGGTCGTCGTGGTGGCCGCCGCTTCTGCTGCGGCACGAGCCGCCGCCTCCTCGCGCTGACGTTGCTCCTCACGTTGGCGCGCTTCCAGCGCCTCCCGGATCCGCTCGTCCCGGAGCCGCTGCTGCTCGACCTCCTGGAGGTGCTCGACCTCGGCCTCCGCCGCCTTCTGGAGTTGGAGGTACTCGTCGCGCTTGTCCTCGATCGCGGCATGGTTGTCGGCGACGGCCTGCTGCTTGTCCTCCAACGCCAGCCGGGCTCGTTCGAACTCGTCCATCGCGTCCGCCGACGACTCGGTGGCGACGCTGACCAACACCTCGGCCTGCAGCTGCTCGCTCGGCTTACGCACCCCGCTCAACACCGGGATGCCGACGTTGCCGCTCGACACGAACCGGTTCACCGCAACCTGCTCGACCTGCTGGCGCAAGGCGTCGACCTGCCCCTGCAGGTCGGCGGCCTCGCGCTCGAGTCGCTTCGCCTCGTCCTCCAACTGGTCGAGCTCGGACAGCGCGTCGAAGTAGGCCGCCGCGGCGTCGTTGGCCCGCTCCTTGGTGGCGGCGATCTCGGCGGCTGCGCGCGCGGCGGCGTCGTCGTCGGAATCGGCCCCCGCCCTCGATCCGGCGAGTGGAATCGTGAGCGCCACCGCGAACAGGACCGCGGTCCGGGAGCGACGGCGGCACAGCACGGGCGGGCAGGCTAGCGCACATTGCAATTGCGTGACAGCACCAGGACGATTTTGGGACGGCTCGGTGAACTGCCACCCTGGCGCCGTGGGCGACGCCCCCGATCCGCTCGTGCTCGACCGCGTCCGGATGCGGCGCGGCTCGACCGTCATCCTCGACGACATCTCGTGGACCGTGCGAACCGGCGAGCGCTGGCTGCTGCTCGGCCCCAACGGGAGCGGCAAGTCGTCGCTCCTACGTGTCGCCGCCCTCTACGAACACCCGACGTCGGGAACGGTCGAGGTCCTCGGCGAGCGGCTCGGTCGCACCGACGTGCGCGAGCTGCGCCGGCGCATCGGCTACAGCTCGGCCGCGCTCGCCGAGCAGTTGCGCCCCAGCCTTCAGGCCCTCGACGCCGTGCGCACGGCCCGGTACGCCGCGCTCGAACCGTGGTGGCACCGGTACACCGCCGCCGACGACCGGCGCGCCCTCGAGTGTCTCGACCGGATGGGCGTCGGCCGATTCGCCGACCGCGAGCTCGGGACACTCTCGTCCGGGGAGCGGCAGCGAGTGCTGCTCGCCCGCACGCTGATGAACGAACCCGCCGTCGTGCTCCTCGACGAGCCATCCGCGCGACTCGACCTGGCCGGACGCGAGCAGCTCGTCGCCGCGCTCGACGAGCTCGCCGCCGACCCCGAGTCGCCACCGCTCGTGTTCGTCACCCATCACGTCGACGACGTGCCCGCGACGATGACCCACGCCGTGCTACTGCGGGCGGGCCGGATCCAAGCGCAGGGACCGATCACGGAGGTTCTCGACGCGACCGCCCTCAGCGCGTGCTTCGGCCTCGACCTGTGCCTCGCGCGCCGCCCGGACGGCCGGCTCAGCGCTTGGGCTCGCCGCTGACCAGCTGTCGCAGCGACTCCCGCCCGCGTCGAACCTCCTCCTCGAGCACCCGCTCGAGGAGGCCGCCGGTCCACAGCGACCCGCCGTACTCGAGCTCGATGAACACGCGGGTTCCACGGTCGACCGCGTCGGTCGACGCGGTCATCACCCACGCCGCGTGGTCGCGCTCGTCCGGTTGGACCCGCTCGTAGCGCACCCGGTGGTCCGGTTCGTAGACCGTGCGGACCATGCGGAGCTGCTTCGAGCGGGTGAACAGCCCGACGCGGGCGCGCAGTTCGACCCACCACGCCGGCCGGCCTTCGTCCGGTTCGACGGCGTCCACCCGGTGCACCAGACGCATCCACCGCGGATACCGCTCGAGGTCGGCGAGGTGCGGGAAGACGTCGGCGGGCGTGACGTCCTCGAGGATCAGTTCGACGGGGATCCGCATCGGTCCGCGGTCACCGCCTCCGCAGCGTGCCCCGGAACGCCCGGGCGAGGAGGGGGCTGTCGGCCGCGAGCAGGCCGCCCAGGTCGTCGTCGGCGGCGAATTCGGCGGTCCACGGGAACAGCCGCGGCACGGGCACGCGGCGGTCGTCGAGGGTCCACCCGCGCGGCGGAGCCAGCGAATCGGCGTGCCGCCGGCACAGCGCCCCGGCCCGGGCGCGGTCGTCGTCGGGCTCGGACTGGGCGAGCCATACGAGCAGGCGGTCGGCATCGAAGCCGTATGCCATCGTCGCGACCTCCGAACAGCCGGGCCGCTCACACAACCTGCCCACGGACGGAAATCTAACCGTCTAGCTGGGGCGAAGCACCGATGCCCGGGCGAGCCGGAAGGTATCGAGCAGGCCGAGCCGCCAGCGGGCGTAGGCGGGTTCGACGTTCCAGCCGTTGGCGGCCTCCCACGCGTGGGCCGCGGCGCGGGCGAGCGACTCGACGGCCTCGTCGAGGACCCGCACCGGCAGGTCGGCGAGGTCGAACCACGAGCAGTCGACGCGTGCCTCGTCCCAGTCCAGCAGGGCGACGCGCCCGTCGACGAGCTTGAGGTTGGACGGACCCGGGTCACCGTGGATCACCGGATAGGGACCAGCGGGGAGCTCCTCCCAGGCCGCGCGGATCAGCCGGACCACTTCGGGGGGCATGCGGCCGAGGTCGACATCGCCGCCACGCCACTCCGTGAGCAGCTCGCGGGCCGAGCGGAAGCCCGGTCGGGCCGGCCATCCCGCGGTCAGTCGGTGCAGCCGCCGGAGCTCGTCGGCGACGGCCCGCCAGTCGTCCTCGCTCGCCGGTGGCCGGCCGTCGATCCACCGAGTCACGACCACGCCACCGGCGTGACGGGCACCGGCGGCGGTGCGGACGACGGAGGGGACCACGAACTGGTTGGCCCCGAGGAACTCGACGAGATCGAGCTCCCAATCGAGCGACGCCGGGGCGCGGCTGGAACGGCGGGCGACGGCGGGCTCACCCGACACGCGGACCCGGTACACCGCACCACGAACGCCCGCGCCGAGCCGTCCCTCGACGGTGGTGTCAGGCGACCACGGCGCGAGGTCGGAGGCGAGGAGGCCACGCCGTCCGGTCACCGCTCACTGACCTTCACCAGTTCGATGTCGCCGCTGACCGACTCCAGCCGGAGCCGGACGTGGTCTTCACCGCCGGTCGGTTCGTCCGTCGCCTGCAGGTCGCTGGAGACGCGGCCGCTGATCGTGCGCACGTCGAGCCAGGCCGCGGTGCCGGCGGGGACGCCGGCGCGGATGTCGCCCGATGCGGTCCTGGCGTGGATCTCACCCTTACGGGCCGTGTCGATGCGCACGTCGCCCGAGCCGGTCTTGGCGCTGAGCCACTCAGGAGCGTCGCCGACGCTGACGTCGCCGCTGCCGGTCTTGACTTCCAGCGCCTTCCCGCCCGACGTGAGTCTGACGTCGCCCGAGCCGGTCTGCGCGGCCACGCTGCCCTCCACCGCGCCGAACTGGACGTTGCCTGAGCCGGCGCCGACGTCGACGTCGCCGTCGATCGCTTCCACCCGGACGTCGCCGCTCCCGCTGCGCAGCCGGGCCGAACCGGCGATGTGGCCGACGGCGACGTCGCCGCTACCGGTTGCGATACGGGATGTGCCGTAGTCGCCGTCGGCGGTGATGTCGGCCGAGCCCGACTGGATCGCCAAGGCCGTCGAGCGCGGCGCGGTGACGCTCAGGTAGAGGTCGGTGGAGCGACCGAAGCTCCCGCCGGCTCGCTTGGGGACGAGCACGACGATCTCGTCGCCGCGCTGCTCGATCGTCGTCTCGGCGATCGCCTGGTTCGTCGCGTCGTTGTCGCGGCGGCCCGTTAGCTCGACGATGGTCTCGTCGACGTCGTCGGTGCGGATGGCGATCGCGCCGGAACGGAACTCGATCGTGAGCCGGGGAGGTGTCGGGGTTGGGAAGCGGTGGATCACGGCGTTCTCCTTGTCGGGGTCGGTCGTCCGGTTCGGTGGCGTCAGCGGGCCCAGCCCGACAGACGCTGCCCACTCACCCGCCACTCACGGGATGGGGCGGGCTCACGGCTCGCCGAGCGGGCGGCCTCGACGAGCCACGTGTTCAGCGACTGCCGGGACCGGGTGGCGGCCTCTTCGACGCGCTGCTTCAGGCTCTCGGGAAGGCGAAGGGTGATGCGCACCGTTACCCCGTCGTCCTCGTTCCCCCCGGCGTCGCCCGGGTCAGCGGCCTCCGTCGCGGGCGATTGGGGTGGTGGGGTGACGACGAACTCGGGGTCCCGTCCCTTGAGCCGCACCTCGACCGCCCCGCCGTCGAGCTCGGTGCTGATCTCGGCGGCGGCGTCGGACAGGGCCTCGAGCAGGGCCATCCGGACTGCCGCGTCCAACGTGGTGGCCAGGCGCTCGGCGGCGTCGATCATCGCTTCCCCACCGGACGCTGCCGCCGCCACGAGATCGGCCCGCAGGCGGTCGACGTATCCGGTGATGTCCATGTGCGTCACATTGACATCACCCTGACGTCACGTCAACCACCAATCTGCCGTCAGGGCGGTGGCATGCGGCACAGATCCACAACTGTTGCCACAAAGCGCCGAAAAGTGTCGCCTGGTGGCAAGAGTTGTCAGAAAACGACACGAACCGGGAATCCTCCGGGTGACCGACTACCTCGGGTTTCGTACCGTCGGCCCATGGCCGGCAACGAGCACATCGACACAGCGCCGAAGGACGTCATCGGAGACGACGGCGATCTCCGGCAGATGCACGACGCCCTGCGGGCGGGCAAGCGGGTCACCCTCTCCTACGACGGCAAGGTGTACGTCTCCTCCGACGCGACGAGTCCGATGTCGGAGGCGCAGGAGAACTTCATCGAGTCCAAGCTCGGCCACGTGATCGAGCTCGCCCGCCAGGGCTACGGCGTCACCGTGGCGCCCGACGGCTCGATCTCCGCCGATCGAGCCGACCACCTGTCGAAGGTGCTGTCCGACCCGGACCCCGCGCTGAGCGAGCAGCAGCGGCTGCTGATCCAGCGCGGCGTGAGTGAGGGGGCGATGGTTCGCGTGCACAGCGACGGGCGGGTGGAGTACTTCCTCGCCAAGGACGCCGTGCCGCCACCGGCCGATCAGGTGACCCGGCTGCAGGCCGCGATCGACGCCGAGATCTCGAGTGGCCGGTTGCTCACCTCGATGCAGAACGGGGAAACGCTGTCGGCGAACCCCGACGGCTCACTCGACTACCGGCGGACCGCGCCCGGACCCGATCCCGTGCAGTTCCCCGAGGAGGGTGGCGTTCCCGCCGGTGCCCCGCCGCACAGCGCGGCCGACGAGCTCGAAGCCGAGGCGAAATCGCTCGAGCTCGGCGCGGGCGCGGCACGGATCGGCGCGACCGAGGACTACGAGGCGGCGGCGACCGACGCGGTGAAGCTGCGGGACGCGGCGGTGCGGGACCGCAAGGCGGCCGAGGCGGCGGTGGCCGAGGCCGACCGCCAAGTCGGGGAGAAGCAGGACGTCGTCGACCGGATCGCCGCGGAGCAGACGCAGGTGGCGGCGCGGGCGGTGCAACTGCGCGATAGCGGCGATCTGGCCGGCGCCGAGGAGCAGGCGGAGAAGTGGTATCGCCTGCGCGCCGAGGAACGGGTTGCCCAGGAGGAGGTCAGCGCGGCGCAGGAGGCGGCGAAGACGAGCCGCGCCGACGTCGAGCGCCACACCCAGGATGAGGCGAAGTACGAAGGGCAGGTGCGGGGCTCGTTCACCCAGCGGCAGCGGTTGGAGGACGCCTTCGACGAGCAGGAGGACCAGGCGCGGGTGTATCGCCAGGCGGCGACCGAGATGCGCGAGGCGGAGCGACTGGAGGCGGCCTACGCCGACTTGCAGTCCCGCGGCGTGGCCGGCGCCGAGCGGGTTCGCGACGCCGCCGCCCAACATCGCGCTACGGCGGACCAGCTGACAGCCAAGGCGCGGGCCTACGACGCGCCCCAGGCCCCGACCGCCACCCCACCCACAGGCACCACGCCGACGAGCACCACGCCGACGGGCACCACGCCGACGAGCGTGACGCCGACCACCGGGCTCGACGTGACGGACGCGGCGGGCACAACAGCCATGGCCGCCGCCGCGATGGCCATCGGAGACGACCCCACCGGCGGCGACCCGATCGGCGACGCATCAGCGGGCGCCGACGACCAACCTCAGCCCGATGCCATCGTGTCGACCGGCGACGTGACCGGCAGTCTCCCCGACGACTCCCAGCCCGAGCCGGCCGAGCCGGACGCGGTCGGCACGTCCGACGCCGAGATCGAGATGCCGGCGATGGACGTGAGCGCCGACGCGTCCACGACCCCGGATGCGGACATCGAGATGCCCGCGATGGACGTCGGTACGGACTCCGTCGCGATGGCCGACGTCGCGTTCGCGCCGGCGCCGATGGATCTGCCCGACGATCCGTTCGCGGACGAGACAGAGTTCTAGACAGCTTCCTTTCGGACCACTCCGATCAGCTCGCCCTGTGGCGTGGTGACCAGCAGTGCGCCGACATCGAGCTTGGCGAAGCGATCGTCGAGCTCCTCCACCTTGACGTCGGCGCGCAACGTCGGTGGCGCGTCGTCCATCACCTCCGCCGCGTACCGATCAAGGTCGCCGTCGAGGTCGGACTTCCAGACGAGGCCCAGGACAACCCGGCCGTCGACGACGACGGCGAGGTCCCGGTCTCCGAGTTGCACGGCAAGCTCCTTGACCGGGGTCTCGAGCGAGCACGTCACCACGTCGCGGTCGGCGATCGACCCGGTGCGGGCGGTGCCGGCGCCGGGGCCCTCGGTCGGTTCGCCGGCCGCGATCCAGTCGGCCTTGCCGGTGACGTAGTCGAAGACCTGGCCGAATTCGAGCGCTTCGAGCCGGCACGCGGCTCGGGGGCTCAGGTCTCAAAGCCCATCCCAGCAGTAGACGACCACCGGCCGCCGCGGGTCGAGCCGCGACGTCGCCTCGTGGCCGAGACGCGCCAGCGGGATACTGATCGCGCCGGGGAGGTGCTCCTCCTCGAACTCGGAGGGCGGGAGAACCTCCACCAACTGCGTGCCGTCTTGGGCCAGCAGCTGGTGCAGCCCTTGGCGATCGACTTGTCCGGCCGTGGTCATCGCGACGTCCTCCTCAAACGTTCCTGCTCGGGCGGCGAGATCGACGCCAACGCCCTGATCGCTCGGATCTCGGCGTCCGACGACGTGCCCAGCCCGTGCCGGGTCACGTTGGCCGCGCCGGCGGCCGCCGCACACGCGAGCACGTCCTCCCACGGGTCGTCTCCGGCGAGCCCGATGGCGATCGCCGCTGTCATCGAGTCGCCGGCCCCCCGGTGGTCCGCGGCCACGAGCTCGGGAACCCGAAGCTCCCGCACCCCGTTCTCGTCGACGGCGATGGCCGGCTCTCCGCCGCGGGTGATGACGACCCGGCGGGCCCCCCGCTGCACCAGACGTTCCGCCACGGCGCGGAGATCTTCGCGATCGTCGCCGTCGAGACCGATCGCTTCGGACTCGCTCATCTTCAGCACGTCGAGCCCTCCGCGCAGGGCGGCCTCGGCCAGCGATCCCGACAGGTCGGCGACGACCAGCGTTTCGCTGGCGCGCAGATCGTGCGCCAAGCGGGTGTAGACGTCCGCGGGGAGGCATTCGTGATCGCCGGTTCCGCACAACACCGCCACGTCGGCGGTGATGCCGGCGGCGAGCGCCGCGCCGTAGAGATCGTCGACCTCGTGGCGACCGAGCGGGTCCGGAGGATGTTCCGCCAACCGCGTCCGTTCACCGCCGCGGCGGTCGTCGATGTATGACGCGCCCTCCCCGGCGACGGGGACGAGCGTGGTCGCGAACGGCTCTTCGGCGAGCAGCGCAGCCAGCATCGTCCCGTGCTCACCACCGCGAGTCGTGACGAGCGTGACGTCGCCCGTCAGTCCGGCGGCCGCCCGGGCGACCCACACGCCCTGCCCCGCGGCGTGGAAGTGGACCTCGTCCCCCTCCGCATCGCCCATCTTCGACTCGATCGCGACCGACAAGTACGGGTTCGGTCCGAAGACCATCACCTCAGGCATGACTCTCGACTACCCCTGACGGCGGCGCGGCATGCTTGGATTCCTCCCCAGCTACGCCGGTGCGCCGAACGGGGCGCAACCGGGCCTCACCCAACTGCCGATGTCGCTTTCGCGGCCGGACGAGTCGGGCGGGCGATGATCTCCTCGGGCCGGTCGACGACCGATCCCGGCTCGACGACACCGATGCCTTCGAGGGCGGTGAGCGTGGCATGCCCCGCGGCGAGGAGCGCCGTGTCGCTCTCGGGGTCGAGATCGGCGCCGGTGTCCCGGAACTCGAACTGCACCCCACCCGAGACCGACTCCGCCGCCGCCCGCACCGAACCGAACTGATCGAGTTTCGCCCATCGCAGCGGCAGCACCTCGTCCAGCGGCCGGGCCGGCACGTTGAGGTTGAGCGCGGTGCGCCGGGGGGCCTCGGCAAGCCACCGGAGCACGTCCACCGCCAGCTGCCCCGCAGTGTCGGTCCACCAGCGGCGTCCGTCGGCGACGCTCACGGCGAGCCCGGACGCGCCGAAGTTCTGGGCCGTCAAGGCGGCCCCGACGGTGCCGGAGTGGAGGATCGAATGGCCGGTGTTCGGGCCCAGGTTGACGCCGGACGCGACGACGTCCGGAGGGTCCCCGAAGGCTCCGAGCACGGCGGCCATGGCGATCAGCGCGGGCGGGGCATCGATCGTGCAGGCCTCGATGGGTCCGTCGCCGGACGTCATCGAGACCGGTTGGACCTTGATCCGGTGGCTCGGCACGATCCGGCCCAACGAGGCACTGGCCCCACTCCGGTCGTCCGACGGGGCGACGACGACGACCTCATGACCGTCAGCCTGGATCGCCGCGGCCAGCGCCACGAGACCCGGCGAGTCGATCCCGTCATCGTTGGTGACGAGCACCCTCACCGGATCAGGACTCGCCGAGGGCGCGGGCCAACTCGTCGCGGCCCATCTTCGAACGCCCGGGAAGGTTCCGCCGCTTGGCCTGCTCGTAGAGCTCCTGCCGCGTCTTCGGTCGGGCCGCGCCGGTCCGCTTGCGCTGCGCGACCGCGGCTCCTTGCTTCCCGAGCGCGGTACGGGTCCGGCTCGGAAGGTTGGCGATGCTGCGCTTGCGTTTCGCCGCCGCGCCCGCTTTCTTGATGTTGCGCCGTGCGGCCTGGCGCTGCTTCGTCGTTGCCATGGTGCCTCCTCAGTGGTTCGGCGGCGCCGCGCTCACCTCGGCCAGGGCCGACTCCGGGTCGCGATCCTGGGCGAGGTCACCCATCGACACGATCCCAGTCGGTCGACCGCCATCGACGACCGGAAGCCGCCGGACGGCGTGCTCACACATCAGGCGTACCGCCTCATCGATGGGATCGTCCGGCGACAACGTGACCACTTCGGCGCTACAGACGTCACCAAGCTTCACGCTCTTGGCCGACTTCCCGTCGGCGATCGCGCGGATGACGATGTCGCGGTCCGTGACGATGCCCCGAAGGCGGTCGCCGTCCACGACGACCACGTCGCCGATGTCTTCGTCCCTCATCAGCCGGGCCGCCTCCTGCACCGTGTCGTCGGCATCCAGGACGCGGGGGTTGGGCGTCATCACCTCTCGTATACGTGTTGCCATCGTTCCTCCTCAGGGGTCGATGCGCCGTACCTCGGGTCCATACCCGGTTCGGGCGCGGATGAGCCACCGCGGATGCCGAATCGAGCGCTCGACGCCGACGTGATAACGATGCGCGGATGGCCGCTCAACTGGCGAGTAGTTCGTCGAACAGCGACCGGTAGTACACCACAGAGTCCCGCATCTCGTCGGTGCTCGCCTCGCTGGTGCGGCTTCGTTCGTACACCTCATGGGCGCGCCGGTAGTTCGCCACCAGGTCGGGGTGGTCGACGGAGATCAGCGCTGCCTGGTCCTCGAACTCGTCGTCGACCGGATACCCGCGTTCGCGCATCACGTCGTTCACCAAGTGCTCCGCGTCCACCACGCTGCGCTCCGGCGCGTCGACGAAGCCGAGCTGGATGTCGCGCCACGCCGCCACGTACTCCTGCTGGCGTACGGGCGTCAACGGCCGCAGGCTCATCTCCTCGCGCCGCGCCTCACGCTCTTCCAGCTCACTCTCGCCGGCCCGTCGCTCTGCCCGCTCGTTGCTCGTCACCACTCGGTCGTATTCGGCTCCGAACCGGTCGCGGAGGTGCTCACTCCGTCTCCGTGAGCGCATCGCCACCGCCACGATTGCCACGATCAGAACAATCACGACCGCCGCGATCAGAATCCAGACCCACGCATCCATCGTGCGCTCCTTTCTGCGCATCGGCCGCTGGGGCCGACGCGCCGGTGCGTACCCCGCGAACCGGACGCCCCATACAGGACCGATTGACGACGCCAACGGGTTTGACGCGCGTCTGCGGTCTTCATCGAGTGGGTAGATCTGGTGCAGCCGAAAGGAGGCTCCGGTGACTGCAACCGTGCTTTGGATCATCGCCGCGATTCTGGTGATCGTGGGGATCGTTCAATTGATCCAGGGTCAGATCATTCTGGGAATCGTATTAATCGTGCTCGGCTGCCTGGTCGGTCCGGGCGGTTACAGCCTGTTCCGAACCCGTCGCGCCTGATTTGGGCGCCCGCCGGCGTCGCCTGTTGGCGATCATCATCGCGGCCGCGGCCGGGTGCACGCCGCACCCGATCGGGCCCGCCCGCACCTACGGCACGTTCGAGGGCAAAGCCGCGACCACGGCCGAATCAGCGCTCTCGCGGGTCCAGACCGTACGGCTGGCGGCTGATGCCGCCGGCGAGGACAATGCGTTCGGCCCGTACGTGTCAGTGCTGATCTCCGAACAAGAGGACGCGCTGTCCGGCCTGCAGGGGACGTTCGGATCGATCCAGCCGCCGAACGCGCGGAGCGACGCATTGCGCGCGCAGCTCAACGGGTTGCTCGGCGATGCCCTCGATCACGTCGCGCAGGTTCGCATCGCCGCCCGCCGCGGGGAGCTCGACCGCCTGCCCGCGGTCGCCACACCGCTGACGAACGACGCCCTCCGCCTCCAGCGCTTCGTCGAGGAGCACGGCGGGTGAAGCAGGTGCTGGCGATCACGCTCGGGATCCTGACCGCCATCGGCGGTTTCGTCGACATGGGCGACCTGGTCGCGAACGCCGAGACCGGGGCCCGATTCCGGATGAACCTGGCGTGGGTGGTGGTGGTCGGTGTCGTCGGGATCGTCGTCTATGCCGAGATGGCCGGTCGGGTGGCCGCCATCTCGCACCGGCCGGTGTTCGAGTTGGTCCGCGAGCGCCTCGGCCCGCGGTTCGGCGCGGCCAATTTGTTCGCCTCGTTCTTCATCAACTTCCTCACCTTGACCGCGGAGATCGCGGGCGTGTCGATCGCCATCTCACTGGTCGCCAGCGTGCACTACCTGCTGCTGGTCCCCGTCGCCGCCTTTCTCGTCTGGGTCGTGATCTGGCGGCTCCCGTTCGAGTGGATGGAGCGGATCTTCGGGATCGGCGGACTGGCGCTGGCCGTCTTCGTCGTCGTGGTGTGGCGATTCGGGCCCGACTGGAGCGAGCTCTGGTCGGCTGCCACCAACCCGCGCGTCCCGGGGCAGGAAACGCCGTTCACCTATGCGTACTTCGCGATTGCCCTGTTCGGCGCGGCGATGACGCCCTACGAGGTGTTCTTCTTCTCCAGCGGTGCCGTCGAGGAGCGCTGGACGAGGCACGATCTCGCCGTCAACCGCGCCAACGTGTACATCGGATTCCCGATCGGTGGCCTGCTCTCGCTCGCCCTCATGGCTTCCGCCCACCTCGTGCTGGCCCCCCGCCAGATCAGTGTCGACGAGCTCTCCCAGGTCGCCCTGCCCGCGGCGGTGGTCATCGGCAAGCTGGGGTTGGCGGCGGCCATCTTCGGCATCTTCGCCGCCACCTTCGGTGCCGCCCTCGAGACCGCGCTGTCCGCCGGGTACACCGTCTCGCAATACCTCGGCTGGCAGTGGGGCAAGTTCGTCCGACCGCGCGAGGCCGCGCGCTTCCACGTCGTCGTGCTCCTCGCCGTGGCCGTGGCAATGGTGTTCACCCTCAGCGGTGTCGATCCGGTGAAGGTGACCGAGTACTCGATCGTCTTGTCGGCGGCCGCCTTGCCGCTGACGTACTTCCCGATCCTGGTCATCGCCAACGACCCCGACTACATGGGCGATCAGGTCAATGGCCGGCTGCTCAACACGATCGGCACCATCTACCTCGTCGTGCTCCTGGTCATCTCGATCGCGACGATCCCGCTCATGATCATCACGAGGGCGGGGGCCTGATGCCGGCCGGCCGCGTCATCCATGCCGGGCTCGCCTTGCTCGACCGTCAGCTCGTCGATCGCACCGGACGGCTGTGCGGCAAGGTGGACGACGTCGAGCTGACCGAGCCGGACGAGCGTGGTCAGGTGTACGTCGCCGCGATCCTGACCGGACCCGGCGCGCTCCTCACCCGGACCGGCCATCACCGGTTGGGCCCGTGGTTGCGCCGGATGACGAGGCGGGCCTTCCGAGTGGACCACGAGGACGCCGGACGGGTGCCACTTTCACGGGTCGCCGAGATCGGCAACCACGTCACCCTCGCCATCGACAGTGAGGAGGTCGCCACGTTCGCGGCGGAACGATGGACACGTGATCACTTCATCTGCCACATCCCCGGGAGCGGGTATGAGCCGCCTGAGTGAGTTGCTCGGCAGCAGCGTGTTCGACGCCTCCGGCCGCCCACTGGGCGAGGTCAACGACGTCCGCCTGGTCCAGGATGGGCCCATCGTCCCCGGCTTCGGCGCGGCCCTCCGCATCGATGGACTCATCGTCGGCGCGGGGAGCATCGCCGTCCGGCTGGGGTTCCACCGACACCGGGTCGGCGGACCGGCGTTGCTCAAGGCGATCTTCGGCGCCGTCGAACGACGGGCCCGCTTCGTGCCGTGGGAACTGGTGGCCGAGTGGGATGGCTCGACCGTACGCCTCCGCGCGCCCGCCTCTGCTGTCCCGACCGTCCACGATGTGTATTGAGCGGGTGAACCGCGTCCGCTCAGGACTTCTGTGGATCGACTCCGAGATGCTCTTTGATCGCACGGAGGTCACTCTGAACCGCTTCCATGTCCTTCGCGTCAGCCTTGAACAACAAGTGCTTCATGCCGAGCAGGACCACGGCCTGGAGCAGCAGCTGCAGCCACTCCGACTGCCAGTTCTCGAAGGTCGCACTCCAGAACCGGGGCCAGAAATCGCTCATGCTGAACGCTTCGCCATGCATTCGGGCGTCGTTTCCCTCGTCGATCAGCATCGAGATGAGCTGCCCGATCCAGCTGGCGAGGAACAACCCCGCCAGGAGATAGGCGGCGCCCCAGTTGCGGAGATGCTGCTTCATTTGCTCACCTTCTGTGCCGGTTGAGATGTCACGGCGAGAAGGTTCCCGTGCCCGAGAACGCGCAAACCGCGCCGCGCCTCGGCCGACGAGGCGGATGTCGCGATGAGCCGCACCCGTCGCGTCTCGCCCGACCGACCGGGGTGGACGCGTCGCCGCCACGGCGGGGGCTTCTCCTACTTCGACGAGCATGGCGCGCCGCTGGCCGCCGACGACGTCAACCGCTGCAAGGCACTGGCAATCCCGCCGGCGTGGCGCGACGTGTGGATCTGCCCCCTTCCGAACGGGCACCTCCAAGCGCTCGGAACGGACGACGCCGGACGCCGGCAATACCTGTACCACCCGGCCTGGCGCGAGCAGCGCGACCGAGCGAAGTTCGACCGGGTGCTCGAGTTCGCCAAACGACTCCCGAAGGCGCGACGCCTGGCCGCAGTCGACCTCGCGCTCCCCGGGATGCCGCGCGACCGCGCGTTGGCGACGGCGTTCCGCCTGCTCGACCTCGGACTGTTCCGCATCGGCGGTGAGGAGTACGCCGAGGACAACGACAGCTACGGGCTGGCCACGATCGAGAAGCAGCACGTCCGCATCGCGGACGGCTCTCTCGTGTTCGAGTATCCGGCCAAGTCGGGACAGGAGCGCCGCGTGGCCGTCACCGACGACGACGTGCGGGCGGCGGTGGCGGAGTTGCGCCGCCGCCGCGGCGGTGGCCCAGAGCTGCTGGCATACCGCGAGGGCCGGCGCTGGCATGACGTGTCCTCGGCCGACATCAACGCCTACGTGAAGTCGACCGTCGGCCACGACGCTTCGGCCAAGGACTTCCGCACCTGGCACGGCACGGTGATGGCCTCGGTCTCCCTGGCCGAGGCAGCCGAGGAGGCGGGCACTCAGACGGCGCGCACGCGCGCCGTCAAGCAGGCGATGGCTCACGTTGCCGACTACCTCGGCAACACGCCGCGCGTCGCCCGCGGGTCGTACGTGGACCCGCGCGTCATCGACCGCTTCGAGGAGGGTGTGACGATCGCGCCCACCTTGCGCCGCGCCGCCGGCGCGACCGAGCTCGACGAACAGCGCGAGCGCCTCGAACGGGCGGTGATCCGGATGCTGCGGGCTTGACGTCCCTGCTCAGGAGTCGGCCGTGGCGATGGCCTCGTGCAGCTGGTCGAGTGATCGACGCAGCAGACGCGAGACGTGCACCTGGCTCAGCCCGAGCCGGTCGCTGATCTCCTGCTGGGTGAGCGAACCGAAGAAACGGAGGTACACGATCGTCCGCTCACGAGGCTCCAGTTGCTCGAGCAGGACCCTGATCGCCATCCGGTTGTCGGCATGGTCGAACTCGCCGTCGATCTCGCCAAGGGCGGCCGACTCCCGATCGTCGTCCTCGTCGTCGTCGGCCGGCGTGATCGGCACGGTCCGGTAGGCGGCACCCGCATCGAGCACCTCCAGCACTTCGTCGGTGCTGATCCGGAGCTCCTCCGCCAGCTCATCCACGGTCGGATGACGACCGAGCGAGTGGCGCAGGCGCTCAGCGGCTCGCATCAGCGAGACGTGCAACTCCTTCAGCCGGCGGGGTACGCGGAGCGACCACGTGCAGTCCCGGAAGTGGCGCCGGAGCTCCCCCAACACGGTCGGCACGGCGAACGACGGGAACGCCACGCCGACGTCCGGATCGAACCGCTCGACCGCCTTGAGCACACCGAGCTGGGCGACCTGAAGGAGGTCCTCCAACGGCTCGCCACGAGCGGCGAAGCGACGGGCGCACTGCACGGCGATCCACCGGTGGTCCTCGACGAGGGCGTTGCGGACCTTGCGGTCACCCGTGCTCCGGTACGCGCGGAACCGATCGGAGACCGGCTCATCCTCCCGGCGGAGATCAGACGAGCTTTTGGAGACTGAAGCGAGCGATTCCACTATCGACTTTCAAGCTGTAGCCGTCGCATGCGACGTTCAGGATCTGTTCCGACAAGGCGAACCGCTCGTGGTCGAGCGTCGCCTTCGGCATGGTGACGGTTCGACCGTGCACGTCGATCCGATCCGGGTGGATCTCGAAGGAGAGCTCCAACGCCGGACCTTGGCTGATGTCGAACAGTGCCGCGCACAACTCCTCGACGGCGATGCGGAGATCGTCGACGCCCTCCACGTCGAACCCCATCGCGGTACCGACGCCGCGTGCAACGAGGCGCACGATTCGTACGTACCTGGTGTCGAGCGGGATGGCGAGCCGTACACAGTGCGGCTCATCGGCCATCCGAGTCAGGCCGTCCGATCCAGCCAGGCGCCGGATGCCGAGTCGCCGACTCGGCGCTCGTCCGGCGCCCGCAGTTGCTCGAAGAACTCGCTGGCCCGGCCGCTCCCGACGGCCCACCCCAACGCGAACCCGACCAGCGCACCGAGCTTGAACCTCAACACGTCACAACCTCCTGTCTGCGTCCTCTTGTACCCGGACGGCGGCGCCGCCCAAACGGAACCGGCCCCTAGACGACGGACCGATCGACCCGCCGACGGCGGGTGCGGCGGGCGGGAATCAGGCCGACCAGGACAGCAACGGCACCCAGCACGATGGCCAACCAGGCCAGCGCATCCTCGGTTCCGACGTCGGCCATCGTCTGCTCGTCACCGAGCAACACGGCCCCGAACACGATCATCGCGAGCCCGACGACGAGGCCCAGGAAGCGTCCGCCCGGCGACGCCGCGGCGAGCAACAGCAGCGCTCCAGCGACCACCTCACCGATCCCGATCGCGGCGTTGTGGGTGATCCCGATGATCGCGACCTGCGCGCCGGTGAGGTCATCGAAGTCGCCGCGCACCAGCGCCAGGATGCCCAACACCAACAGGAAGACGCCGATGGCGGCGTGCACCACCTGGGCCGGTGAGAATCGGTTGTCCGACTCGGTCACCTCGATCTCGGCCGGCTCGACCGGGTCGACGGCCGGGTCCGACACCTCGGTTCGCTGATACGTGCGCATGGGTCAACCTCCTCGAGTGGGCACGGGTCACTCTGGGGCGACCCATACCCGCCCTGCGAGTGGCACAGACGCGGCGGACGGACGGGGCGGATCAGGGTGACAAGCGCATGTGCACCCGCACCACGCATTGACCGGGGTGGGAGCGAACCTGCACGAGGTCGCAGACGTGGTTGACGATCCACAGGCCACGGCCACCCACTTGCTCCGGCGTCGGTCGACGTCGTCCGACGAGCGGATCGCTGATCGACCCGTGATCGACGACTTCGCAGAGCAGCTCGTCCTCGTCGCGCCACAGCCGGAGCACGCCACGGCCGCCGCCGTGGCGAATGCTGTTGGCGACGAGCTCGTTGACGGCGATCACCAGGTCCGACAGGCGTCGTGATTCCAGTTCGCAAAGCCGGGCGAACGACGCAACCGCGGAACGGAGCCGGTGCATCGAGCCGCTTCGGAACGGGACTTCTCGGGGCTGGGTGGCGGGGGGCGGCAGCGGCTGGTCGTGGCCCGGCCACCCTCGGTCGCCGTTCACGTAGTCCACACTGCGCCGCGATGCGCCGCGGTCGGCGACGAACGGGTGGGTGGCACAAGCGTCGGCGAGGGCGGCCGCGGTCAGCGCCTCGCTGTCGTACGGGCAGAGCAGCCGCCAGCCGAAGCCGCCGTCGAACGCCACGTTGAGCAGGGCTTCATGGTTGCGGCATTCGACGAGGGCGGCGGCATCACGGGTCGGCCAGACCGGCTCTCCGATGCCCCGGCACGGACGACCGGACGCCGTGGCCTGGTCGACGAACGCCGACCACAGGGGCAGGATGGTCGCCGGGTTGCGTCCGAGCTCGGTCATGTCGGCGAAGCTCACGTCAGCCGCCTCCCGACCGAGCGCCCGCCGAAGCAGATCGATCTTCTGCGGGCCCACGGCGACCAGAACCGACTCTCCGTGCGCCGTCCCGTGCTGGATGAACGCCAGCGAATGGGCGAGGAACTCCTGCTGGCCCGCGTAGAGCAGCGCCTCGTGGTGGAACTCGGTTGGCTCAGGCCGAACCTGCAGGGCGCTCACTGCTGCTCCAACTGGACGGATTGCCACGCGCGCGGCGCGCGCAGACCTCCCTCCCGCCGTGCGTAGCTACCCCGCGACGGCCCGGCCCAAACCACGCGTTTCCCCAGCAGGCGGCCGGGGTACCACGCGCCCATGTCGGACGCAGACGACCGGGCGGTGCGCAGTGAACCGGTGACCACCGAAGAGGGCGAGGACGTGGTGATCCGCCAGCAGAACGTCGGCCCGGGCAGCCAGGTCGGCGGCGGTGAGTTCAAGAACGTCGAGCGGGGCAAGTCGGCCGACGAAGCGGCCGCCGAGCAGCGGACACTGGCCGAGGAGGCGCCGACCGCCATCGACGCGGCGGAGGAGCTCCGCGCCCTGCACCACGGGCTGCTCGAGGCGTGGGACGCCCGCGACGCCGAGGCGTTCGCCGAGCTGTTCGCCGTCGACGGCACGCTCGTCGGCTTCGACGGCAGCACCGTGGACGGGCGGGAGGAGATCCGTTCCCACCTGGATGGCATCTTCGCCGATCACCCCACCGGCTCCTACGTCGCCGCCGTGCGGGATGCGCGGCTGCTCACGTCCGATGTCGGTATTCTGCGCGCCGTCGCCGGGTTGATTCCAGCCGGTCAGGCCGAGATCAACCCGGCGACGAACGCGATCCAGTCGCTCGTCGCGACGAAGGAGGACGGGGCCTGGCGGGCCGCGCTGTTCCAGAACACGCCCGCCGCGTTCCACGGGCGTCCGGCCGCGGCCGACGCGCTCACCGCAGAGCTCCGCAGACTCCCCCAGCCCGACGGACGCTGAGCGTTTCACCGCCGCCCGGCGCTGGGTACTCAACACGTGATGCGGAAGACACGACTGTTGCTCGGCGTCGCGATCGGCGCGAGCGCCGAATATCTCCTCGACCCCCAACTCGGGACCCGCCGCCGGGCCCGGCTCCGGGACCAGGCCGCGGCGCGCGTGCGCCGGGCGCGGCGCGCCTCCGCCCGGAGGTCGTCCTACGAGCGGGGCCAGCGGGCCGGCGAAGAAGCCCGGGCCTCGGGCAAAGGGGTCTTCCACCCGGTTTCCGACCGCCAGGTCGGCGACCATCTCCACGAGACCTTGTCCCGATTGGACTTCCCCACCTCCGACGTCACGGTCGAGGTCGCCGACGCGATCGCCACGCTCCGTGGCCAGGTCCGCGACGACGATCAGCGACAGCAGATCATCGAGGCGGTGCGTAGTCACCCTGGCGTCGACTCTGTCACATCGTGGTTGCACCTCCCCGGTGAACCGGCCCCCAACAAAGCTGCGGCGTACGCGGCCTCCGCGACGAGCGCGCGCTGAGGGGACGCCGTCCCATGGCCCGCCCCGTCTGGTCCGGAACGATCTCGTTCGGGCTCGTCAACGTCCCCGTGAAGGCGTATTCGGCGGTGCGGGACCACGACGTCCACTTCCATCAGTTGCAGAAGCGGACCGGATCGCGCATCCGCTACCAGAAGGTCTCCGAGAAGTCCGGCAAGGAGGTCGACCCGGAGGACATCGAGATGGGGTTCGAGGTCCGCAAGGGGCGCTACGTGACCTTCGCCAAGGACGAACTGCAGGATCTCCGCCCCGAGTCGACCAAGGCGGTCGACATCAGCGACTTCGTCCCCCTCGAGGACATCGACCCGATCTACTACGAGCGGACGTACTGGCTGGTGCCCGACGGGCAACCGGCCACCAAGGCGTACCAGCTGTTGCGGGCGGCGATGGAGGACCGCGAGCGGGTCGCCATCGGCACCGTGGTGATGCGCAACAAGCAGTACCTCACGGCGGTCCGTCCGCTCGACGGAGCCCTGGCGATGTCGACGATGCGCTTCGCCGACGAGGTCGTCCCGCGGAAGGACGTCGACGAGTTGCCGTCGCGGTCCAAGCCGACGCCGAAGAACCTCCAGATGGCCGTGCAGCTGCTCGACGCGATGGCCTCCGACTGGGATCCCCGTCGCTACGAGGACACGTTCACCGAGGAGCTGCGCCAGCGGATCGAGGCCAAGGAGCGGGGCGAGGAGGTGGTCGAGGAGGCCGAACGTCCGGAACCGTCCGGCAAGGTGATCGACCTCATGGCCGCCCTCGAGGAGAGCCTCGACGCCGCCAAGGGCCAACGCCGGCGAACGTCGAGATCCTCGTCGTCACGCCGCCGTACGTCGTCGGGGCAGTCCCGCCGCAAGCCCCGCAAGAGCGCCTGACCATTGCCAACGTGACGTCGGAACTCTGACCGGAGACTCGGCGCTATGCGGCGAGCGCGGGTTCCAGCTCCTTCTCCCAGAAGCGGAAGAACCCCTCCTGGTCCGGTCCGATCTGGTGAAAGTGGAGGTGGTCGAATCCGGCCTTTTCATAGGCGCGGACGCTCTCGACGACCGGCGCGACTTCGGGACCGCACGGGATCGACTCCCCGATCATCTCTGGCGTGACCAACTGCACCGCCTGGCCGTACAACGCGGGCGTCGGCAGTTCCTGACCGAGCTGACCGGGCAACGAGCTGTTCGGCCAGATCCGGTGGGCGGTGGCGATGGCGTCGTCCCGCTGCTCCGCCCAGCACAGCTCGATCTGGGCGATGCGCGGGCCGGATCCGCCCTTCTCGCCGTAGGTCTGCAACGGTGTCGGATCGGGAGATGTGCTCCAGATCCCGTCACCGATCTCGGCTGCCAATGTCGCCGACTTGGCGCCGAACGCGGACACGACGATCGGAGGTGGCTCGTCCGGCCGCGTGAACAGCCGGGCCCGCTCGACGTCGTAGTGCGAGCCGTGATGGTCGACCTCCTCGCCAGACCACAGGCGCCGCATGACGGTCACCGCCTCTTCCAGCATCTCGTGACGTACCGTGATCGACGGCCACCGCGCGCCGGTCACGTGCTCGTTGAGCAGCTCACCGGTGCCGACACCGAGGAAGAATCGCCCCTCCAGCATCGCCGACGAGGTCGCCGCAGCCTGCGCCACGATCACCGGGTGGATCCGGATGAGCGGGCAGCAGACGCCGATTCCGACGCGCACCCGCTCGGTCGTGGCGGCGATCCCGCCGATCGTCGACCACACGAACGCGCTCTGGCCCTGGGTTTCCAACCACGGGTGGAAGTGATCGGAGATCGACACGAACTCGAAGCCGAGCTGCTCCGCCCGTTGCGCCGCGCGCACCAGATCGTTCGGATGGTGCTCCTCGCTCGAGAGCGTGTAACCAAACGTCGTCATAGCGCGTCGGTACCCCGATCGCCGAGCGCGCAGACGGCGCACGGGTTTGCGTCAGACTGCCTGGTTGGTCGGGAACCACTCCAGTAATGCCGTCATCTCCAGCACCCGCCGGACGGAGGGATGCAACGCGCTCACCCGCAACCGCCCACCGGCGTGTTCACGCGCTCTGACCATCTCGTCGATCCCGGCCGAGTCCATGAACGTCACTTCGCCGAGATCGAGGACGATCAGACCATGAGTGTCCTCGATCGCGGCGCTCAACTTCGCGCGGAACAATGGCGCGCTCGCCAGATCCACCTCGCCCGCGATCTCGAGCAGCACGTCGCCGTCGGAACCTTCACGCCGGTTGACCTGAAGGGAGACCGGTTCGGGCGCGCCGCTCCAACCGCTTGCGCCCAGGGCGCCCATGTCAGTCGGCCGGCGGTGAGCCCGACGAAGCCGCCGGACCCGTAGCCGCCGCCAGCAGGCGTTCCATGCCGGCGAGCCCGAGTCCGGCGCTCACCTCGGGATTGGACGAGGCGATCGTCAACTGACAGCCCCGGGCGCGGACGAACGCTTCCACGTAGGCGAGCGCGTTGACGCCGGCCGGTTCGAGGACCGTCACGTCCTCGAGGCGCAGGACGATGCTGTCGCCCGGGCCGGGAAGCCGCCGCGAGGTCTCCTCCATCAGCACCGTGGCACCCCGAGCATCGAGCGGACCGATGAGACGCATTCCGATCCGGCCGTGCAAGCCCGTGTGCGTCCTGATCCGAAGGGTGTCCATCATGAGTGACATGTCCGTCTCTCTCCTGGCTCGGCAGTCCGCCGGCCGTCATCATGGCCGTTCGCGGTCGGACCCGTCCTCGGTGTCGAGGACACGGTTGAGGACCGGGTGAGAGTCGGCGGCGCCCGATCGTTCGTGATCCATGGCCCATCGACGAGTCCGTCCAACCCAATCAGCTCCAGGACCGCCCGCGCCTGCAGACTCGCCGAGCTCACGCGGAACGTGCAGGCATGTTCCCTGGTCACGGTCTCGCACGCCACGAGCACGCTGGCGCCGACCGAGTCGAGATAGGTGACGCCGGAGAGTTCCACCGCCACCCGCTGGCCGGCCTTGAGATCCAGATCGACAACCGTCTCGAAGAGCTGCGGTGCGTTCTCGGTGTCGAGGTCACCGACTACGCGAAGCAGGGCGCGCCCATCCGGCCAGCAGTAGGTGGTGATTCCCAGCAGCTGAGCACACTCGAGCACAGTGAACCTCCCGGCTCTGCCACACCCCGGGTGGGCCCACGGAGTTTCGTGAGAGCGTGGCCCTCGCTGTTGAAGACTGGGGCGAACGGTACCCCTAGCCGAGTTCCGGCGCAAGGCCGCCAGAGCGAGAAAAGCCTGCTTACGAGCGCCGATCTGGCGACGTGCGGCCTTGCGAGCGGACGACGACCCTCGGCGATGTCGCGACCTCGCACACCGTGAGATCGCTTCATGGTGAGTCGGCCTGAGCGCGCCGCTCCTCGTTTTCCACCACCAGTTCCTCGACCGCCACCGCCGCGTTGGCGACGAGATCGTCGCCGCGGGGATCCAACTCGATCGAGCTGGCGATCTCTCGAATCAGCTCGACAACTCGGGTCGACGGAGAGCCAACCGACCGGTTCCTTCGTCGTGTCAGTGGCCTCATGCCGTTCGATCCGTCGTTCGATGGCGTTTGCCGGACTTCCGACCGGGGTACTTCGGTCGTATGTCCGGCGCCTCTGCTGCGGGCGATTCGGCTGCTGACGCGGGTGGCCACGCCACTGAAGTGTGGTTCACCGTCCCGCAGACCGAGATCACTCCGCCCGAGCGCGATGCGCCGCGGGCCGCCGACGACGAAGCGACCGTCGTGCGGTTGGAGATTCCCGCCGCATCGAGCGTCGTCCGCGCGGCCCGGCTCGTAGCCAGTGGGCTCGCCTCGACGGCGGGCTTCGACGTCGACGATGTCGACGACATGCGCATCGCCGTCGACGAGCTGTGCGCGGTGTTGTTCGAGCTCGGGGCCGGTGGCGTGGTGAGCGTCACGTTCACGACCCGCCCGGGTGAGGTCGAGGTGCTCGGGCAAACGGTGGCCAGCGAGGAAGCCGTCGACCCGGCCCGGTTCAGCCTGTCGGTGCAGATCCTCAACGCCGCGTGCGACGAGTTCTCGTGGACCATGGCCGATGGGCTCGCCGTGGTGCGGATCGGCAAGCGGCTCCACCCGCGAGAGCCGCAGCGCGGAGACGTCGTCCGGCAATTCCCGTCGCGATCGACTGCCCGACGTCCTCCGACCCCCTAGAGCAGTCACCACCGGCGTACCTCACCTGGTCGTCCCGCCAACGGACGGTCGGAGGTGCCGTATAGCGACCCCGAGCGTGGGGTAGTTGCGCGCGACTACGTGGAACGAGTTGTGCCGGAGGTGACAAGATGGCGAAGCAACTGGAAGGTGTTCGCATCGCATTCGCGGTGGCGAACGAAGGCGTAGAACGCGCCGAGCTCACCGAGCCCTGGCAGGCCGCTCGAGACGCCGGCGCAGAGCCGATCCTGACGGCCCCGAAGGCCGACGAGGTCCGGCTCTTCGAGCATCTCGACCCATCCGAGACGTGGGTGGCCACGGTGCCGACGACCGAGCTCGATCCCGGTCACTTCGACGCGGTGGTTCTCCCGGGCGGGGTGGCCAACGCCGACCAACTTCGCACTGACGATGCGGCCGTGACGTTCGTGAGGCAGATGTTGGAGCACGGCAAGCCGGTCGCCGTGATCTGCCACGGCCCGTGGACCGTCATCGAGACCGGTGCCCTCCACGGCCGGACGCTGACCTCGTGGCCGAGCCTGCGTACCGACATCGTCAACGCCGGTGGAACATGGGTCGACGAGGAGGTGCACGTCGACGGGAACCTGATCTCCAGTCGGAAGCCCGCCGACCTGCCGGCGTTCTGCCGTGAGGTGATCGCCGCGCTCGCTCCGCAAGCCTGAGACCGATCGACCGCGCCGTTGGTGCTCTCGGGGTGAACGTGAAGAGGACCATCACCACGTTGGATGAGCTCGCCGAGCTCGTGGAACAGACCGACCGCGACCTCTACATCCGCTTCGCCCGTGAGGGAGAGGTCGACACACGGAGCGTCGATTACGAGTCGGGTCTGACGTTGCCGGGCGTCGCGGTCAATCCGTTGCGCCCGCCGGGCTGGTGGAGCGGCCGATCGACCACGGAGTGGGTGGCTCGACAGGTCGGGACGTACTCGCACCTGCAGGACGCGGACCCGGACCGGCTGGGCTGGATCGTCCAGGGAGAAGTCACCGACCGCGGGCCTGACAACGAGCCGCTTCTGACGGATGTCCAAGTGATCGGGTTGGTCGCCTCGAAGCTGATCACCGAGTGCGTGAACAACGACGGCGAGGCTCCCGCTTGGCAGCAGTCGTCGTGATGCGACCGACCTACAACGTGCGCCCGGTAGGCGACAGGCATCCGCCTCCTTGGGCGTTGCGCTGGTCGAAGAGCTCCTCGAGGAAGGGCCGGCTCGATCTGGGCGCGATCGTTCTCACTCCGGCGTCTGGGTGCAGATCATTCAGCTCTTGAGAACCACTGCGCCCAGATCGACTGGTGGCGGAGGCTCTTACACCCGATCAGCGCTCGATCGCGAGCACCTCCCACATGTTGGTGACGTCGAGGACTCGTTGCACGGCGGCCGACGGGCGACGGAGGATCAACTCGCCGCCACGCTGGCGGGCCGCATCCCTGGCGCGGACGAGGCTCTGCAAACCGGTCGAGTCGAGGAATGTCACCCCCTCGAGGTCGAGCACTACGGTCCCCTCGACCTCCTCGAGCTTGCTCGAAAGGTCACCCACGGTGTCCATGTCGAGATCGCCCCGAAGCACGACGAGGTCTTCGCGAATGTCGATGTCGAGGAGACCCTCATCCGGTTCAGGCACCGGGTTCTTCTACCACACCCCAGCGTCGGCGGACATACACGCGAACCGGTCGCGTCCCGCCACCGGCCAGGACCGACAGGATCGACTGTCGCCACCCGCGGCTGGTCGGACCGAGACGCGGGTATGGCAAGTGTGTGGAGGAAAGCGACCGCACGATCGCCGCTCCGGACCCCCCACGGCTCTACCGGCGCTTGACTACGCATGGTGCGGAAGTGACTTCGAGAGCATCGGCGAGCTCCTCTCGCCCGTCGATGCGCATCACGTTTATCGCGATGCGGCGTCCTGAGCGAGGCCGGTGAACGGAGCGGACGAGTGTTCTGGGAGCGGTCCAACCAGTCCGTGCGGCGGAGTGTCGATCCGGGGGGTCTGCGCGACGGCGTGTGCTTGACGCACGACGAGCGGGTCCGGTTCAACGAGCTCGCCAAGAGCCTCCGGACCGTCGACGCGCCCGAGTCGCCGGCGGTTGTCCTGCAGATCCCCGCATCGGGTGACCAGCCGCGGAAGACCTCGTGGTGGCGACGACGATGGCGGCGCTCGCGAGGCCTGCCCGACGTGTGGTGACCTCCGTAGAGGACCACCAACGGCCGATCGCTGTCGTCGATCTCGACGGCGTGGTCGCCGACGTTCGCCACCGGCTGCACTACCTGGCGGGCCGGCCCAAGGACTGGGATCGGTTCTTCGCCGCGGCCCGCAGTGACCCCGCCCACCCCGAAGGCCTCGCCGTGGTCGCCCGCCTCGCCGAGAACCACGAGATCGTGTTCGTCACCGGACGCCCCAACCGGCTCCGTGATGACACGGTCGAGTGGCTCGAGAAACACGGCCTCGGCGGGCACCGGCTGATGATGCGGCCCGACGGCGACCGGCGTCCCGCCGCGCGGGTCAAACGTCAGCTCGTCGTCGCGCTCGCCCGAGATCGTGAGATCGGGATCGTCGTCGACGACGATGCACTCGTCCTCCAGGCGCTTCGTGAGGCCGGATATCCCACGTTCACCGCCGACTGGGAACGGCGGCTTGCCGAGGACGAGCGCGCCCTCCTCGAGGTCCAGGAGATCAATGGCCAGACGTGACCGGCAGGACCTCGAACGCAGGATGCCGAGGCCCGATGGCGCGGAGCTCGTCGTCGGACGAGTCCGGGCCCACGCCTCCGAAGAACACCCCGACCTCGACCTTCCAGCGCTTGAGATAGGCCCGCAGCACCGCGACCTTCTCGTCGTCCGACAGCTCGCGACCGCGGAACGGCTCGACCTTCTTGCCGACCCGCAGCTCCCCGGTGCCGGCGTGGCGCAGGTTGCGCACCCACTGCCCCTCACCACGGGGTGACACGAGGTAGCGGCGACCGTCCAGCTCGAGCAGGTTGACCGGCGTCGTCCGCCACTCCCCGCTGCTCCGGCCCTTGACCGCGAGCACCCGAGAGCCGAGCACGCTCACGCCGTGGCGGGTGAGGAAGGCGATCGAGCGGTTGAACACGTTGCGGGTGAACCAGCCCGGCGCGCGGTAGTGAGTCTCCGCCGCCACTAGCCGCCGTCCCGGCTCTCGAGGGCGTCGCGGTCCCACTTCCCGAGTTCCGCCGCGGCCTCGTAGGTCGTCTGCAAGAAGCGGAACAGCGCCTCGTCCGGTCTCGGCGCCGTCCGCACCAGCTCGTACGGCAGCACGAACTCGCCCAGCGTCTGCTCGTAGCGGGCACCGGCGGGTTCGACCGGCCAGTCTGCGAAGCCGTTCGGCTCGGGATAGGCGTAGGCGTAGAACGCGCCTTCGTCACCGCCGGGCCAGTATCCGCAGCTCGACACCTCGTGGCTGTAGGCGGACTCCTGGACGTAGTCGGGACAGTTGGGCACGCCGCCGCGGTGCTTGGGCGCCGGCCGGCCGGAGAAGCGGGTGGTGCAGATGTCGGCGCCGCCCCAGAAGTAGTGAACCGGGCTGGCCTTGCCGATGAAGTGGGACCGGAACAGCGACAGCACGCGGTGCATCTGCACCAGCGCCAACCAGAACTGATGGGCGGCCTCGGGGTCGTACGTGTGGTGGACCTCGTCCTCGTCGAACGGGATCGCCTGGACGACTTCGTTCGGTCGCGTCACGATGTGGACCGGGATACCCAGCTCGTCCAGCGCCGCCATCGTCTCGGCGTAGAAGCTGGCCACCGACCTCGGCTCGAGGGCGATCCGTCGAGTCGCTCCGTCGGTGGTGCGGAGCTCGAGGTGATGGGCGAGGAAGTCGAACTCGGCCTCGAGGCCCCGGTCGCCCGCATGCATCAGCGACGTCGTGAGCCCGCGCGCCGAGACGTAGAGCGTGACCTGCCACCAGTGGTTGGTCATCGGCTCGAGCGCCATCCGGACCTTGCCCACGATCTGAGTCCACATGTGCAAGGTGTCCCGGGTGTCGGCCCACCCGTCGATCGTCAGTGCCGGCCATGTACGCGTGGCTGCTGCGGCCTCCAAGTTCATCCGGCTGGTCCTTCCTCGGCGCTCAGCGCTCGCCCTGGTCGATGAGGTCGGCCGGTGACTTGCCCGAGTCGAGGTCACCGTAGCTCCAGTCCGGCTGCTTCGCCGCTTGCCGAGGATCGACCGCGGCGGCGCCGGCGGAGAGATCGACGATCGGTGCGATCAGCATCGGTTCGACGGGCTCCAGCGCGGCGGTGTCGTGGGCGGCGAACCATTCCGGGGCGAGCTCCATGATGCTCCGCACGACCCGCTGGTGCTGGGTAGCCAGAAAGCAACGGGCCCCTTCGACGACCGTGTCCAGGCAGGCGTGCAGCCGCTCGGCGTCGTCGCCATCCGGCTCGTTGCGGCCCAAGCGGGCGAGGATCTCGGAGATCTCCCGTCCGTCCTGTTTGCAGGGTGTGCACTGACCACAGGACTCCACCGCGAGGAACCGCGAAACACCGGCGGCAACCGCGACGAGGTCATCGGAGTCGTCGAAGACGATGAAGCCGGCGGCGCCGAGCCCCGAGCCCGCCGCCTCCATCGCCTCGTAGGTCAGCGGGGTGTTGAACTTCGCCGCCGGCAGCACCGCGTTGGCGACGCCGGACACGGCCGCGACGAATCGGTGGCCGGCGACCGCGCCACCACCTACCTCGTCGATGACGGTCTGCAGCGGCGTTCCCAGCGGCACCTCGCCGACGGCGTCGCGGATGGTCGCTCCGGTGATCGTGCACACGATCGTGCCGGGCGACTCCGGTGTGCCGACGGCACGGAACCAATCCGGACCGCGGACGAGGATCCCGGGGATGTTGGCCAGGGTCTCGGTGTTGTTGACCAGCGTCGGCGGCGCGACCGTCTCCGGCGTCGTGCCGGCCATGTCGACGTCGGCCGGCGAGACCGTCCCGTCACCGAGCTCGTCTGCCCCGTGCCGGTACGGCGGGGCGAGACGAGGAAAGGGAGCTCGGCCGTCGAGCACCTCGAGCAGCGCCGTCTCCTCGCCGTACAGGTACTCACTCGGCCCTTCGAACACTTCCACTTCGACGCCGTTCAACCACCCGGCGTCGGCGAACTCGGCGGCCGCGGCGCGCACCCGGCCGCCCTCGCGGCGAAAGCTCGCTTTCAACGCGACGACCACCCGGTCGGCCCCGATCGCCCGGGCCGCGATCAGTGCACCCTCGAGCACGCGGTAGGGGTTCCGCCGAAGGAGCGCGCGATCCTTGAACGATCCCGGCTCGCCCTCGGCCGCGTTGACCACGACGGTCGCGGGCACGACGTCCGAGCGGTTCGCCGCGACGGTGCGCCACTTCCGGCCGGTCGGGAACCCGGCCCCACCTCGACCGCGCAGCCCCGAGGCTTCGACCTCGTCGACGATCGCCAGCGGCGTGAGCCGCCGGGCCACCGACAAGCCGTCACCGCCTCCGCCCTCGACGTACGCCCGCAGACCTAGGACCGGTTCGGGATCGAGCACACGCGACAAGACCGACGACTCTGCCATCGTGGCGCGACTACCCCATCGGGCGGAGCGCCAATCAGCGCTCCCCGGCGGTCAGATACGGAACCAGAACGAAACGCGTGGAACGGGAAGCGGGTGAACAAGCAGCGCTTCGCCCCCGCTGATTACCCGCAGACCCACTGGGGTATTCGTTGACCGCGGCGGACTGTCAGAGAGGAGGACGTCATGTCAGTGACGATCGCCAAATCGCGCGAAGACCTCGGAGTTGCCTCGCTGGTCACCCCACCGCCCTACGGCTACCTGCTGTTCGGGGCGACCATTGCCCCTCCGAAAGGTCCCCCATTCGTCCGCCCGGACGACACCCGCAAGACGGTGCTGGCCCGAGCGTCGGAACTGCTCGCGCCGGTCACCGCGCTCGAGCCCGTCGTGCGGGCGACCGCCTACCGGGCGGTGGTGATCCCGCCAGGTCGACCGCCGGCGTTCCGCCCGAACCTCGAGCCTCCCCGCTACGACGTCACGATGCTCGTCGAGACGGGGACGCCGGGTTCGCTCGCCGAGATCGCCGGCTCGCCGGCCGTGTCGGCGATCCGTACCCTGCTGCACGAGTCCGCCTCGCGGTTCCGTGAGATCCAGGCCCGCTGCGTGAAGGCGATCGCCGACTTCGACAAGCCGACGGCTGGGACGTACCTGTTCAACTTCTGGGCCGCCGAGGACACCGCGACGGCACTCGAGGTCTTCGACCACCTCGCCCCGTGGTTCCAGACCAAGACGGGCCTGCGCAACTCGACGGTGTTGCAGTCGATCGGCGACGACGAGTTCGCCTTCGTGAACCACGCCCGGTGGGCCGAGGGCCCGCTGGCCGTGACGGCCCGGCAGCTGGCGCGGCCGAGTTTCTACCGCTTCGTTCGCCCGACGCTCGCCGCCAACCACATCGAGGTGTACCCGGCGCTGTACCGCCGGGTCTGAGCACTCGGTTTTCTGCCGCTGAGTCGCTCGCCAGGGCCGTCGTCTCAGCGGCAGAAGCCGGAAAGACGTCGCCGGTCGGGCACAGTTGGCCCGATGAGTCGCTGGCGAGGGCTGGGCCGGGTCGAGTGGACGACCGTCGTGCCGCTGGCGGCGCTCGCCGTGCTCGTCCCGACGTGGGGGACCAAGCCGGGCGGGATCGTGCTGGGCGTGGCGGCGTTCGTGTTCCTGGCGATCAACCCGTAGCTCAGGCCCTAACCTTCGGAACCCGATGGCGGAACGTCGACTCAGCCGCGCCGAGGCCCGTCGCATCGCGATCCGGGCCCAGCTGCTCTCCGACGACCGACCGGAGGACCTGCTCGCGGTGGTGGAGCAGCTGACGTTTCTGCAGCTCGATCCGACGGCCGCGATCGCCCCGGCCGCCGACCTCGTTGCCTGGACCCGCATCGGGAGCGGGTATTCGCCGGACGACCTGCGCAGGGCGGTCGAGCACGATCGCACGTTGTTCGAACACCATGCTCAGCCGACGGTGCTCGAGCCGGTGCTGGCGATGGTGCGCCCGACGGCCGACCTCGGGCTGTACCTCGCCGACATGATTGCTTCGAGGTCCGTCGACGGGCGGCGGGCGAGGTGGCTCGACGCCAATGCGGCGTTCCGGCAGCGGGTGCTCGATCAGTTGCGGGACTCGGGGCCGCTGTCGTCGCGAGACATCCCCGACACCAGCGCGGTGTCATGGACGTCGACCGGATGGACCCACGAGCAGAACGTCACCAGGATGCTGGAATTCCTCGCCGCCCGCGGCGAGCTCGCCATCGCCGGGCGGCGAGGCCGGACGCGTCTGTGGGACCTGGCCGAGCGGATCTACCCGGCGGACGTGGTCGTCGTGCCAGCCGACGAAGCCCACCGGATCCGTGATGCACGACGGCTCCGCGCCCTTGGCATCGCCCGGCCGGCGACCGTCGGGGAGGCCGGCGTTCCTGTCGAGGTCGAGGACACATCCGGTCCGTGGCGCCTCGACCCCGCCGCCTCGGCCGACGACTTCGCCGGCCGGACGGCACTGTTGTCGCCGTTCGACCGGCTGATCCACGACCGCGCCCGGGCCCGTGAGCTGTTCGACTTCGAGTACCTGCTCGAGATGTACAAGCCGAAGGAGAAACGTCGCTGGGGCTACTTCGCGCTTCCGGTGCTCCACGGTGAACAGCTCATCGGCAAGGTCGACGCGGTCGCCGACCGCAAGGAGTCGGTGTTGAGGGTGAACGCGATCCACCCCGACGTGAAGTTCACCCGCGCCATGACTGCCGCGGTGCGCGCGGAGCTCGGCGCGCTGGCCCGCTGGCTCGGGCTCGCCGACGTGCAGCACGCGCCCTAGAGCGGCCTCGCTCGCGGCGCTCCGCTCGGCCGCAACCAAAGGGCGACTTGGTGGTGGGCGGGGTTGGGCCGGGCTGGCGGGGGCCGGCCCTATGCCCTTGCATCGATGAGGTGTGGATGGACACCTCGGCGATGGTGCCGGTCGAGGTCCCCGCCGGGAGCGCGATCTTCTTTGGCCCTCGGCTGATCCACCGCTCGGGGGCGAACCAGTCCGCCGAGCATCGCCGAGCGTTGCTCTACACCTACCAGCGCGCCGGGCTGCGGGACCAGCGCGACATCAACCGGGCGTGGTTCGAAGCGATGCGCAACCGGTGAGCTCCCGCACCAGTTCTTGCCCTTCCGGGGCAACGGAGATATTTGCAAGAACCGGGGGAAGGTCCGTCGTCTGACTCGGGGACGCTCAGGGATCGCAGGGGGACATCCCGGATATCGCTCGTCCAGCTTCGGTCTTACGGTCGTCCTGTGTCCGCGGTGATCGAGGTCGAAGCGCTGCACAAGAGCTACCACCGCCGCCGGGGCGGCCGGGTCCGCGCCCTGGACGGACTCGACCTGTGGGTCGGTGCCGGCGGGGTGTTCGGGTTCCTCGGGCCCAACGGGTCGGGCAAGACCACAACCATCCGCTGCCTGCTCGGGCTCGCCCGCGCCGGCTCCGGCCAGTGTCGGGTGCTGGGGGCGACGACCCCCGCCGGGCTTCCGGACGTGATCGGCCGGATCGGTGCGCTGGTCGAGTATCCCGGCGTCAACCCGGGGCTCTCGGCGCGCCAGACGCTCATGGTCCTGGCGACCACCGTCGGGATCGGCAGCAGTTCGGTGGAGGCCACGCTCGAGCGGGTCGGGTTGGCCGAACGGGCCGACGACCTCGTGCGCGGGTACTCGCTCGGGATGCGGCAGCGGCTCGGTCTCGCCATCGCCCTCCTCAAGGACCCCGAGCTGCTCGTGCTCGACGAGCCGGCCAACGGGCTCGACCCCGCCGGGATCCGTGAGGTGCGGGAGCTGGTCCAGCGGCTGGGCGCCGAAGGACGCACCGTCTTCCTGTCCAGCCACCTGCTCGGCGAGGTCGAGCAGGTGTGCGACCAGGTCGCCATCGTCGCCGGCGGCCGCACCATCACCCAGGGCTCGGTCGCCGAGGTGCTGGCGAGCACGCGACCGGCCGCGATGTGGGTCAAGGTGGCCGACCTCATCGGCGGCGCCCGGACCCTCCAACGGGCCGGCCTCCCCGCCCAGGCGGACGGTGACCGCATCCGCGTCGACGTCGTCGCGGACGACGCAGAGTGGATCACCCGCGCCCTCGTCGGCGACGGGCACTACCCCACCGAGCTGCGGCCCGTCGAGACGAGCCTCGAAGACGCCTTCTTCGCCCTCACCAACGAACCCGAAGGGGTGCACTGATGCCGGCTCTGCTGGCGGCCGAACTGCGCCGCATCTCGTCCCGGCGCCTCGTCCGGCTCACCGTGGCCCTGGCGATCAGCGGGGCCGTGCTCGGCGGCGTGGCGGCATTCGCCTTCAGCGGCTCGCTGTCCGAAGCGGAGTATCAGCACCGTGTGGCCGCGGCTGACAGCGAAGCGAAGGATCAGGACGCCCAGATGGAGGCGTGCCTGGAGGCCCACGGGGTCGAACGCGGCGAGGAGATCTCCGACGATGTCGCCCGACAGTGCTTCCCGGCCGACGGGGTTCCGCGACCCGAGGATCCCCGGTTCCACCGCTCTCGTGTCGAGGCGATCCTCCGCGGGGTGACCGGCGCGCTCGCCGTCATCGCCTGGGCGATCGGGGCGTCGCTGGTCGGGGCCGAGTTCGCGTCGCGCAGCATGACCACGCTGCTGACGTGGGAGCCGCGTCGGGGGCGGGTGTTCGTCGCCAAGACCGTCGCGGTGATGCTCGCCGTCGCCGTCTTCGCCCTCGCCGCGCTCGTGCTCGTCGGCCTGGGCATGTGGCCAGCGCTGGCGGCCCACGGTGCTCCGCTCCGCGCCGGCGATCCGACGCTCTGGTCGCTGGCCGGCACGGTCGGACGGGGTGTCGCGCTGGCCACGATCTCGGCGGGCATCGGGTTCGCCATCGCCACGATCGGCCGCAACACCGCCGCCGCCCTCGGCGCCGGCTTCGCCTACGTCATCGTGCTGGAGAACATCGTCGGGACGTCGCTCGAGGGCTGGCGGCGATGGTTGCTGCTGGGCAACGTCATCGTCTTCGTCTCCGGGCGCAGCGACAGCAGTGACGTCCCCGGCCGCAGCGTCGCCGGAGCCGGAGTGTTCCTCGCCGCGGTCGCGGTGGGGTCGCTGCTGGTCGCCGGTGGCGCGTTCCGCCGGCGCGACCTGGCGTAGGGCGCGGCGAAGGGGGCGGTACGGTCGAGGACCATGAGTCCCACGATCCGCAGCCTGGTGGTTCCGGTGTCCGACCTGGAAGCCGCCAAGGCCGTCTACGGCGCCCTGCTCGGCACGCCGCACACCGATCAGCCCTACTACGTCGGCTACGACGTCAATGGCTTCGAGGTCAGCCTGGCTCCCGGCGGCGGGACCGGCGGACCCGTGGCCTACGCCGACGTCGAGAATCTCGACGCGGCCCGCGAAACCCTGCTCGCGGCGGGCGCGACCGAGCGCACCGCCCCGCGTCAGGTCGCACCCGAGGCGCGGATCTGCGTGCTCGCCGACCCCGACGGTAACCCGATCGGACTACGCGGCCGGTAGCGGCGAGCCGTCGCTCGCTTCAGGTTGCCTCTTCGCGTTCGGCGTAGGCCCGTGCGGCGCGGAGCTGCACCAGCCCCGGCCGATCGGCATCGGTCACGCCGGGTTCGTCGTGCCAGATCCACCACTCGTACGGCGGGGTCTGCGGATAGCCCTCCGGCGAGTTCTCCCATTCCTCCTGCCGCCCGAGGGCGGTCATGTCGAGGTAGCTCCACGTGCTCCCCAGGGCCTCGTCACCGCGGGAGTTGATGAAGTAGGTGCGGAAGACCCGGTCGCCGTCGCGGATGAAGGCGTTGGTGCCGTGCCACTCGTCGACACCGAAGTCGACGTCGAAATCGTCGGTCATCGTGTACCACGGCATCTCCCAACCCATCCGGGCCTTCACCCGCTGGATGTCGGGCTGCGGAGCGCGTGAGGCGAACACCAGCGTCGTGTCGCGGACGTTGAGGTGGGCGACGTGCGCGACCTGGTCGGCCACCATCGAACAGCCGACGCAGGCGTGCTCCGGCCAGCCTGACACGCCGGGCTCGAGGAAGGCGCGATAGACGATCAGCTGGCGGCGCCCGGCGAACAGGTCGAGCAGGCTCGCCCGGCCGTCAGGCCCCTCGAAGACGTACTCCTTCTCCACCGCCTGCCATGGCATCCGCCGCCGCTCGGCGGCGAGGGCGTCGCGGGCCCGGGTGAGCTCCTTCTCCTTCACGAGCAGCTGTTGACGCGCCGCCTCCCACGCTTCGGGCGACACGATGGGGGGTGTTTTCATCCTGGACTCCTATCGGGGTCGGTTGTCTGACGTGACGACACCACGAGCGTCCGGAACGGAACGGTGACGGTTCCGCTGGTATCAGTGGTATTCCTGATGGCCACGCGAAGCCCAGGCGGATCCGGGGAGCCGGATTGACCGAGACGCTGCTCACCCGAGCCCGGGCCGGTGACGGAGACGCGTTCCGCGAGCTGGTCGAGCCGTACCGGCGGGAGCTCCAGGTGCATTGCTACCGGATCCTGGGATCCCTCCAGGACGCCGAGGATCTCGTGCAGGAGACACTGCTGGCGGCGTGGCGCGGGCTCGATGAGTTCGAGGAGCGGGCCTCGCTGCGAGTCTGGTTGTACCGCGTCGCGACGAACCGCTGCCTGAACGCGCTGCGCAGTCGCCGGCGTCGCCCGACGGAGCGCCCGGCCACGGTGCCGCCGCCGGAGCCCACCCGCGTCGGCGAACCGATCTGGCTGGAGCCGTACCCCGACCGGCTCCTCGACGGTCTCGGTGACGTGTCGTTCGGGCCGGAGGCCCGCTACGAGGCTGCCGAGGCGACCGCCCTCGCGTTCGTGGCCGCCCTCCAGCACCTGCCACCGCGGCAGCGCTGTGTCCTGGTGCTGCGCGACGTGCTCGGCTTCCGCACCGCCGAGGTCGCCGCCCTGCTCGAGTCCACCGAGGCGTCGGTGAAGGGCGCGCTCCAACGGGCACGGGCCGCCCTCCGTGAACGGGTCCCCACCCGGCCGTCGGATGACGTCGCGCTGCCCGCGTCGAAACGTGAGCGCGAGGTCGTCGACCGGTTCGCCAGCGCCGTCGAAGCCGGCGACGTCGACGGCGTCGTGGCCCTGCTCACGGACGACGCCTGGCTCACCATGCCGCCCGAGCCCTATGAGTATCAGGGCCACGTCGCGATCGCCGGGTTCCTCGACGATCGGGCCCGCGTGCGCGGGGCCAACCTCAAGTTGGTGCCGACCGGAGCGAACGGCCAGCCGGCGTTCGGCTGTTACCTACCCGATCTTCACACGGCGACCGCCCACGCCTACGGCTTACTGGTCCTCACCCTGCGCGGAGGGCGGATCTCGGCCATCACGTGGTTCGGCGACCGTGCGGCGATCGCCCGCTTCGGCCTGCCCGCCACGATCGACGGCTAGCACCCGAGTGTTTCGCGCTACCCGAGTGTCTGCGGCGACGACGTATCGGCACGAAACACTCGGATGGTGCGTGAGAGCACGCGGCTCGTCTCGTCCGCTGCCGGGTAGGTCATTGAACGGTCGCGGTCCTAGTGCCCGGGAGCAGAGCGATGAAGATGACAGCCCTCAGTGAAGGTCCCACCCGCATGTGGGCGATCGTGCTCGATCCCGACGAGGAGGTGGTCGCAACGCTCGAGCGCTGCGCTGCCGACGAGCAGATGACCGCCGCCAGCGTGTCGGGCATCGGCGCGTTCTCCCAGGTCACGTTGGGCTACTTCGACTGGCAAGCGAAGGACTACGTGCGCACGACGCTCGACGAGCAGGTCGAAGTCGTTTCGTTGCTCGGCGATCTCGCCCTCGGGCCCGAGGGGAACGTGACGTTCCACGGCCACGTCGTCGTGGGACGGCACGACACGACGGTGCGCGGCGGCCATCTGCTCGCCGGATCCGTCCGACCGACCCTCGAACTGATCGTCACCGAATCGCCGCGGCGCTTGCAACGCGTCCACGACGAGACCACCGGACTGGCGCTGATCGACACCCGTCGAACTGCGGACGACTAGCGCCGCCATCGCCGCGAGACCACGGCTCGCACGCGCGCGGCCGCCGCGGTGACAAACGAACCGGCGGCGTGCGGCGTGGTGCGCAGGAACGTCGGATCGAGGACGCCACCGGCCTGATCACCGAACATCCCGTGGGCACCGAAGTCGGTGCGGTCATCGACGGGCGTGTCGAGATCGTCGGGCCGGCCCTGATCCAGAGGCTGGTCCGTCAGTTGACCGCTGATCCCGGTGTTCGCCATGTAGTGGTCGCCGACCCCGGGCATCGCCTGGGCCAGCCGTACCACCAGCCAGTTCCAGCTGCCGACGATGTCCTGGCGGGCGCCGGACTCGATGATGTCGGCGATCGCCCGTGCCGGAACCTCCGGCTGGTAGATCGGCGCCACGGGCATCGGCTGACAATCGACCTTGGCCCGGCACCAGCCGAACTGGGTGGTGTTCACCGCCGGCAGATGGACCTCACACACGCGCACGTGGCTGCCCGTGGCGAGCAGCTCGCTGCGCAACGATTGCATGAACCCGCGGACGGCGAACTTGGCGCCGCAGTAGGCGCTCTGCATGGGGATCCCACGGAAGGCCAGCGCCGACCCGACACTGACGATCGTGCCCTCGTCCCGAGGCCGCATCCGGGCCAGGGCCGCCATCGCGCCGTGAACCTGGCCGAAGTACGTGACCGCGGTGGCCCGGTGCAGCTCCGCCGGCGTGAGGTCGGCGATCGCGGCGAACACCGTCGTCATCGCGTTGTTCACCCACACGTCGATCGGGCCGAGCTCGTCGGTGACGGCGGAAGCGGCGGCGTCGACCTGGTCCCACTCGGCAACGTCGGCCGGAGCCACCGCGGCGCGACGCCCGGTCTCGGCCACCTCGGCGGCGGCGGCGGCCAGCCCGGCCTCGCCGCGTGCGATCAACCCCACGTCGTAGCCTCGCCGGGCGAGCTCACGGACGGTTGCCCGCCCGACGCCACCGCTGGCCCCGGTGACGACGGCGACTCGCCTCATCGCCACGGGGTTGTCCAGCGGTAGCTCATGACGTCCGTTCTATCGTGGCACGACATTTCTTTCACAGTCTCCTCACGATTCGTCCCCGGCGAGACGCCGAGCGGCCGAGATGACGCCGACGTGGGTGAACGCCTGGGGGAAGTTGCCGAGCAACTGCTGAGTGGCCGGTTCACACTGTTCGGCGAAGAGGCCGACATCGTTGGCGGTGGCGATGACCCGCTCGAACACCGCCGTCGCCTCGTCACGCCGACTCTGCAGGGCGAGCACCTCGACCAGCCAACACGAGCAGAGCAGGAACAGACCTTCCTTCTCCCCGTCGACGGTGTCGCTGCCGGCGTCGTCGCGGTAGCGACGGATCAGCCCACCGTCGCTCAGGTCGGCACGGATCCGCTCGACGGTGGCCACCATCCGGGCGTCGGTGGCGTCGACGAATCCGATCAGTGCCAGCTTGAGGAGACTGGCGTCGACGGCCGTCGAGTCAAAGGCCCGCACGAAGTTGCCACCCGCGGGGTCGACGCCGCGGGTCTCAATGGCATCGCGGATCTGGTCGCGCGTGGCCGACCACCGCTCGACGTCGGCCGGATCCGTGTCGTGGTCGGCGGCCAGTTGGACGCCGCGATCCATCGCCAGCCAGGCCATCGCCTTGGAATACACGAAGTGGCGCGGATTCTCTCGTTGCTCCCAGATCCCGGCGTCGGGGCTGGTCCATCGCCGAGCCGCCTGCTCGACCACTGAACGGAGGAACCGCCACTCGTCGTCGGTCAGGTCCTGCTGGCGGCGATGCCACACGTGCACCGCGTCGACGATGTGGCCGTAGACGTCGAGCTGGTACTGGGTGGCCGCGGCGTTACCGATTCGCACCGGCCGCGACTGCCGCCAACCGGCGAGGTCCAGCTCCTGCTCGGGTAGCCGGCGCTCGCCGTAGGCGCCGTAGAGGATCTGCAGGTCCTCACCGTGGCCGGCGGCCGAGCGGAGCAGGAAACGCCGGAACCCATCGGCCACCTCCTCGTGCCCGACGCCGGCGAGCGCCTCGATCGCCAGCGTCGCGTCGCGGATCCAGCAGTAGCGGTAGTCCCAGTTGGCGGACCCTCCCACCACCTCTGGCAACGAGGTCGTCGCGGCGGCGAGCAGGGCTCCGGTCGGCGCACACGTCAACGCCTTGAGGGTCAACGCCGAACGGCGCAACAGCTCCGCGTACGGACCCTCGGCGACCGTGCGGCGCGACCAATGCGTCCACCAACGGGTCGTCTCCTCGATCCGGTCGACGGCGACGGCGGCGTCGGCCGCGTCGATGTCAAGGTCGTGCGCGGGCTGGGCGACGATGGACACGGCGTCCCGATCGCCGGCCTGCATCGCCATCCGGCCGGCGATCAACATCGCGTCGTGGTCGATGTGCAGGTCGGCGTCGGCGCTGATCGCCAGGGCGTCATCACCACCGATGGCCGTCACCCGCCCGCCGTGGTGGGTGCGGAGCCATGGCCGGGTGGCGCCGTAGTCGAAGCGGGGGGCGATCTCCAGCTCCACGTCGGCCCGCCCGTCGACGCACTCGACGAGTCGGAGGAGCTCGTGGCGCGGACGGCTTCCCCCACCCCGCCGCATGGCGAACGCGTCGGTGAGCCGGATCGTCCCTGTCGGCGTCACCAACGTGGTCTCGAGCACCATCGTCTCCGGCACGTAGCGGCGGCTGGTGCGGGTGACCTCCTCGGACGGCCGGATCGAGTAGGCGCCGCCGCAATCGTGGTCGAGCAGACGGCCGAAGGTGCTCCCGTGATCGAACCGGCGCAGGCACGCCCAGTCGATCGAGCCATACCGGCTGACGAGGGCGCTGGAGTGGCAGTCGGAGATCAGCGCGTAGTCACCGATCGGCAGGTCGCGGTGGTGGTCCTGGCTCATCCCCCAGCCGACGACCGTATCGCGGTCCGCTCCCCCCGCCGGACGGCGAGCTCGAGCAGCTCGGCGAGATGGGTGACGCGGCGGTCGGTGCCTTGCTCGATCTGCTCCCGGCAGCTGAAGCCGTCGGTGACGATGTAGGTGTCGGGTTCAGCCGCGCGCACCGCGGGCAGCAGCATCCGTTCACCGATCCGTTGCGACACCTCGTAGTGGTCGGCGCCGAAGCCGAACGACCCCGCCATCCCGCAGCAGCCGGAGTCGAGGACGTCGAAGTCGAGCCCGAGTCGGCGCAGCGTGGCGATCTCGGCGTCGAAGCCGAGCGCGGCGTGGTGGTGGCAATGGCCGTGGACGAGTGCCCGTCCCGACAGCGGCGGTGGCTGGTAGCGCTGCCGTGCGAGGAACTCCCATAGCAGGAAGGTCTGCTCCGACAGGCGGCGGGCGTCGTCGTTGTGGGGGAACAGGTTGACCAGTTCGTCGCGGAAGGCGGCGACGCAGCTCGGCTCGAGCCCGACGATCGGGACGCCGGCCCGGATCCACGGCCGCAGCGTGTCGATCTGCTGATGGTCGGCAGCAACTTCCCCTATGCCGAGTTCCTGCCCCCCACCGGCGCTGCTCGGGGCGTGCAGATCGACCTGCTGCCCCGCCACCTCAGCCTGCGCTACCCGATGGAGGTCAACCTCTGTGGCGACGCGCGACGACCCTCGAGGCCCTGCTGCCGCTGCTCGACGACCACGACCGGGCATGGCAGGAGTCGATCGTGGAGAAGATGCAGCAATGGGACGCTTCGGCCGAAGCCGCGGCCCGCGTCAAGGCCGACCCGATCAACCCTCGCTGGGTGTTCCACGTTCTCAACCAGGCACTCCCGGCGAACAGCATCGTCACCGCCGACGCCGGAACCACGGCCGACTGGTACGGGCACCACATCCGGCTGCGCCGGGGCATGATGGGCAACTTGTCCGGGCGGCTGGCGACGATGCTCGGCGCGATGCCCTACGCGATCGCCGCCAAGTTCGCCTTCCCCGAACGGCCCGTCGTCTGCACGATCGGCGACGGCGCCTTCCAGATGCTCGGGACGAACGGGCTGATCACCGTCAAGCGGCACTGGCGGGACTGGGCGTCTCCGACCTTTGTCGTGCTCGTGCTGCACAACGGCGATCTCAACCAGGTGACGTGGGAGATGCGGGAAGCCGGCGATCCTCGGTTCGACACCAGCCAGCTCGTCGAGGACGTCGACTACGCCGCCTACGCCGACATGCTCGGGCTCGAAGGCATCCGGGTTGACGTCCCCGACGCAATCGAGGACGCATGGGCGCGGGCGTTCGCCGCCGACCACCCCGTGCTGCTCGACGTCATCACCGACAAGAACGTGCCTCCGCTACCGGCGCACATCACGTGGGAGCAGTTCACCGGCGTGGCCAAAGCCCTCTTCCACCGGGACCCCGACGCCCGCGCGGTCGCCGGGCACTCGCTGCGCGCGGCAGCCGCCCAGCTGTTCGCCGACACCGACTGACCCGCCGTCGTGCGGTGTCAGTCTCATCGAGCCTTCTGGGCGCGATCGTTCTCGGCCGCCGAGAAGAAACGCTCCCAGATCGTGGTTTGAGAAGGATCGCGCCCAGATCGGCTGGCGCAGCGCGCTCGCGGCCAATCAGTGGCGCACCGGGTAACGGAGGTGGAGCGCCCGGGTGCCTTGGACCACGACGGGGTCCTCGAGCATGACGTGGCCGCCGACGAGCTCGCCGAAGTAGCGGATGCCGGTACCGAAGAGCACTGGAACCTGGCTGATGCAGAGCTCGTCGACGAGGCCGAGGTTCAGCGCCTGCTGGATGATGTCCGCGCTGGCGATCGTGACGAACTGGTCGCCGGCGATCTCCATCGCCGTCGCGATCGCTTCCTCGACGCTCCCGGTGAAGGTCGTCCGCGGGAACCGCTCCGCGTCGTTCTCCGGCGGCGGGCGGTGGGTCACGACGACGACTGGCGCGCCGGCGGGGTGGTTGTCGCCCCAGCCGTCGGCCAGGTCGAACAGCCGACGGCCGGCGATCAGCGCGCCGCAGCCCGACGTGAGCTCCTGCAGCATCGGGGCGCTTGCGGCATCAACCGAAAACGTCATGCTCTCCTGCGCGCTCGGCACCACGACGTCGCCGCTCCAGTACCAGTCGAACAGCTCCGCCGGATTGTCGTCGGGCTGGGCGACGAACCCGTCCAGCGACATGCACATGTGAGTCAGCACTTTGGCCATGCCCTTACGACTCGGATGGCGCCGCCGACTTATCGGTCGGCCTGTGCTCTTCGAGGCGAACGCCCATCCAACCGTTCGTTGGCCCGCTCAACCCGCGTAGGCGGCAGCCACCTTCTTGGGCACGCACATGCGCCACGCGTCGACGAGTAGCTCGCGCAGTTCGTCGACGTCGATGGCGTCGAGGCGAACGCAGACCCACCGGTACCGCAGATCGGAGGTGCGGGGCATGAGGAACTTGTCGGGCTCCGAGGCCACGAGTGCCTCCCGTTCCTCTCTCGGGAAGGCGAAGCCCATGATCGTGTCGTCGTCGTAGAACGCGGCGTAGACCATGCGGCCGACTCGGAACCTCACCTCGTCGCGCACGAGCGCTTCGTACGAACGCGGGAGCGCAGCGGCAATCGCCCGGGCGTCGTCGATCGTCGCCCCCAGCGGGGCGTCGGTGAACAAGCGGTTGGTTGGCGTCGGAACGGTTGATGGCACGTGAGTTCTCCTGACGGACGGTGACGCGAGGCTTCGGCGCGACGTACTGACGAAACCGCACCCGAGATCTCATCGCTGGATTCCTCACCTTGGCGACCACCCCAGATCGTGGTTTGATCGGCGCACGGATATCCGGGCATGGGACACCCGCGATTCGCTCCGATTGGCACCGCAAGAGCAGTGACGAGACTTGGATGTCATGCAAGGCGCCGTAGGTGTCGAGAACCGCCATTCGGCAACGACCGTCTGGTGAGCGCAACGTTCATCACCCAGCGAAGGAGAACCAAAGATGTCCGAAGTCCGCATTCACAACCTCTCGATCTCACTGGACGGCTTCGCCACTGGCGAAGGCCAGGCTCTCGATACACCGTTCGGGCACGCCGGCGAACGCCTACACGAGTGGATGTTCGCCACCCGGTACTGGCACGAGATGGTCGGCGGCGACGGCGGCGGCCGCGGCGCCGACCACGCGTTCGCGGCGATGCACGAGCGAGGCTTCGGCGCCGAAATCATGGGCGCCGGCAAGTTCGGACCGCCAGGCTGGCAGGACGATGCCGACTGGAAGGGCTGGTGGGGCACCAACCCGCCGTTCCACACGCCGGTCTTCGTGCTCACCCATCGGCCGCGGCCCTCGATCGAGATGGAGGGCGGCACGACGTTCCATTTCCTCGACGCCACACCCGCGGAGGCGCTCGAGAGGGCCCGCGAGGCGGCTGGTGGCCAGGATGTGCGCCTCGGCGGCGGGCCGTCGGTCGTACGCGACTTCCTCGCCGCACGGCTGGTCGACCACATGCACGTCGTCCAGGTCCCGATCGTGCTCGGCCGCGGCGTCCGGCTCTGGGATGGCCTGGAGTCGCTCGAGGAGGCATATGAGATCGAAGCGGTCTCGACGCCATCCGGTGTCACTCATCTGACCTTCACCGCCAAGACCCAATGAGCGCCTGACGCGGCGCTTTCGAGGTCGCTTCGGAGCTATCGGTCGGCCGGAGTGGCCGGGATCCCGCCCACGTCGGCGGTCCTCAGCGGCCGGGGCGATGCACGCGCTTCCACGGCCACTCGGCGGCCAGCCAGGCGGCGACGGCGTCGGCGAGCGGGACGTCGAGCTCGGCGTGGCTGGCCCGCACCCACGATTGGACCGTGACGTCGGCGTCCGCCGACGCCGAGGGGTAGAGGTAGACGCACCCGATCACGTCACCCGTGACCGGCTCGAGAACGGTGAACGTGAATCCAGTTCGGGCCTCGAAGTCGGCGGCGTGGCGGCGGAGGTCGTCGAGGTTCCGGTCGAGCGACATGCCCTCCGCCGGCGGCCAATTGCCGTCGGGGAAGCCGGGGGTCGAGCGGATGTGGGCGATACTCGATGTCCACGCCGCGTGGTCGGCCTCGTTGTGCTGCGGGCCGAGCGGCTCCAGCCGGAAGTGGTCGCTGACCAGGGCCGTCGGCGGCTCAAAGTCGGTCGGAACGAATGTCGGATCGGCCATTGGTCCGGGACGCTACCGGCGGCGTCGGGATGACGGTGGTCCCGCGCGGCGTGAGCCCTCGACACTGGCAGACGTTCGAGACAATGTCCGCGGCTGCGCCAACAGCAACGGTCCGCTGGTGCGCTACTTGGGCCGAATAAAAACAACGGGCGTTGTCATTACTGTTCGGTCTGGGAGCGCGGGTGCCGTCGCGGGTGCGGCGGCGCCGGGACTGTTCCGGCGAGCGCCGAGGCAGGTCGAGCCCCGCAGTCGACTTCGGCGCAGCCGAGTCTGTACGACCGGTTGGGCGGCTACTTCGCGATCGCCGCGGTCGTCAATCGCTTCAGCGACGAAATCCTCAAGAACCCGATCCTCAACAAGAACCCCGCGCTCAACGAGTGGAAACAGACGCAGGCGAAAACGCGGCTACCGGGACCCAAGTTCGGTCGCACGCTGTGGATCGCGTCCGCGGCCGGCGGACCCTTTTGTGTACTCCGGCTTGCCGCTGAACGAGGCCCACGCGGACTTCCATCTCACGGCCGAACAGTTCGCCGAAGTTGGGGCGGAGGGGCGCCCGCGATCGTTACTCGTTCTCGTCCTCGCTGTCTTCCGGCGGTTCGCCACTCGCGTGCTCCCGCTTGTTCTGCTCCGGACGCTCGGTGGGGTCATGGTCCGGCGCCTGCCCGTGCTCGAACACGTCGCTCATGCCCGACCCCTACCCGATGCGAACCGCACGGATACCCGTGCTCGGCGCAGCCCGATGATCGAGACGGTTGCCATTGGTCGAACGGATCATGAACGCCGGACTCACGGCAGACGAAACGGTGAGCGCCCGACCCTGTTCCGGGACTCGTTGACGGCCATCGACGATCGACATCGGGATCCTCGCGTGGCCATCGCCACCGTGAGGGGGCCATCGACTGGCGCCGGCACCGGGGGCTGAGCGTGTGCCAAGAAGGAGCTCACGCGGTGCCTCAACATCCCGTGAGGACAAGACGCCACACGGTCCTCGCGGAACGACGGTAGCGTTGCCGGCTCTGGCGGTCGTCCGATCGCCGCGCGCAGACGTTCCGTGTCCCGGTCGCCTCCGCTGACCATCGACAGGAAGTACTTGCAAATGTCTGTACCGACGTTCCGCGCGCTCGGCGTGCCCGACGACCTCGCGGCCAACCTCCGTCGCGCCGGGATCGCCGAACCGTTTCCGATCCAGTGCGCCGTGATCCCCGACGCTCTCGCCGGACGCGACGTGACGGCTCGATCGCCGACCGGGTCTGGCAAGACGCTCGCCTTCGGGCTGCCGCTGGTCACCAGAGCTCATCCGGCCCAGCGCAAGCGACCGACGGCGCTGGTGCTGGCTCCAACCCGCGAACTCGCCGAGCAGATCGCCGCCGAGCTGCGGCCCTTGGCGCGGGTTCGTGGCCACCACGTCGCGCCGGTCTATGGAGGTGTCGGGTACGGCCCGCAGCGCAAGGCGCTCGATGCTGGTGCCGAGATCGTCGTTGCCTGTCCCGGCCGGCTGGAGGACCTGCTCTCGATGGGGGCGCTGCGGCTCGACGACGTCGTCCAGGTCGTCGTCGACGAGGCCGACCGAATGTGCGACATGGGGTTCCTGCCGGCGGTGCGTCGCCTCCTTGACCAGACCCATCGGGACCGTCAGGTGCTGCTGTTCTCGGCGACCCTCGACGCAGCCGTCGCGGCGTTGGCCGCGGCCGTCCAGCACCTCCCGGTCCACCACGAGGTCGGCCCGACCGGGCCGGACCTGAAGGGGGCCCAGCACGCCTTCTGGACGGTCGATCGGACGGCCAGGCCCGAGCTGACCGCCAACATCGCCCGCGACCTCGGCGCGACCTTGATCTTCTGCCGAACCCGCCACGGCGCCGACCGCTTGGCCCGGCAGCTGGTCACCTTGGGGGTCTCGACCGCGGCTCTCCACGGCGGGCGCAGTCAGCGACAACGAGACCGAGCACTGGGTGCATTCGCCGCGGGTGGCGTGTGCGCCTTGGTTGCCACCGACGTCGCCGCCCGCGGGGTCCACGTCGACGACGTGGCCGCCGTCGTGCACTACGACCTGCCCGAGGATGCCGCGGCCTACGTTCACCGCTCCGGTCGAACCGCCCGCGCCGGTGCATCCGGAGTCGTCGTGTCGCTCGTCGTCCGAGGCGCCGAACGGGCGACATGCAGCTTGCAGCGACAGGTTGGAATCGACGTCGCGATCAGCCGTCCGAACGTCGCCCACCTGCGACGATCTCAGGCGACATCGACCGCGCCAGTGGCGCCACCATCAAGCGATCGCGGAGTCGGCACCCTCGTGTTCCTCCACGACCGCCGGCGCTATGGCTTCATCGACGGTGGCCGGGGCGCCGATCTGTTCGTCCACCGCAGCAATCTGGCGCCCGACGTCGCAGCGGGCCAACGCGTCGAATTCGCCGTCCGTGACGGTCGCAAGGGACTCGAGGCCTTCGACGTCGTTGGGGTCTAGCAATCGGTCGGTCGCCCAGACCTCGCCGACCACCTGGTATCCGAGTGCGTGCAGATCGAGGAGCTCCCTAAGGGGCGATTCCGTCGTGCGTGATTTCGAACTCGAATTCTTCGAGACCTCTACAGCGCGTCAACCCGCGCCGCTCCCCCGCGGCCACCCGGCGTTTGGCTCGAGCTCGTCGAGAAGGTGTTCGACCCGGCGACGGATGTCGTCGCGGATGGGGCGGACGGCAGCTATGTCCAGTCCGGCGGGATCGTCGAGCTCCCAGTCCGCGTAGCGCGTGCCGGGGTAGAGCGGGCAGGCGTCGCCGCAACCCATGGTGACGACGACGTCGGCGGCGCGGACGATCTCGTCGGTCCATGGTTTCGGGAACTCACCGGTGATGTCGATGCCGACTTCGGCCATCGCCGCGACGGCGGCGGGGTTGATCTCGCGACCGGGCTCGGTGCCGCCGGACCAGGCGATGGCCCGGCCTGCGGCGAGGTGGTTGAACCAGCCGAGGGCCATCTGGGAGCGACCGGCGTTGTGCACGCAGAGGAACAGCACGATCGGCGTGCCGTCGGTGCCGAGACCTTCGACTCGGGCGAGGGCCTGGAGGCGTTGGCGGGCGAAGCGTTCGGCCATGAGGGGAAGGAAGTTGATGAACTTGGCCCGGTCGGCGAACTGGTCGTAGCTGGTCTCGAGGTACCGCCGGATCGTCTCGGTGGAGAAGAGGTCGGCGAACTCCTCGTGCAGGGTGGTGGCGGCCAGTTCGAGCGCGTACTGCTGGTCGATGGAGAGGATGTCGGGGTCAGGCATGGCGACGACTCGCTCGGGTGATCGGGCGCGGGTAGAGGAAGCGGATGAGGACCAGGGCGACGGCGGCGCCGACGAGCTGCATCACGATGAACATTGGTGCTGAGGCGGGGGCGATGCCGGTGAAGCTGTCGGTCAGGGTGCGGGCGATGGTGACGGCAGGGTTGGCGAAGCTGGTGGAGGAGGTGAAGAAGTAGGCGCCGCCGATCCACATGCCGACGGCGACGGCGACGACTTCGGCTCGCCCGCTGCGCACGCAGCCGTGGATGACGAGCAGCAGCCCGGCCGTGGCGACGATCTCGGAGAGCCATAGCGCCGCCGACGAGCGGTCGTTGGTGGACCAGTCGATGGCCCGGAGGTCGAACATCACGTTGGCGACGATGGCGCCGAGGCAACCGCCGGCGATCTGGGCGACGAGGTAGAGCCCGGTGTCGCAGGTCGAGATGGTGCCGAAGCTGCGGTCCAGGAGGGTGACGACGGGGTTGAAGTGGGCGCCGGACACCGCGCCGAGCATCCAGATCAAGGCGATGAGGGCGCCGGCGGTGGCGGCGGCGTTCTCCAGCAGTTGCAGGCCGACGTCATCGGGTGACAGCCGGCTGGCCATGATCCCCGAGCCGACGACGGCCACGACCAGCAGTCCGGTGCCGAGCGCTTCGGCGACCAGCCGGCGGGCCAGGTCGATGCCGAGGAAGCCGGTGCCGGTTTCGGGTTGGGCGGCGAGCCGGCTCACAGCCCGGCGACGAGTCCGGTGATCCGGGTGCGTAGCTCGGCGACGGTGGCGTCGAACGCGGCCCGGGTCGCGGTGGGTACGGGGTCGGGGATGGACCAGTGCAGCCAGGCGGGGTCGGGGTCGAGTTCTTCGTGGGCCCGGTCGCAGACGGTGACGACGAGAGCGGGACGGCGGCGGAGCTGATCGAGTTGTTTGGGGTGGGTCCGGGTGAGGTCGAGCCCCGCTCGGCGGCCGGCGGAGATGGCACCGGGGTGGACGCGTTCGGCGGGGTGGGTGCCGGCGCTGTCCGCGGCGTGGTTGGTGAGCCGGGTCCACAGGGCGGCGGCGAGCTGGGAGCGGGCCGAGTTGCGGGTGCACACGAACAGCGCCCGCTGGGCCGGACTGCGCGCTCCCGGAGTCAGCGCCGCGAGCGCGTCGCGGTGAAGGTGCACGTACCGGCGGCGGCCGTCGCCGCTGGATCGGCTGCGGCTGATCAAGCCGACCTCCTCGAGCACGTCGAGGTGGTGAGCGAGCAGGTTCGACGGGACCTCGACGAGGTGCTGCAGCTCGACCGGCGCGCGATCTGAGGCCGTGAGCTCGTCGACGATGGCCAGCCGGACGGGATCACCCACCGCGGCGTGGCGGGCACTGCGCAGCGCGCGACCCTGGCCGGGGCTCACCCGACCAGCATGTCACTCGTCCGGAGTTGAGTCAATGATAATTGAGTTATCACCGGGAGTCACGACGCGCAGCACTGGGTGCCGGATCCTCCGCCGTGGTGAGCCACGACGACGTTCTCCAACTGTTCGGCGTCGGCCTTCTTGACGTACCACTCCCACCGGGTGCCGTCGGGACCGTGCACCCACGTCTCGGTCTTCTCGGCGTAACAGCACACGGTGTCGTCGACTCCGGTGGTGTCGAGCCCGGACTCGTTCAGGCGGGCTTCGGCGGCGACCACTTCGGCTGCGGTCTCGGTCTCCACCCCGAGGTGGTTGATCGAACCCGACTCGCCGGCTCCCTCGAACAGCACGAGCTTGAGGGGGGGCTGGTCGATGGCGAAGTTGGCGTATCCCGGCCTGGTCTTGGCCGGTCCGACGCCGAACATGCGCGTGTAGAACGTGACCGCCTCATCCAGGTCGGCGACGTTGAGGGCCAGCTGCAGTCTCATCGGGTTCACTCCTCGTTTGGATCGACGTTCATCGATACGTTTCACTGGACAGTAGCGGAAAGATCGACTATCGTCAATGGTCGATGGAGATTTCTCGTGACGACGCCACCACCTGGGCCGGCTGGTTCCGGGCCCTCGGCGACCCCACCCGCATCCTGATCCTGCACCTGCTCGCCACCCGAGCCCGGCCGATGAACGTGGGCGAGATCGTCGACGCCTTGGACGTCGGTCAGTCGACGATCTCCCACCATCTGCAGATCCTCGGCGACACCTGCTTCGTGCTGGTCGAACGGGTCGGCAACTCCAGTTGGTGGCGGATCAACGAGCGCTGCCTCGACTGCTTCCCCAGTGCTGCCGAGCTGATCATGGGTCGACTCCCCCTCACCGTGCCCTGGGACAACACCGACGCCGCCTGCCGCACCGACGGCTCCTGCTGATGACCGGCGACTCTCCGCCTCCCGCCGATCCGGTCCTGGCCCGCTACGCCGAAGCCGCCCGACGAGCCGACGAGGGACAGTGCGCCTGTGCCCCCGACGGATCACCGTTCGGCGCCGGCCACTACGACGACCTCGACAACATCCCGGCCGCGGCCGCGCGGGTCAGCCTGGGCTGCGGCAACCCCCTCGCCGTCGCCGAGCTCCGCGCCGGCGACACCGTGCTCGACCTGGGTTCCGGCGGCGGACTCGACGTGTTGCTGTCGGCCCGACGTGTCGGACCCACCGGCCACGTCTACGGGCTCGACGCCACCGTGGAGATGATCGATCTCGCCCGCCGCAACGCCACCGCCGCCGACGCGTCCAACGTCGAATTCCTCCACGGCACCATCGAACACATCCCCCTCGACGACGACTCCGTGGACGTCGTGATCTCCAACTGCGTGATCGTCCTGTCCACCGACAAGCAGGCGGTGTTCGCCGAGATCGCCCGCGTCCTGCGCCCCGGCGGAAGAGTCGGGATCAGCGACATCGTCCGCCACGGCGAACACGGCGCGACTCCACCCGCGGTCGAATGCGGTGACCGCGCCATCACCCTCGACGACTACCGAGCCGCGCTCTGGCGCGCCGGCCTCACCCAGGTCTCGATTCAGCCCACCGACCCCATCGGCGGCGGCCTCCACAACGCCACCGTCAAAGCCACCAAACCACGGGTCCACGTGCGCCCGATGGAACCCGGCGACTGGCCCGCCGTACGCGCGATCTACCAAGCGGGCATCGACACCGGCAACGCCACCTTCGAAACCGGCGCCCCCGCCTGGCCCGAGTGGGACCGCACCCACCTGCCCGATCACCGTCTCGTCGCCACTGACCGCGACGGTCAGGTCGTCGGCTGGGCCGCGCTCACCCCGGTCTCAGACCGCTGCGCCTACCGCGGCGTCGCCGAAGACAGCATCTACGTCCACCCCGACCACCACGGTCGAGGCGTTGGCACCGCCCTGCTCGAACTCCTCATCTCGGGCTCCGAACAGGCCGGCTACTGGACGATCCAAACCGGCATCTTCCCCGAGAACACGGCCAGCGTCGCCCTCCACCAGCGGGTCGGCTTCCGCATCGTCGGACGACGCGAACGCATCGGACAGCTCAACGGAACGTGGCGCGACACCTACCTCCTCGAACGGCGCAGCCCACAGCACTGACCGCCTCGGAACCTCACCTCCAACGGTTGGTCCGCCCGTGCGCCGGACCCGTCACGCCGGTCTGGCGGCCGTGACGATCCACGCCGCGCCACTGAGAACGACCCCGTCGGCTGTGCGGTAGGGAACCAACGCCGCCCGCACGGCTTCCCACGCCGCGGCGGCCACGTCCTCGCTGACCTCGGCCATCAGCGCTGCCAAGTCGGTTCGCCGCAGAAACGCGACCGTGTCCTCCACCGACGAACCCATCGGCATCGGGCACCGAAACTCGTCGATGGCCACTTCGGTCAAGGCCGCGCCCTTCAGGATGGAGCGGATGCGCTCAGGGTCGGCGAGCGAGAACGGGCCGGACCGACCGGGCTCACCCAGGTCCGGCATCGGAACGTACGCCAGCACCGCGCCCGCAGGCACCGTCAACCACTCGTTGGCCGACATCTCCTGCCAACACGCGAACACCATGCGTCCGCCCGGTCGCAGCGCCCGGGCCAAGTTGGCGAACGCAGCGTCTGGGTCGTCGAAGAACATCACCCCGAAGCGGCTGACGATTCCGTCGAACCCCAGCGCCGGAAATTCGTGAACCTGCGCGTCGCCGCGCTCGAAACTGACATTCGTCAGTCCCGCCCCTCGCGCCCGGGCGGTCGCCGCCTCCAGCATCGGCCCGGAGAGGTCCAACCCGACGACCAGGCCATTGGGCGCGACGAGCGGCCCGATCGCCAGGCCCAGCGCACCGTTGCCGCACCCGACGTCGAGCACGCGTTCCCCAGACTGCGGCGCGAGCATCTCTATCACGCGGTCCCGGAACCCGCGATTGATCCGGTCGTATCGGACGTGTTCGGCCGCCCAGTGCTCACCAGCCGATCCGTCCCAGTACTCGGACTGCTCGACGTTCGGTATCGCCATCACGGTAGGCCACCGTCCCGTGCTCCGCACCACGAGTGCTAGCCGAAGTTCACCGTCAGACCGGCTGCATCTCCGAAGAGGGGTCCCGACTCCCAAACACGACATTTGAGAGCGGCAGGGTCCTCGTTCGTGCAGTAGTAGCCGTCGACGATCACAGCGATCAGCGTGACAACGTGTTGGTCGGGAAGGTTCACGGATGCGGCGGGTTGACTGGGCGTCACTCCGCTGCCGCAACTCGACCCGATCCAGCTCGACGGGAAGGCGGCGACTTTGGTCCAGCCGGCGCCCGTGGTGTGGTCGAACATGTACAGGCTGCCGGCGAGGTTGAGGCTCGAGCAGTTCCAGATGTTGGCCGTCTTCACGCCACGAAGCGGCAGGGTCTTGCCGCACGCCGTGGCGGACGCGCTCTCGCCGCCGGCGTTGACGGCGACCACGCGGTAGCAGTAGTTCGTACCGATCGCGAGACCGGTGTCGGTGTAGGTCGTGACGTTGGCACCCGTTCCGCCGCGCTTGACCCATGTGCTGTTGTCGTCCCGCTCCACCCGGTAGCTGGTCTCGTTCGTGGCGTTGTCGGTCCATGAAAGCCGGAGGCTTGTCTGTGATATGGCGGTCACCTTCAGGTTGGTTGGCGCCGCCGGCGGTGCCGGGGTCACCGTCGTTTCGCACACCTGGTTCGAGAGGAAGCTTCTCAGCTGTTGATAGGCAGCACTGACGGATGCGCAGTATGGCGTCGCGGGTTGCAGGCCGGTCAGGGTGAAGCTCGTCGGGCCCGTGCCGGGATGAGCAGGAACCAATGCGTGCTGGGTGCTGTAGTACCCGATCCTGGCTCCCGTCCGAAAGTGATTCACGTCGAAGGCGTCCTCGTCGGTTGCGCGGTCGTCCCATTGGAACGTGATGCTCGTTTCGGTCTTGCTCACCACTGCCAGGTTGTGGGGGGTCAGCGGTGGCAAGCGGGGGGTGGTGAAGCAGCCGTAGGCCACGGAGTTGTTGAACTGCGTATACGCGTAGACCCAGAAGCAGTACTGCGTGAGGGGCGCCACCCCGCCGGGCACCTCAATCGACTTCGCGCCCGTGTCGGTGTCACCTTGGACCGAGCCGATGTCGGTCGGAGACGTGTAGACGCCACCTTGGATGTAGACACTGAAGCTGGTTTCGAGGGTCGAGTTGTCCATGAACCGGAGCGCGCCGCGGTAGGGCCCGTCGGCGACGTCTTGCCACGTCCTCAGCCCGAGCAGCGTGGGCGCATCCGGCGGCGAGTGCACTTCGGTGTAGCTCTTGCAGCCGAGGAGCGGATTGTTGCCGCTGCCGGCGGCGGTGTTGATGGCGTAGACACACACGGTGTGTTGGCCGTTGGCGGCGTGGGGAATGGTGATGTCGAAGCCGTGGTCGGCGCCGTAGCCGGGGTAGGCGGCGGAGACGTCGTTGCGGGTGCTGTCGGCGGTGGCGGCGGTGACGAAGCTGCCGTCTTGGTAGACGTGGACCGAGATCGGGGCGGCGACGTCAGGGTCGATGGCCCACCCCCGCACCCACACCGACGATGCCCCTGACTGGACGTCGTCGAGGTATCCGATCGGTTCGGAGGACAGCGTGATCGATTTGGAGCCGAGATCGACTTCGAGTGTGCCGACGTCGTCCTGCGCCCACGCCTGCACCGTGACATTGCCCGTGGCGTTGGTGGGTACGAAGCCGTGGAAGTCAAGCGCCCCGTCGGGTCGGATCGTGTTGGCCGTCACGGTGCCGGCGTTCTGGCCGTTGACGGTGACGCGCACGGAGATTGGTCCGTTCGGCACGTCTTGGTCTCGAGCCCAACCACCGACGGAGATCCCGCCGGGGCGGCGGCCGACACCGGCGAGGACGCCTGTTGGCATGAATGAGCTTTCGAGGTCGTCACACAGCGGGGTGACATGATCCGGGTCGCACGGCTCCGCGTGCGCCGGCGTCGCCGGGTCGACCAGTGCGACGACGCCCGCCAGCGTCGCGGCGGCGCAGAGGGTGATTACCCGCCGGCGCCGGCGGATGTGGTGAGAGGTGATCGCTGGCATGGTGTTCTCCTCGGGGATGAAGTGGGGGGTGGTGGGACGCGTTCCGCTACGGCGTTCTCGCCTTGAGCGGGACGAACGAGGTCAGCTAGGGCTGATGACCTGCGGCCGACCCAGGGCGGTGGGTGCGGGAGGGACGCTGCCGATTCCGCGGTCGTGTTCGGTCCTGGGTCCCGCGTCGTAGTTGGGAACGGGGCCCGGGATGAAGTCGACGATGCACGTGGTGTCTTGATTGTGGCTGGTGTAGTGGTCGGGGTGCAGCGGATCGATGGAGCAGACCAGGGGTGGTGGTCGCGGAACGTCGTCACCGGTCGCCGGGTGACGGTCACGGTTGGGGCTCACCGTGCTGCGTGCATCTGCCGCGGGCTGTGGTTCGGCCGGGCGAGTGTCGATGGCGGTGACGATGACCAGGCTGGTTGGCCCGTCGGTGTCGGCGTAGCGGAGCCGGACGATCGTCGGGGTGGGGTCGCCGATCTGCTCAGGGTTCGCGGAGACGATCAGGTGGAGCCCGTCGTCGCGTTCGACGGTGTCGGTTTGGATGCCGGGGGATGCGCTGGTGGCGGTGACGGAACGGTCGGGGTCGGCGACGAGCGGGATGTCGAGCGTCTCGTCGCCGGTGTCGAGGGCCAACACGCCGGATGGCAGCAGTGGTGTTGGTGCTCCGTCGATGGCGTGCGGGGGCTCGATGTTTCCGGCTCGGTCGATGGCGTAGATCATCACTCCGGCGTCGGGGTTGATCGCCAACGGGCCGCGGTAGCGGACAACGCGCGCGCCGTCGATCAGTACCCAGGTGTCGCCGATCCCTGCCGAGTCGTCGGTGGACTCGATGACGAGACGTCCGTCGACGAGCCGGCCCCTCGACGCGGGTGGGGTGCGATCGGCGGCTTGGTACCGGTCGAGCGCAGTGACGTCGATGCGCCGTGATTCGCCGGTGGGGCTGGCGACGGTGATCGCCGGCGTGGTGTCGCTGGCCGGGTCGACGTGGAAGGTCATCGTGGTGCCGACGTCGAGGTCGACACGTCCGGTGGAGAACCCGGCCAGGGTGCCGCGCCCGACGATGCCGGCCTGGGTGGTGTCGACCGCGGTGAGCTCGACGTCGAAGCCGCCCGTCGGCGGCAGGGTGACGTCGGCGTCGCCGATGCCGACGACCCCGAGGAAGGTGCTCGGCCGGTAGTGGGCGCCGGGGATGTCGCCGGCGACGAGCCCGGGCTCGCGGTCGGGGCGGGCACCGAGGAGGTTGCCGTCGACGTCGCGGACCCGAACCTGGACGAGGCCGCGCACCTCGAGCTCCATCGGGCCGGCCTCCGGTTCCGAAGTCTCGGCCGCGGCGGCGGCGAGGTCGCCAGCTGACCCGCCGGCCGCTGGGGCCGGAGGGGGCGGGGGTGCCGGCTTGGACAGGGTGGAGAGCTTGTGGTTCTCCGCCACTGTTTGATTGCCGAAGGGCAGGAGGGCGGCTGAGGCCTGCGGTTGGCTGGCGATGCGCCCGCCGAGGATGTCGTTGATCAGGGACAGCGAGATCCCGTAGTTGGGCAGGTTGTGGTGGGTCAGCTCGCAGGCTTCGGTGCTGCTCCCAGTAACGGCCCGCACGACCTGGGCGCATGCACCGGCCGTGAGGACGCCCCCGACGGACGGGATCGTGCCCGATGCGGTGGCCGACATCACGAACACCCGGTCGTCGAGCGGGTTGGTGAGGCCGATCCCGGACTTGTACGGGACGGTGTCGTCGCCGTCGGCTCTGATCGGGCGCGGCGCCGGCAGGGGGATCGCGAGCTCGATGAGGCAAGCGGCCGGCGTGGCGGCGACCGAGCAGGACATGGGGAACTCCCACGGCTCGTGATAGCCGACGTCGGTGGCGACGTTCTGGCCGACGATGCGGTAGTGGAAGACCTGGCCGGTGCCCGCGGTGAAGTCATCGAGAGCGACGCCACCGGTTGGGATCGAGCGGGCGGCGGCGGCGAGGAGCGGGTTGAACCCATCGAGCAGGGTGTCGAGCTTGCTGCGGCTGTCGGTGGAGTCGACGGGGTTGCCCAACACGTCGTAGGACTGATGGACGGTTCGGTCGACGATCCGTCCGCCGGACACGGTGCCGTGGTCGTTGAACCAGGTGGCCGAGTTGATCGTCTGGTCGTAGGCGGTGGGCCAGTTGGTGGCGAGCTGTTGGACCTTCCACGGCTGAACGGTGATGCCCCAGCCGGCGTCGGCGAGGTCGTCGAGGATCGGTCCTTGCATCCCGATCCCCCAGTTGTCCCCCATGCCGAGGATCTTGATCGTCTTGCCCACCCCGCCGAAGGCACCTCCGAAGCTGATCACCTGGTCGATCAGTCCGGGTTGTTGGAGGTAGGCGAGCCGGGCGACGGGTCCGCCGAGGCTGTGGGTGATCAGCACCACCTTGTCGATCGGCTGGACGCCGGGCTGGGCGGGGTTGGTGTCGACCGATGAGACGTCCGGGCGGGCGAGGACACCGTTGATGAAGGTGCGCAGCGCGGTCGCCTGGGTGGGCATCGAGCCCCGCCAGTCGTAGGGGAACAGGTACACCCCGTTGGGGCCGCTGTTGAGCGGCCGAGGACCCCCGATCAACCGCCTCCCGAAACTGTCCCGAGGGATCGTGGAGTTACCTGGTCCAGTGGTTTCGGTGAGGAAGGCGACGAGGTCCTCGTACACCGGCTCGACGGCATGGCCGACCAGCGCGGCGAGCAGGGGGTGCAGGGTGAGGGTGCGGAAGTCGGGGTCGGCAGCAGCCGGCCCAATCGTGGGGTTGATCGGTGTTCCGGCAGGGTTGAAGGCGAGCAGGTCGGGGTAGCCGACCTCCGGACCGATCAATGGGTTCAGGATCCCGGGCAGGGTCGCCGGGCAGCCGGGGAGCACGCCGCACAACGCGGCGTGGATGATCGGCCAGAGTGCGGCGGCGCAGAAGGTGGCTTGTGAGCACAGCGAGATCAGGCTGTCGCGGCCGGGCCGGGGGTCGAGGAACTCGGGGCCGAGCCACACCCGGGGGCCTTGGGGATCACTGGCGCCCGGGTTGGCCGTCGTGGTGCCGCCCGTGGATTGGACGAAACACAGCCGGCACACGCGCCCGAAACCGCGTGTCTCTCCGCCGTAGGGGGCGGTGAACGGCGGGGTGCTGTTGAGCAGCAGCGGCGAGCCAGAGGTGCCGGAGACGAACACGACGGGGATGTTCAACCTCGGTGTTTGCAGCGGTGCGCGGGCCAGCGGTCGCAGTTGGCCTCCTGGGGTGGCGGGGTGGACGGCGTCGTTGAGCCAGATGTCGAGGTCGCCCCAACGGTCCCACGCCGGGTCGGCGCGGGCCTCGAACGTCGCGGAGATGTTCGCTCCTGCGGCGACGTCGCCGGTGGTGGCCGGCAAGGTGAACGTGGCCTGCAGTGGGCCGCCGACGGCAAATCGCAGCGCCTGTCCCCACGGTTGGATGGTCAGGTTGATCTTGTTGCCGGTGCCGAAGAACGGGTCGGCGGGGACATCGGTGACGTCGACGCGCACGGTCATGCCGGCGCCGACCTGTTGGTCGTAGGCGGCCATCACCCCCGTGCGGTGAATCTCCAGGTGTGGGTGGAGCCGTTCGAACGTGCACGCCTGGATGGTGCAGGCGAAGCCGGCGCCGACGGTGGGGGCGACGTTGGATTCGGTCGTGACCGGCCCGTCGGCCACGCCGTCGGGGACACGGACGATGAGGTACTCGCGGTGACCGACCACCCCGCCGGCCTCGACGGTGCCGTACACGGGATTGCCGTTGGCGCCGGGGAAGGCGACGCGGGTGCTCTGCGGCGGAGAGAGGTCGAAGCCCTGTCCGAAGACACGCACCCGGGCGCCAGGCACCGAGCGGCGCTGGGTGACTTCGTCGGGTGTGGGCAGCACCCGGAACTCGATCGAGCTCGAGCCGGCGGCGGTGACGACGGTGAGCGGACCATTGCCGGCGAGGGCGGGGACGGTGACGGTGAGCACGCCGAGCCCGGAGGCGGGGTCGATGCGGGCGGCGAGGACCGGCGCGGCGTGGGGTGCGCCGCGGGCGGTGTCGGTGAAGTAGACGAGGTTGTCGGCGGGACGGATCAGGTCGAAGCCGCGTCCGTACACGTCGATGGTCGCCCCGGGGCGCTGGGCGGCGGGCGCGCTGGGTGGCCCGCCTGCGAGCCTGTGCACCTGGGGTGGGGGAAGTTTGGAGAGGTGGAAGCTCGGCTGCTGCGCGCCGCGGGGGGTGAGCGGGTGGCTGAGCGTGTTGAACTGCTTCGAGGACAACACGCCGACCCAGTCGCCGGCGGGGTCGTGGACGGTGACCGCGATTTCGGTGCCGTCGGGTGACCACGACGGGTGCCGGTAGGCGAGGCCGCCGGTCGTTGGCGCCGCGGTGAAGGTTGTAGGGCCGTCCAGCTCGAGGCCGCGGACGCCTGATCCCCACTCGACGACGACCCAACGGCTGTCGGGGGAGAACGCCGGGTGCGACTCGGTGCAGCCACCGGTCTGCTCGGCGCCTGGGAGCGCGGCCCGGGTGACGTCCACGGGGGTGTGGTCGAGGCGCAACAGGACGAGCGAGCCGGCCACGCCGCGGCATTCGACCCATGCCACTTTGCGCCCGTCGGGTGAATACGTCGGGTTGGCGCTCTCCAACGCCGGTCCGGTGAGGGTGGAGGCGATCGCCGGGTCGAGCCCTTGGCGGACGGCGAAGCCGGCGACATCGATGTCGCCAGGTGTCGGCACCGGACCCGCGGGCAACGGCAGTGTGGTGAACCGGATCTCGCTGTGCCCCGCCAGGCTCTTGGTGAACGCCAGATAGCTCCGCCCGTCTCGGAGCAGCGAACGGCCGGTTGCATCGTCGATGGCGCTGATCGCCGGTGCGGTGTGCGCTTCGCCGGAGGCGATCGGGAACGGGTAGCCGGCCCTGGCATGGCCCGCGCCGTTGCCGACGCCGGCGATCGAGTCGGCGTCCCAAGCCAGGATCGAGGTGTCCCGCCCATAGGCCGGTTCGGTCTCGTCGCCGGCGCGGTTGGTGACGTGGATCGTGCGGGCCGGGTCGACGGTCCCGTACACCTCGCGCAGGGTGTAGAGGTCGAGTCCGGCGCCGGGGGCGTGGTAGGCGAGCTTGAACGCCGGGTCCTCGTCGACCACTTCGACTCTCAGGTCGACCGGCACGTAGACCCGTCCGGAGGCGTGGACGCTCGGTGCCGCAATCGATGTCGATCCTCGCGGGAGCCGCACGGTCCAGGCCAGATGCGAGCCGGTCGCCGCCGCATCCCACCGGTAGGCGGTCACGGTTCCGCCAGCCCCGGGCACGAGGGCGGTGGACGCCCCGTCGAGCACGACACCGGGCCGCGGGCTCGGGGTGTCGACCAACGCCTCGGACCACAGCCGGGCACCGAGCCCGTGCCCGAACGCGATGATCGAGGTGTCCGTGTGGACCACGACACCGTCCCCGCTCGCCGCCGGCGGCGCCACCACCCGTGCGCCGGCCGACCTCGACCACAACACCTTGGTGCAGGCGGCGTTGATTGCGCTGAGCCGTCCCGTGTTGGAGACGACATACACCCTCGAGCCCCAAACCGTCGGGGCGAACAGTGGGCTGGTGCCTGCGGGCAGCGTCGCGCTGCCCACCGGCGCCCCGGTCGTCGCGTTCCGGCACACCAGCTTGTCGCGCCGCACCCCGTAGACGACGGTGCCGCCCACCGCGACGGCCGGGTCGCTGACGGTTCCGGCCGGTGACGTCCACACCGATGTGGCCACGCCCGGGGCGGTCTCGTCGATGCGGTGGATCGCACCGGTGGTGTCGGCGGCGAACACGGTCACCGTGTTGCCGAGCCGGGGAACCGCCACGACCGGACCGGCGACGCCGTGAGCGAGGGTGTGCTGCCAGACCGGCTTCCCGCTGTTGGCGTCGAGCACCGTGATCGTGCCGCTATCGGCCCCCACCGCCACCCGGGGAGGTCCCTGGACGTTCTCGACTTGCGGCATCATCTCGACCAGCGCCGGCGTGTGGCGCAGCGCCCCGTTGGCCTGCCACGACCAGACTGGGCGGGCCATCGTGTCGACGGCAACCAGTTTTCCCGCTTCGGTGGCGACGTACGCCAGCCCGTTCCGCCCGAGGGCGGGCGCGGCCACCACCGCGCTCTTGGCCCGGAACGGCCACGGGGCCCGCAGCAGCGAGGGGTCATCGGGGCCGGGCACGGGCGTCGACGCCCACCGAGCAACATCGTGGGCCGGCTGCGGCCACGGCAACGCCGCCGACCCGGGACGGTTCGGACCAACAGTGACCGAGGGCAATGCTCCCCCGGTGGCGGGCACCGGGCTCACCGGAGCCGGAGGCGGTGCCGGCACGACCGGTAGCGGCGGCAACGGCGCCGGGGCACTCGGCGCCGGCACGCCACCGGCCGGTGCCAGGCCGGACGGTGCCGGCGCACTCGACACGACATGACGATCCGGCAGCTTGGCTGAGATCGTCGGGGACCCCGCCAACGGCGTTACGGACGCGGCGATCACCGCACACCCGACAACGACGAGCAAACGGCGCCGCACTCGACGCACGAGCTTCGAAGACGTGTAGAGGCGCATGACTCCCTCCTCCGCTCACGTAGATAGTGAATACTATGTGATATGACCCAGTCGGTCGAGCGCAAATACACCGAATCGAGTGGAGGAACACGCATGCCCCGACGACCAGGCAACAACCGGGCCGCCACGGCCGAAGCGACCCGGCAAGCACTGCTCGACGCCGGGGTCCGCATCCTGTGCCGCGACCCCGCGGCCCACGCCTTCGGCCATCTCAAGGCCGCCCACGTGTCCGGCGAGGCGGGACGCACGATCGGGGCGTTCTTCCACCACTGGGACAGCCAGCGGGCCTACGTCGACGACCTCGTCGAATACGTGCTCGCCGAACTTCCGAGCACCAGCTTCGAGACCCTGGACCGGCGGGGCGGCCACGTGCTGGCCAGCGGGGCCAGCGTCACCGAAGCGATCCTCGACAACTGCCGCGCCTCACTCGACCTCATACCCCAAGACCCGCAGACGATCGTCGAGCTTCTCCTCTGGGCCAGCGCACCCCGCGACGAGCACATCCGCGAGCTCGCCCGGGCCGGCTACGACGCGCTCGACGACCGCAACCAACGGTTCTTCGAAGGCTTCCTCGCACTCACCGGCCGCAAGGCCCGCCCACCGTTCACCACCCGGGCGATCGGCATCATCATCTCCAACTTCGGTCAGGCCCTCGCCCTACGGCGTGCCATCACCCCCGGGGCCGTCCCCGACGACACCCTCGGGTGGGCGCTTCTCACGCTCCTGCCGTTGCTCACCACCACCGAGGGCGACGATCGCCGCGCCGACCAAATCGCCAACGTCGGTCGAACGGTCCCGGGACACAACCCGTCCAAACGTCGACGTGCACCCGCCGGGTCAAGGGCGCGCAAGCGCCCCGATTGAGCGATCGACGACACGAATTCTCCCGTCAACTCCCGGTTGCGAACCGGCGCGAGCCTCACGGCGTGACCGCGAGGCGTGGGCATCCCCCTTTCCGTGGAGGCATCGTCTATGAGGAGACGCCATGCCAGAGCGGAGGAAGTATGGCTCCGAGTTCCGTCAGGGGGCGGTGACGATTGTTCGGGAGACCGGGAGACCCATCG
>JBKOUV010000143.1:0-11004 GCA_046723555.1 Actinomycetota bacterium | reverse complement strand
ATCGTGCACCATGCGGCGGCGTCGGGCGGCGTGTGCGTTGCCGAGCTCGAGGACATCGCCCGCCGCAAGACGTTCATGGAACTGGTGTTGAACAGCCTCGCCGCCTCCGGTGGAGTGGACGGCTACGTGCTCGGCATCGCCGGCCTCGCCCTCCCGGCGAGCGTCCCCCCAAACCCCAGGACGCTGCGCGCCCTCATCCGCCGCTCGATCGAGGAAACGGCTGACCGGGGCAACGCGGTCATCGTGTCCCACGCCGCCTCATATGCGCTGGCCGGCCGGGACAACGTCCTCCGGGTCCTGGTGACCGCCTCGCAGGGCACCCGCCTGGCTCGTGCCGCTGCAGCAACGCGTTGTGAACGCGAGGCGGCCAAGGCGGTGGCCGCGGATGACGCCGGTCGGGCGGCATACCTGCGGGACTTCTACCGCATCGACGACGAGGACCCGACGCACTACGACCTCACGCTCAACAGTGACACGCTGTCGATCGAGCTGATGGCCGAGCTCGTCGTTCGCGCCGTCGCTGCCAGCTGACGACCAACGCCCTCGCCGGGCGTCCGGACCGTGAACGCCCAAGCGTTGACTACGCGGGCTTGCGCCCCCAGGCCTGCACGAACAGGTGCGACATCACCAACGTGCCCGGATCCTCGAGATGACGCCGGAGCGACGCGGTGAGGTCGGTGAGCTCGCACTCGGTAGTGAGGCCTTGGTCGAGCCAGCGGGCAGCGACGTTGTCGACCAGGTCGAGGGTGATCGTGCGCCGAGGATGACCGGGCGGAAAGATCTGCAGGAGCGGTCTTGCCTGTACATCGATCAAGCCGGCGTCGCGCAGCAGCCGCGGCAGCGCCCGCCCGATGGACAGGTCGATGCCGGTCAGTTCGGCCGAGGCGTAGAACAGTTCGAGAAGACGATCAAACGCCGGGAGGGGCGGGTCGCACACGTGGGACAGGTAGTCGGCATCGTGAAAGGCGACTGCGCCACCCGGCCGGACGAGCGCGACCGCCTCGGCGACGATCTCTTCGGGCGCCGGCACGTTCACCAGCACCAACCGCACCGTCGCGGCGTCGAACGCCCCGCGGGCGAGACCAGTCGCCCGGGCGTCGCCCAGGCGAACCTCGACGTTGCTGAGTTCGAGCTCGGTCACGAACCGACGGGCGAGGGCGACCGCATCGGGGCTGCGCTCGATGCCCACCACCCGGCCATCGGGTTCCACCCGCTCGGACAGTAGATCCAGACAGCCCCGTGGGCCGCAGCCGAGCTCGACGACCGACTGTCCGGCTCGCAGCCCAAGGCGGTCGAACAACCACGCCGCATCGTCGGCGAGCAACAGGGCCTGCTCTTGCAGCCGTTCCTGCTCTTCCGAGCGATAGCCGAGGAAGTACTGATCCGGGGCGGTGATCGTCACGATGGGCTCCTTTCGGCCGATCTCTACGGTTGCGGTACGGCCGAGGATGAACCGACCCGGGATCCGGCTCCGTAACCGCCGACACACCCGCTCCGTGCTCGAGGACACACGCCCATACCCGCTCTGGCCCGATTGCAGCTGTCGATGGTAGAAACGGCTCGATGTCCGACGACTCGCGTCTCGTCGCGCTGCGCGACGAGATCACCGGGCTGCTCGCCGGCGCGCTGGACGCCGAGCAGCGCCATGCCGAGGAGATGCAACGGCGCGACGAGCTGCACGTGGCCGAGTCGGACCGCCGTGACGCACTCCACGTACGTGAGTTGGAGCGCCGCGACGACGTGCATCTCCACGAGATGGAGATGATCCGGGAGGCGCTCGAGACCCGGGACCTCATCGGACAGGCGAAAGGCGTGATCATGGCCGCCTTGACCTGTTCTCCCGACGAAGCGTTCGAACTGCTGCGGAAGCAGTCCCAGCACGAGAACCGCAAACTGGTCGAAATAGCCGCGGAGGTCGCCGAGCGCGCGTCCTCACCCGCTGCTCGCCCATATACAAGGCCCGGAGCCCCCTGACCACGGCCTGCAACACGTCATGTCGAACCGCTCCCGTGGGAGTGTCGACCTGGTCATCCTCAACCACCGTGCGGGCCCACCTGCCGCCGCCGTGGGTCGCCGAGTTGGGCCTCGCCGCGGTCGCGGCCGGGCGGGCGTAACGACGGCTGGGCCCTGCTCGACGGCACGTGGACGGTCGCCCGCGGCACCGTGATGAACCTTGCCGAGCGCGGCGGCAGGGCGCAGCGGAAGGCGGCGCGAGACGTGCTCGCACGACGTGCCGTACCGCCGTGCCGTCACCTGCAGCTACGGCTGCTGGGCCCGGTTGAGCTACTCGACGGCAGCGGACCGGTGGACGCCGCCGACTGGCGCCGAGCCCGGGTGCGGATGCTGCTGGCGTATCTGGCCATCAATGGGCCGGTCAGTCGGAGCCAGCTTGCGTTCGACCTGTGGCCGGACCTGGATCTGGACGATCAGTCCCGCAACCTGCGGGTGACGCTGACGTACCTCCTCCGCGTGCTCGAACCGGACCGGACCCCGCGCGACGCCTCGTTCTTCATCCGGCAGCACGGCAACAACATCTCGCTCCCCGCCGGCAAATGGCTCACCGTCGACGTCTGGGACTTCGACGACCATTGCGCACGCGCTCGGGACGCCGATCGGCGGGGACTCCCGTCGAGTGCACTCGACCATGCTCTGCGCGCTGTCGAACTGTGGCGCGACGAACCCGTCGAGCTCGCATCCGAGCCCTGGGCCATCGCGTCGGTCGAACAGCGTGCACAGCGCTTCGCCGCCGCCGCGGTCCGCGCCGGGGAGCTGCTTCTCGCCCAAGGCGACCTCGACCAGCTCCAGGAGCTGGCCGACAAGGCGCTGGTGGTCGATCCGTGGCTGGAGGCCGGGCACCGCCTCATCGTCGCCGCCCACCGCGCTCGAGGAGACAACCTTGCCGCCCGTCGCGCCCTCCAGCGCTACCGCGACGCCGTCCACGAGCTTGGGCTCGACACCAGGGAGGCGACCGTGATGGTCGAACGACTGCTCGACAGCTTGCCGTAGCGGTCTGTCGGCGCGGTGTTGCTCGAGTAGCCGAGCAGTGCTTCGCTGAGCACCGCCGGCAAGCAGGGAGGAGGTCTTGGCGGTGTAGTGTCCTGACAGACGCGATCGTCGACGCGCAAGTGGGCCCCTCTGGGGGGAAGCGCCTCCGTCGACAGCCCCTTCGGGAGAGAGGGGGCCGGACGGAGGCGCTTCCGCACGTCAGCGCCCTGTCCTGCCGGCGCGGCCGGGAACGGCATCTGGATGGCCCCTTCGGGCCGTTTACAACGCTCCTTACCGGCGGGTAACATCAGTTGTTGGGCTCCCTCCAACGAGTACCGGGCGCAGACACCCCCCCTCCCGCTGGGGCGCCTCGCTCGGGCTGGGGGAGTCCAGGCGGGCGGGGCGAAATCCGCGCCCCTCGATCATGAGGGGCGCTTCGTCCTGATTGGGGTCAACGGACGAAGCCTGCCGACATCGGCACGATTCGCCGAGCCGCCGCGTGCTTACTGGCAAGCCGGGCGGGTCGGGCGGCAGCGCGCAATGCCGTCAAACCGAACTGCCGCCCGGTCCGGGGGCATGCAGATTCGTCAATCATGAGGATGCGGTGCGCCCCGCACCAGGGGAACATGTCACCAGAATCGAATGCGGGGGACAGCCATGACCGAAATCCACGCCGACGAACTCCGCCCAGGCGACATCGTCGAGTACCACGGAGCGCGCCACGTCATTTGCCGGATCGAGCGAATCGACGGAGCCGCGTGGCCGGTCGCCTCGGACGGCACGGGGTGGGCCATCGCCCTCGGCCGAGAACCCGTCCTCGTTGAACGTCCGTAATGGCAAGCCGCTGACCACAGCCGGGACGGGCCGTAGCCAACCGCGCCCGGCCGGCGCGAAACGGCCGCCACGACTGGAGGCCGCGTCGCCACCACTACGGTGCCGTTGTGCCCGACGGTCGCTTCGCGGACCTCATCGAGAAGGCGTCTGCGTCGACACCGGCTCTGGCACCGGCTTCTGCGCCGAGCACTCGGCAATCGCCAGCACGGTGACTGCCGGTGAGTACCGGATGGCTCGCATCGTCGCGGTGTGGCGTGACGACGCCGGGGCGACGTACGTGCTTCCACCGTGGGGTCGCTGTCGGGAGTTCATCCGGCAGGTCGACCCGGACAACATCGACAGCGAAGTGGTCCTCGGCACGGACCGATCCGTACGGCTCGCCGTCCTCTTGCCGGGGTGGCAATGGCCCAAGCCTCTCGGACACTGACCGATCGCTGACCCGGCGGTCGAGGACACGGGGCGTCGAGTTCTTCGGCCGCGGGGTTCGGATGCCGTTCGAGGGCACCCGGCGCTCCGATTTCGGGACGCAACGAGCGGAACCCGGCCGACGCGGTGCCCCGGCTGGTCATATCAGACGGCTGCGTACCGCCGGTGACAGCGGCGAAGCGATGTCGGCGCCCAGTGCCGCGCTTGCCAACGCCGATGCGGCATCAAGCAGCTCAGAAGTGGCGCGGTTGGCGGCGACGACCCTGTCGCGGGTGTCGGGCACGGCGTAGGTGGCCGCGAGATCATCAGGCAGCTCGAACGGCGGGAAGTCGAGAAGGCTGGTGAGGCCGAACACGGCATACGGCACACCCCGTCCGGCCGCCCACAGCTTCAGCGCGTGCGTGCGAGCCTCGTCGATCGCGCTGACCGCTTCGACCAGCGAGCCCCGGCGAACGTACTTGTCCGCGGTGGCGATCGCCCACCACCCGAGCACCACCCACTCCCGCGCCACCTCAATCGACGGTGGAAGACGAGTCGGCGGTGTGACCACGACGCCGAGCCGATGATCCTTGTCGACCACGGCGATCGAGCGGTCGGGCAGACCACGCCGGCTGGCAGCAGGCATGAACACCAAGTCGAGCTGCAGCCCATCCGGATACTCGGCGGCAACCCGGCACACCGCGTCCTCCCACCCGGCCATGCGGTGCACGACGAAGTCGATCGGGGTGCCGATCTGGGCTGCGAATCCGCGAGCAGCGTCGTACAGGTCGCCTGTCTCGATGCCGTCGTACCCGACCCCTGCGTCGATGTCGGAGAGCTCGTCGCCGCCACCGGCGCCGAGCGAGCAGCCAACCTCGAGGAACCTCCAGCGGTCTTCACTCGACACCACGACCGACATCGAGTCGAGCAAGGCCGTGTGGCGCGGCAACCGCGACCTGATCGACGCCAGCCGATCGACCTCGTTCATCCCCGGATCATCGCGACAGCCCGACGACATGACGGGTCGGAACGGTAACGGACCAGAGACCGGGCGGTGTGTGCCGTGCGCGTCGGGAAGAGCTCCGATCCGGGGTGCTAGAGGATGCTCACACGGTCACCGACGCGAACATTGCCGGGTGTCTGCACCTGCGTCCACACCCCGAGCGTGCCGCGGTGGTGATGGGCGAGGGTCCGATAGATGTCGAGATCGCGGTCGAGGCCGGGCTGTGGCCGGGTGACCATGGTGCAGCGGACGCACGGCTGGCGGGGGCACAACATCACATCGCCGATCGTGAGCGTGCGGCCGCACCACTCGTCTTCGACCCAGCCGTCGGTGTTGGTATCGATCAGGAGGTTGGGCCGGAAGCGGCGGCTGTCCCAGTCGCCGCCGCCGTGGAGCGCGGCGCCGGCACGAAGGCTCGCGGTGGTCAGCACGAGCAGCGGCATGGCGTCCACGAATCGCCCCGGTGGCATCGTCCATTCGATGGCGGGACTGGCGTCGTCGGTGGCGTCGGCGAAGAACTCGGCGTTGGCCCCAGGGGAGCCTTCGGCGGCCACCAGGGTGACGGGTCTGTCGAGCCAGCCGGACAACGCCGCGTCGGTGTCAGGCCCGGTGCCGACGACGTGCTCGCCGCTCGGGAGGGTGATCTCCGGTTCGCCCTCGTCGCCCAGGCGAGCCGCGGCGAGCAGGAGCCGGGGTTCGCGGCGACCGGTGAGGATCCGGCCGGTGGTCTGGTCGCGGATGCCCCAGCGGCGGTCGCCGTGCAAGCCGTCACGGTCGATGTGGGCGTCGGTGAGCTCTTCGCCTTGGAGCGATTTGACCGGGTGTCGCCACACGGCGGCGAGGCGCGGGGTCGTCGGGGCAGGCGGGTCCACAGGGTCCAGCGTTGCAGGGCCACGAACGCGATGCGGAACGCCCGGGCGCGCCTGATCTCATCGAGCCTTCTGGGCGCGATCGTTCTCAGGGACGCGGGTGCTCGTAAGGTGGATGCGAAGTGGAGGAGCCGGCGCGATCAACTCGGCGGCACTGCTGGTGCGATCAGCCAGCGAGCTCCATCCCGATGGGCTCGGCAACTCGTCGGGGGTCGTCGGTCGCCATCTCATGTTGCACAACAACTCGGCGCTCACCGCCTTCTCCACCGTTCCCAACTCGACCGTGTTCCAGAAGACGCTCGGCGTCAACGACTACTACTTCGGTGACGGCGACTGGGAGTTCCCGCTCGGGGCGATGCAGATGCTCGGCCGCAGCGACGCCGACACCATCCGGCTCAACGATCCCAAGGGCGAGGCGGGGGACCCGGAGGTGCTGGGCCAGCACTCGCTCGACTTCTGGATCACCACCGAGGACCTGGCTCGCTGGGACAACCGGGTCGTGGCTGGCGCCGATGGCAGCATCCGCTTGGAGTACACCCCCACGAATCTCGACGCCCATGAACGGTTGATCGGCAAGTTCAAGGGCCTGCTGGAGACGATGCGGTGCCGCGACGACGTCGTGTTCGCCGAGCACTACCTCGGAGGCCGGTTGGGCATCAACGGCGTCGCCCACCAGAACGGGACGGTGCGTTTCGGCCACGACCCCGCGACGTCGGCGCTCGACGTCAACTGCCGGATGCACGACATCGACAACCTGTACGTCGTCGACTCGAGCTTCTTCGTCTCGAGCACGGCGGTGAATCCCACACTCACCATCATCGCCAACGCCCTCCGTGTCGCCGATCACTTGACCAGCCGTCTGGCGGGCAAGGAGCCGTCGTGAACCCGCTGCCATCCTCGTTCGTGCGCACGCGGCTTGCGGTGCACACCCTCGCCGATCACGTCCTGTGCGCGACCGCTACGCCGCCGTTGGTCGCGTCGGACTCGCTCCCTCCGTCGACGGCATCGCCACGCCGCCGTTCGACGGCCGGGTCGTCGGTCTCCGCGGCGTCGACCTCTTCGACGACACGACCGACGGATCGCGACGGACCGAGGCGACGACGTTGCGCGCCGCGGGCGAATTCCTCGGTGTGGTGCCCGGCGCGCCCGCACTGTGGACACCGACGACGAGCGGCGACCTCGACGCCGTGCTCGAGATCGACGCCGACGGGGTCGCCGCGCTGGCGGCGTGGTTCACGCTGGTGTCGGGCGCACTCGCGGCGACGTTCCCCGAGGCGCCGCAGACGTTGTGGCCCGAGCACTTCGATCTCGCGGTCACCGTGGACGACGCGATCTACGGAGGCTCCCCGGGCGATGCCGACCACCCCGAGCCCTACCTCTACGTCGTGCCGCCGGCCGACGCCGCGCCTGACGGTGACCGGCGGTTCTGGAACGAGCCGTTCGGTGCATCGTTCCCATACGACCGAATCAGCGGGCCGGACGACGCGACTGGATTCTTGTCCGCCGCATCGACGCGCCTCGCCAAGACGACGGAAGGAACCGAACGATCATGAGCACGACATCAATCGGCGATCACGCCCTCATCTCGGATTGTCGCTCCACCGCCATCGTCGACCGGTACGGCTCGGTCGAGTGGCTGTGCTGGCCGCGCCTCGATGGCCCGTCCGTCTTCGGGCGGCTGCTCGATCCCGCCGCCGGCCACTGGTCGATCGCCCCCGTCGCCGACGCGACCGTGGAACGTCGGTACGTCGATCGCAGCATGGTCCTGGAGACCACGTTCGCCACCGACACCGGCACCGTCGTCGTCGTCACCGATGCGCTCGTCACCGGAGCGGGCGAACGCGGTCATCAACTCGGGCACCGCTCGCCGCGGCTGCTCGTGCGGCGCGTCACCGCGACGGCCGGAACCCTGGAGATCGCGTTCGAGCTCGTGCCCCGCCCCGAGTACGGCCTGGTGATTCCGGTGTCCGTTCCGGTCGACGGGGGATTGCGGCTGCACGGCGGCCCGGACGTGATGGTGCTGTCGACGCCAGTGCCGGTGACCGCGGCCGATGGTCGAGTCACGGCCAGATTCACGCTGCGCGAGGGTGAATCGGTGTGCTTCGGGCTGCACCACCGGAGCACCGACGAGCCAACGCCCCGGGTCTGGAGTCAAGACGAGCTGGGCCGGCGTCTCGACGGCACGGTGAGGACCTGGCGATCGTGGGCTCGTCTGCATCAGCGCTACGAAGGACCGTGGCGCCACCTCGTGCACCACAGTGGGCGCGTGCTGCAAGCGCTCACGTTTGCGCCAACCGGGGCGATCGCCGCCGCGGCCACGACGTCGCTCCCCGAGCAGACCGGCGGCGAACGCAACTGGGACTACCGCTACTCGTGGGTGAGGGACGCCAGCTTCACCATCGATGCCCTCTGGGTGGCTGCCTGCCCCGACGAGGCGGACGCCTTCTTCAGGTACATGGCCGTGTCCGCGGCCGCGCACGTGCGGCGGGGCGGCGACCTCCAGATTATGTTCGGCGTGGGAGGCGAGCACGACCTGACTGAGCGGGAGCTACCCCATCTGGCCGGCTGGCGGGACAGCCGCCCGGTGCGGATCGGCAACGGTGCCTGGGGCCAACGCCAGCTCGACGTGTACGGCGAGCTGCTCAACGCCGCCGCCCGACTCCCCGACGTCGTCCAGCGCCTCGACGCCGACACCAGGACGTTCCTCGCCGACCTCGCTGACGTTGCGGCGTCCCGTTGGACCGAGGCGGACCAGGGCATCTGGGAGGTCCGGGGCGGAGCGCAGCACTTCCTCTACTCCAAGCTGATGTGCTGGGTCGCTCTCGATCGGGCCATCGCCATGGCCGACGTGCTCGACGCGAGCGAGCGGGTCGACGCCTGGAAGCAGGTCCGTGAAGAGATCGCCGACGCGATCACCAGCCGCGGCTGGAGCGATTCTGCCCAGGCGTTCACTCAGGCATTCGACAGCGACCATCTCGACGCCTCGGCGCTGATGATGTCGATCGTCGGCTTCATCAATCCGCGCGACCCGCGCATGCTTGCCACCCTGGACGCGATCGAGGACCGGCTCACGGACGATCGCGGCCTCGTCTATCGGTACCTGGCCCCGGACGGACTCGCCGGTGACGAGGGGACGTTCTTGCTGTGCACGTTCTGGCTGGCCCAGGCCCGGGCGCTCGCCGCTCAGGTCGAGCAGGCCACGGCCCTGTTCGAGCGGGCCATCGCCTTCATCAACGACGTCGACCTCTTGGCCGAGGAGGTCGACCCGGCCACCGGTGAGCTGCTCGGCAACTTCCCTCAGGCGTTCAGCCACATCGGGCTCGTCAACGCCGCCTGGGCGATCAGCCAGGCCATGGACGAGGCGTCATGAGTGAGCTCGCCGACCGCACCTTCGACGTCGTCGTGATCGGCGGCGGTCCTGCGGTGCCGCGCTCCTGCTCGTCGCCCTCGTGGTCCTCGCCGAGAAGACCGGCCTGGAGGCCATCCTCGGTGCCTTCGTCGCCGGCGCCGTGGTCAGCATGATCGACCGAGACGTCGAGCACACCCATCCGTTGTTCCGAGTGAAGTTGGATGCCATCGGCTACGGCTTCCTCATCCCGGTCTTCTTCATCACGAGCGGTCTGAGCTTCGACCTCGACGCGCTGCGCGACGACCTGTCGACGCTGGCGCTCGTGCCGGTGTTCCTGGTCGCCCTCCTGCTGGTGCGCGGGCTGCCCGTCTTGCTCTATTGCGACCAGATCAGCGGTCCACGCGCCACCCTGGCCGCGGCCCTGCTCCAAGCCACTTCACTGCCTTTCATCGTCACCGCCGCGATGATCGGCGTCGACATCGGAGCGCTCACGGCGGCGACCGGATCCGCGTTCGTAGCCGCCGGTCTGCTGTCCGCCGTGCTCTTCCCGGTGATCTCCGTCTCGCTACTGCGGCCGTCTGTGTCCGCGATTTCCGTCGAAAATGGGGTGTGCTGCGGACATAGACGGGATCTCGAGCGGTGGGGCTAGTTGGAATCGAACCAACGACCTCATCCTTATCAGGGATGCGCTCTAACCGACTGAGCTATAGCCCCGCGGACGGGCGTCGAGGCTACCGGCGGTCCGAGCTCTCCTCAACCGGCTTCGGCGTCGCGCCCGCCGGATGATCGAGGACCTGGCGGGTCGGCAGGTTCATCGCGTTGGGCGCCGGCTGCGTTGCCTGGTCGGTGGCCGACATCCCATCGCCGGACGGCCGGCGCACGACGAACCGGCGCATCGGCGAGGCCGTCCGCTCGACCACCTCCTCCTCCAGCACGGTGAGGCGGACCCCACCCACGAGGTCGGTGATCAGGTTGAACAGCGTCGCCCCGAGGACCGCTGCGCCGGTCAACCCGACGACCGCGAACAGCCCGGCGATCCACGCGCTGTGGAAGATCTCGCCGCCGTTGAACTCGAACGTGTCCCATCCGAACGACTCGAAGAACCGCTCGAGGTTGTCGATCGTGCCCGTGGCGTAGGCGACGTTCCACAGCAGCACGCCCGACGTCAGCGCCACCACGTACAGCACGAGGTTGAAGACGACGGCGATCTTGAAGACGCTCCACGGATCGACGTGTCGAACGACGCGGGTGACCTTGCGGACGCGCGGCCGCCGGCCCACGACCCGGGGCACCGGAGCCACCCGGTGCGCGGTCATGCTCGTCGAGACCGGCGGCGGCTCGACGGGAATGGTCGGCGGCAGGGTCATCGTCGTCGGGAACTCGGGAACCTGCGCGCCGCGCTTGGCTGGCGCGACGGGTGCGACCGCGGGCACCGACTTCGGCCGGGCGACAGTGTCGCCTTCGCCGTCGACGGGTCGGCGCGCCGCTGGCTCGGGCGGGGTCGGTTCGCCGCGTGCACTCGGCGGTTCGACCGCGGACGGCCCGTTCGGGCTCGGTGC
>JBKOUV010000162.1:0-5983 GCA_046723555.1 Actinomycetota bacterium | reverse complement strand
CGATCTCATACACGATGCGATAGGCGCCACGACGCGCCGAGTACAGACCGGCGAGCTCCCGCCTCAACTGCCGACCGACGCGCTGTGGGTTCTCGAGGAGTGATCCGAGCATGAACTCGACGATCGCCGCCGCCACCCTCTCGTCGAGACGATCGAGTTGTCTGGCCGCTGGTCCCGCGACGCGGAGCTCGTAGCGTGCGCCGCTGCCTGCGGTCACCGTGACTGATACTTGGCGCGCAGTTCGTCGCCGGTCACGTAGTCACCGGTCTGGATCGCGGCTTTCGCCTCGCGCAGTTCGGTCATCGCGTCGGGGTCTGAGAGCAGTTCGAGGGTTTCCTCGAGCGAGGCCAACTCGTCTGGACTGATGATCACTGCAGCCGGGCGTCCGTTGCGAGTGACGGTGATGCGGTCGTGAGTGTGCTCGACGCGATCGATCATCTCGGAGAACTTGGCCTTGACCTCAGCGAGGGGCAGCGTCTCTGACATGACCATCATTCTAGTCACGACACTCGTGCGATTGCTGCGGACAGCCGGCGATCGATGACGCGCCCGCTCGGGATATTGGGCGTTCTGGGGTGAAATGCGTGAACCTGTCGCGGGATGTGGGGCGCGCGGGTTTGTGGGGACGGGGCCCTCGTTGGGGGGTGGCGCCCCACGATGGAGCGTGTGGCCGGCGGCTGGTGTGGTCAGGCCGCTGGTTCGAGGGTGGCGTGGTAGCCGAGTCGTTCGAGTTGGCGGACGAGACGGGCGGCTTCTTTGGTCGGGTCTCGTCGCCGCTCGAAGTAGTCCTCGCCGAGGTCGTGGTAGCGGGCGTCGGGGTCAGCCATCAGGTGCCAGAGCACGGTGAGGATGCTGTGGGCGACCGCGACCGCGGCCTTGTTGGGGCCGCGACGTCGGGCGATGCGCCGGTACTGGGCGGCAAAGTAGGTGTCTTTGGTCCTGGCTGCCGACTTGGCGGCTTCGATCAGGGCGCGGCGCAGCCAGCGGCTGCCGTTGCGGGTGCCGGCGGGGCGATGCTTGCCGGCTGATTCGTGGTTGGCCGGGGCCACACCGGCCCACGCGCACAACTGCTCGGGGGTGGGGAACACGGTGACGTCGCCGCCGGTCTCGGCGATCACGATCTCGGCGGTCGTTCGTTTCACGCCCGGCACCGCACTGAACCGTTCGATCGTCGCCGCGAATCCGTCCAGGGGGGCGGCGATGGCGATGGACAGTTCGTCGATCGCGGCGTCGAGGTGATCGATGCGGGCGATGATCTGGGCGGCGACGACGCTGTGATGGTCGGCCCAGTTCGACGCCAACGCTTCGGTCAGTTCGGTCGTCTTGGTGCGCATCCGGCCCTTGGCCAAGTCGGCCAGCAGCTGCGGGTCGCGCTCGCCGGCGATCAACGCTTCGACCATCGCCCGCGCCGACGCCGACCACACCGTCGACGCCACCGACGTCAACTTGACGCAGGCGTCCTGAAGCACCTTCTCCAACCGTTGGATCTCCTGAGCGCGGGCATCGACTTGGGTTCGGCGATACCGGGTCAGCTCGCGCAGCGCCCGGATCAGCGGCGGCGGCACGAAACTCGGTCGCACCATCCCATGGGCGACCACGTCAGCCAGCCACGCCGCGTCGGCCAAGTCGGTCTTGCGTCCCGGCACGTTGCGGACATGGGCGGCATTGCACACCCACAACTCGTCGAACAGTCCCTCCAACCCGTAGTAGATCGGCTTCCAGTACACACCGGTGGCCTCCATCGCCACCGTCGTCACCTCCCGCGCGGCCAGCCACGACCCGAGCCGGGCAACCCCCTGGCGGGTGGTCGAGAACCGCTCCAGTTCCTCGATCACCTCACCGTCGTCAACCAGCCGGGCACACGCCGTCACCGAGTCCCGATGCACATCGAGCCCTCCCACACGATCCCTGATCCGTTTCACTCCCGTTCCTCCTCTCCACTCGGTGCCGTCCGGGGAGAGACCGGATACACATGGATTCTGGGGTACGTGCTCGCAGCGACAATCAGCGGTCCCCCGGGTCCCCGCACCAGACTTATCGCGAGCTCACAGCTTCAAGACGCCACGGCGACCACACCCGGACAGCGACCAGCAAGCATTTCATCCATCCCCGGTGACCGCCCCGGTCATAACGACTTATCGGCTACCCGCCGGCCGACATTCGGTGCGCAGACAGAGAGCCTGGAGCCCGTTGAAAGGGCGCTCCGGCCGTCGGTCGAGCCGTAGTCCCCGCGGCGGGAAGAGGCCACGCCGTCACCGTCGATCGGGCCGCCTCGCCCACCGTCGACATCCCGAGCGGCGGACGTTGTTCACTTGCTCTCGCCATGTCGCGCCTGAGGTCCCGGCACCTGATCTTCCGCCGCGCGAGGCTGGTTGACGCTGCGTGGTCAAGATGAAGCGGAGGGTGCCACGGCTGTCGACGTGCTGACGCAGACCGTCATCGACCGGCCCGCCGACGTTGTGTCGGCCTACGCAGCCGACCCGTCGAACGCACCGGCGTGGTACGTCAACGTCGAATCGGTCGAATGGAAGAGCGAGCCGCCAGTGCGCGTCGGATCGCAGGTCGCCTTCGTAGCCCGCTTCCTCGGCCGGCGCCTCGCGTACACCTACGAGATCGTCGACTTCGTCCCGGACGAGCGCCTAGTCATGCGGACGTCGCAGGGTCCGTTCCCTATGGAGACCACCTATACGTGGACACCGACTAACGGTGACGCCACGCGCATGACTCTGCGGAACCGGGGTGTGCCGGGGGGCTTCTCGAAGCTGGTTGCGCCGTTCATGGCCAGAGCCGTTCGGCGGGCCAACCGCAAGGACCTCGCTGCGCTCAAGTCGCTGCTCGAGACCCGCTAAAGATCTAGCAACGGTCATTGAGCCGCGCGCTGCTGCCCGCTGAACGGGGGCCTCGAGGGACCAGGCGGCGCGATTGCGCCCGACCAGAACGGCTCGCCGCGAGGGCTGAAGTTGACCACGACGCGACCGCGATCACCCCGGCGATCGGTGTGGCTGTCCCGTTCCGGCAACGCGTCCACCGCTCGAATGGCCGGAGCCAGAGACGGCCCCGCCGGCCGCGTACCGAACCGCGCCCGGCGACGTTCGGGAGGCCGGGACTGCCCCGATCATCGGACACGTCGCGAACGCCGTCGATCCGGCGTTCGATGACGCGGCGAGTCGGGATTATCCCCGTGATGTTCGGATGCCCGGCGCGCGTTCTGTGCGCTGGCGTCCGAGTGCCGCTCTCCACCGCGAGACCGATGATGGTGCTGACGGTCAGCGCCCGGGGGAGCGCCGCGCGGTCTGATAGATCTGTCGCTTTCGGTGACCGCCCGCGGGAGCCACGGAGGTGCGTCCTTTGCGCCTGCGACGGCTCCGGTGGAAAAGCGTTCGGCGCGATCGTTCGGGGCGGTGGTCAGTGGCGCCTATTCGTCGCCCCGGACCAACTGCCCCGCGACGTCTCGGATCGGCGGAGAGTCGGCACGGAACCCGTCTGTGGGCACCTTCGGGGCGCGGTCGCCGTGCGCTGCTGGGTACGGGGCACTCGCTACGGCAAACAGACGAGGCGCAGTGATTTCGACGCGCCGTCGAGCCGGCCGTACCGGTCCGGGTCGCGTCCGGCGCCACGGAGAGTTCGATGCGCCTCGTCGCGCACACTGAGATGTGGAGGAGACGGACGACAGCGGGTGGGCGGTGAATGGGGCGGGAAGCTCGGCGGCGCCGTTGGGGCGTGGGTCGTCACCCAGGTCCGAGCAGGGTGCGCATCGGGTTCTCCACCAGCTGCCGGCACTGGCCGCACGACTCGTAACGTGGCGAGATGGCCGACACTGCGATGAGAACTGTGACGCATCCCCTCGAGCCGCTCTCGGTGGACGAGATCAGCGCCGTCGTCGGGCTCCTCCTCGACGGCGACCGGGTCGGCGACAAGCCGGTCGTGGCGTGGGTGGCGCTCAAGGAACCGCCGAAGCGCGACGTGCTGACGTGGACACCTGACAGGCCGATGACGCGCCGCGCCCTGGCGGTGAGCGTCGACCGGGCGACGGGCATCACCTACCAGAGCGTCGTCAACCTCAGCGACGGAGCTATCGAGCAGGCCGAGGCGAAACCCGGGCTGCACGCTCCCATCCTGGCCGTCGAGTGGCTCGAGGCGACTCCGGCCATCGTCGGCGACTCGCGGGTCCAAGAGGCGCTGCGGAAGCGCGGCGTCACCGATCTCGACACCGTCGTCGTCGAGCCGTGGCCGGCGGCCTACTTCGGTGAGGAGGTCGATCAGCTCGGACGCCGCCTCGGCCGAGCGATCCTGTTCATCCGCGAGCACGACGGCGACAGCCCTTGGGCTCGGCCGATCGAAGGCCTGCTCGTGATCGCCGACCGTTCGACGGGGGAGGTGGTCGAGGTCCGCGACAGCGGTGCGACTCCGGTACCGTGTGACCCCGGCCGGATGGGCGCTGATGATCCCGGCGTTGGTCCCTTGCGGGAGGACATCAAGCCGATCGTCATCACCCAGCCCGACGGCCCGAGTTTCACGCTCGAGGGCAGCAAACTGCGCTGGCAGCGCTGGTCGATGCGGATCTCGATTCATCCGATCGAAGGTCTGGTGCTGCACCAAATCGCCTACGACGATCCCGCCACCGACCGGACCCGCCCGATCTGCTATCGGGCCTCGCTGAGTGAGATGGTGGTGCCATACGGCGACCCCGGTCCGCTGTACTACTGGCGACACGTCTTCGACGCCGGCGAGGCCGCGCTCGGCAAGAACATCCAGTCGCTCACCCTCGGATGTGACTGCGTCGGCGAGGTGCACTACCTGGACGCGTCGATGATCGGTCACGACGGTCAGCCCACTGTCATCGCTAACGCCGTGTGCATCCACGAGGAGGACGATGGCGTGCTCTGGCGTCACGCCGACTGGCGCAGCGAACTGGTGCACGTCCGCCGGTCCCGTCGGCTGGTCGTCGCCAGCTGGGCAAACCTCGGGAACTACGACTACGGCTTCTGCTGGTACTTCTACCTCGACGGCACCATCGAGGTGGAGGTCAAGTTGACCGGGGTTCCCGCGGCTGCAGCTCATCACCCCGGCCAACGACCCACCCACGGTGCCCTCGTCGCCTCCGACTTGTCGGCGCCGCATCACCAGCACCTGTTCTGCTTCCGGCTGGACCTCGACGTCGACGGTGTCGAGAACTCGATCGAGGAGGTCGAGCTCGTCGCCGACCCGGCCAGTCCGGACAATCCGGGAGGAGCCGCCTTCCACACTGAGGCCACACCGCTGCGAACCGAGCGCGAGGCGCGTCGCGACGCCTTTCCTGCGGCGGGTCGCTTCTGGAAGGTCACCGCCGCTCGGGCGCGCAACGCGACCGGGGAACCGACGGCCTACGCACTGATCCCCGGCGGCCAGCCGGCACTGCTTGCCGGCGCCGACAGCGCGGTCGCGCGACGGGCCGAGTTCGCCCGGCACCACCTGTGGGTCACCCAACACGCCGACGGCGAACTCCACGCCGCCGGTGACTACCCCAACCAGCATCCAGGGGGCGACGGCCTCCCCGTCTTCACGGCGGGCAACCGCTCGCTCGACAGCACCGACGTCGTGTTGTGGTTCACCTGCGGATCGAACCACGTCGCCCGCCCGGAGGACTGGCCGGTGATGCCCGTGGACTCCACCGGATTCCACCTGCGGCCCGTCGGCTTCTTCGACCGCAACCCGGCCATCGACGTGCCACCTCAAGACCTCATCAACCCGAACGGAGACTGTCATTGACCGGTGGAGGCAGAACGCGACAAGTTGTGCACCGTCAGGCCATGGCCGCCGGAGCGCCGCCGTTACGGTGCGATCGATGGAGTTCCAGGACGTGGTGCGGCGTCGGCGAATGGTGCGGGACTTCTCCGACGAGCCCGTCGCCCGCTCGCTCCTCGAACGGCTCATGGTCAACGCGACTCGCATCCCGTCGGCCGGATACAGCCAGGGTTCCGCGTTCGTCGTGCTGACCGACCCC
>JBKOUV010000076.1:0-36472 GCA_046723555.1 Actinomycetota bacterium | reverse complement strand
CGTCGGCGTTGTCCGGGCAGGGAAGTTCCCAGACGGAACTGCCCAGCCAGAACGACGTGTCCGTGTCCTGCGGCAACCTCAACACTCGGTCAACCAGTTGCCCCGGCTGCAGATTCGGCATGAACGTGCCCAGGCTGAATCGGATGCCGAAGAACTCGGCGTCGGCCGGGATCGGAGTGATCGTCGCCGTCGTGTGGGGTCCTCGCACCGTCAGCCATGCCGAGCCCCGCTGGCGGGTGACGCACATCTCCCAGTGGGCCTCCGCGACCGAGATGAACGAGTCCTCCGGCTCGCTGCGCGACCACCAGAGCTCCTCGACGAACGGCGAACTCGAGGGGCGTCGCTCGATCGCGAACAGTTCGATGGCGCGCTTCACCTGCACTTCGACCTCGTCATCGAGGAGAACTCATCGGCTGCCAATCAGGTCGGTCGCTCCACCAGGCTGGCGAGCCGAGCCGGCGCTTGGATGCAGTACGAGTCGGTCAACAGCTCGGCCAACTCCGCCCAGTCGGTGTCGTCGTCGAGCACGAGCCCGACGACATTGCCGCCCCACCCGGCCTTGAAGTAGGGCCGACCGAGATGCTGGAACGCCATCACCTCGTCCGGCTCGGCGCGGAAGGTGATCCGGAAGAGTCCATCCTCGCCGCCAAAGGCGTGGGCGACTGTCGCCTGACCGACCCGCCACCGCACGCCGACCCAGGCATCCTCCTCCACGCACTCCGGAAAGCGGTCGGCGAGCAGACGCCGCAGTCGTCGCACCCACCGGTCGGGCAGCTCAGGCCGGTCGGCCATAGCCGTAGTCTTCCATCACCACGAGCCGCAGAACCGTGGCGAACGGCGTCACGCGGGACACGGAACCTCGGATCGTTGCGCGGCACGGTGGACGGCGAACGGGTCGAGGTGCGGGGCTGCGACCTGTGGACGTTTGGCGAAGACGGCCGGATCATTCGGAAGGACAGCTTCTGGAAGCGTCGCGACGGCTGAACGCGAGCGCTACGCGGCGCGGATGCCGGCGAGCAGGCCCGGGTCGAGGAGCTCGTCGCCGATGGTCTCCGGGCCGGCGAACAGTCCGAGCAGCACCGGGAAGACCGGCGCCTCCATGCGGGCCATGCGGTCGTTGACGTAGCGCCGACGAGCGTCACGGTTGCCGGCGTCCTCAGCCTGGGTCACGGCCAGCACGTCGGCGGCGAACCGCAGGCGGGCCATGCGGCCCAGTCGCTCGGCGCCGTACGTGGCGAACGCCTCCGCGGTGCGGGCACCGTCGAGCACGAGGTCGCGCACCGTCCGGGCGTCTCGCATCGCGATCGACAGGCCTTGGCCGACGATCGGATCGTTGTGGCCGGCGGCGTCACCGATCAACACCGCGCCGTCCACGAACGGCTCGGCGCACCAGGTGTCATCGCCGGGATAGGTCGCGCACGGACCAGCCGGAGTCGCCGCCACGACGTGCTCGCTCCACGGGTAGCTCGACACGGCGCAGGCCTCCAGGAACCGGGCCGTGCCGTCCGGTCCGGCGAACCGGTGCTGCCCGGACAATCCGGTGCATACGTAGGCGCGAGCCCGCCCGCCGCCCTGGTGGAACAGCAAGAAGAAGCGGTCACCTTCTCCGACCAACACGTCATGATCGTCGGGCACACCGTCCAGGTCGTCGAGCAGCAACCCGGCGATGAAGGACGTCTCCGGCTGCCGCTCCAGGACGATGCCGAGTTGCCGGCGGGTCACCGAGCGCCGCCCGTCCGCGCCGACGACCAACTGCGGCCGCAGCTCGGCGGACGTCCCGTCGACCGCATAGCGCACCGACGGCGACTCACCCGCCCCAACCTCGACCCCCGAGACGCCCCGCACGACCGTGGCTCCGGCCGACGCCGCCGCGTCCAGGATCGCCTGGCACGCATCCGGATGACGCAGGTTGAGCGAGCCGGCGACGTCGCTCACCATCAAGTTCATGGGGAGATCCCGGGGATCGTCGCCATTCGGGAAGTACTGCCGCCACGTCGGCGTGACGTGGGCCCCCGCCGCCAGGAGCACCTCCTCGACGCCGAGCAGGCGCGACTCCTTCACGCCCCACGCCTGCATCGACTCACCACGCACCCGGTCCGGGAACTCGACCGTCGCCTCGAGCACCGTCACTCCCAGACCCGCCGCGGCGAGTCCGCGTGCGAGTGATGCGCCGGCGATGCCACCCCCGATCACGACTACATCGACCCCTGCCGTCATCACTATCCCTTCTCCGCTGTCTGCGGGATCCAAGCGCGCCGGCGAACCGCCGGTCAAGGAGGTAAGTCCACCGGCCGCCGGCCGCGCAAGCCTGACACCCGAGCGTTTTCCTGCCGGGACGTGTCGGCGCGAAATACTCGGGCGGCGCGAAACACTCGGGTGGTGTGGCGGGCTACCACACGACGAGAGGATGAGGAGGGTGGCGATGCTCTGGCTGACGGGCGGGATGGTGCTGGACCCCGCTGGCGACCGGTTCGCCCGGCTCGACGTCGGCGTCGACGGCGCGCGGGTCACGGCGCTCGTTGCCTCCGCCACTCCCGGCGCCGGGGACGCCGTCGTCGACATGGCGGGCTACTGGCTGCTCCCCGGCCTGATCGATTGCCACGTCCACCTGACCCAGCCGACCGACGTCCCCGATCCGGCGTCGGCGGCGACGCGGTCGGACGCCGCGGTCGCCCTCTTCGCCGCCGCGGCCGCGCGCCGGACGCTGGCCGGCGGGGTGACCACCGCGCGCGATGTCGGCGGGTGGAACTACGTGGAGATGGCGGTGCGCGAGGCGATCGAGGCCGGCGACATCACCGGGCCGCGGCTGTTCCTCGCCGGCCGGCTCCTGTCGATCACGACGGCGACGACCGCCTACTACCCGGGGATGTACGAAGTCGCCGACGGCGTCGATGAGGTGCGTCGGGCGGTGCGCCGCCAGCTCGCCCACGGCGCCGACCTGATCAAGGTGATGGCCACGGGAGCGATGCTCTCGTCGGAGACCGAGGACGCCCGAGCCATCCAGTACTCGCTCGACGAGCTGCGCGCCGCAGTCGAGGTGGCCCACGCCAACTTCAAGCCGGTGGCCGCCCACGCCCACGCTTGTGACGGGATCGTCAACGCGGTCAGCGCCGGCGTGGACAGCATCGAGCACTGCACCTTCGCCGACGACGACGCGCTCGCCCGCATCGCCTCCGCCGGCACGTTCGTCGTGCCGACGATCTGCGCAGGCGAGCTGTTGTTGGGGGACCCGACGATGGTCGCCGCGATGCCCGAGCACCTGCGGCGGCGGATGGTTGAGTTCAATGACATCCACCTGACGACGATCCGGCGGGCCCATCAACGCGGTGTGCGCATCGCCATGGGCACCGACGCCGGCACACCGGGGAACCACCACGGGCTCAACGCTCACGAGTGTGTCCTCATGGCGACACACTGCGGCCTCTCACCGGCCGAGAGCATCCGCGCCGCAACCGTCCACGGGGCCGCCCTGCTGCGCCGCTCCGACGAGCTCGGCACCCTCGAGGTCGGCAAGTACGCCGACGTCATCGGCTGCGCCGGCGATCCGCTCGAGAACATCGAGGAACTGACCCGGCTCGTGTTCGTCATGAAGGGCGGCGAGATCGCCCGTCACGACACGGCGCGCTGATCACTCCACCCGCCGGCCAGCGGTCTCAACCGGAGGCGTGGTGACGGCCGAGCAGCACGCGCGTGAGCGCGACGCGAGAGTCCACGTCCAGCTTGCGGAAGATGCGTTTGACGTACTGGCTGACCGTGTGGTGGCTCAGCGACAGGTGCTGGGCGATCTCGCGGTCGGAGAGCCCGTCGACGACGAGGGCCGCCACTTCGCGCTCGCGTGGGGTGAGCGGGGCGAGGGGGCCGGGCGCGAGCGTCGGGTGCTCGCGCTCGAGCTCGACGACCGCAACGAGCGCGCGATGGTCGCCCGGGGCCGGCGCCACCCGCGCGTGGATGACAACTGGCTCGCCCGTCACCAGCCGAGCCTCGACTTGGCGCGTGAAGCGTCCGCCGGCCAGTGGACGCGCGAACAACCGGTGGAGCCGTTCTTCCACATCGACCACGTCGCCGAGCAGGCACTTCGCCGCCTCGTTGACCCGCAGTTCCGTGGCACCCGGGTCGCTGGTCACGATCGCGATCCCGGCGAGCTCGAGCGCCGCCAGCGCCTGGTCCCGCTGGCGGGCCGCCCGCTCCCGGGCGTCGATCCCTTCGATCGCCAGCCCCAGAACGTGCGCCACCGATTCGCTGACCCGGATCTCTTGGTGGGAGAAGTCCCGCGCCGGGTTGTTGTCCGCGAACGTCAGGTCGCCGACGACGCGACCGGCACTCGACACGGGCACCTCGACCACGTGTCGCATCTCGTGCAGCCGCAAAGCCCGGCGATAGACCTCGGTCTCGACCCACTCCGCGGCGCCCATCATCTCCCGGTTGTAGGCGGCCCGGCCGGTCGCGAACGCGCTGGCGAGCACCGGATCGACGTCCCTGACGCGTGCGTAGCACGCCAGGAACGCGTCGCTCACGTTGACCGCCGCGATTCGAGTCGGCCGTTTGGTTGCCGGATCGACGTGGTCGTAGGAGTACATCGCGACGCCCATCACCCGGCCGAACCCGGCCAGGAACCTTCGTTCGAGCTGCTCGAGATTTGACGCCGCGACCAGCGACTGCACGAAATGGACGAGTTCGATCGACCCTGCCGGGTCGCTACCCGGATACGGCGGCACGACTGGCCCTGCCGGCACTCCGCGGAAGGTAGCGCAGACCCGTCCCCGACCCCCGTGGACCTTTCGCGACTCTCGCCGTACCGAGCGCCGTTCGTCACCCGCCTGCCGCTCGGGCGTCCCGGATCGGGTCACCTCACGGGATCAGTCGACGTGGATGTCGAGCTGCGCGATGGCAGCTCGGATGATCGCGATGGCTTCGTTCACGGTGGTGTCAGTCGTGCGGGGGTTCAGGAAGCAGGCCCGGAGCCACAGGGTCGGCGCCTCACCGCCCACCCGGAGCGTCGTGCTCGACAGGTGGATGCGTCCGCTGGCGTTGACCCGTTCGAGCAGCGCCTGATTGGCATCGTTGTCCCGGTGACGGAGTCGGAACGTCACGGTCGACAGCACCGGTCGCCACGGCAGGTCGAGTCGCCGGTCCGCCCGAAGAGCTTCGTCGAGCCCGATGGCCAACCGAAGGCACTCGTCGAGGGCGGCGGCGAACGTCTCCCACCCGTACCGCTTGAGGGCCATCCAGACGCGCAGCCCGCGCATCGGCCGGGTGAGCTCGAGGCTGTAGTCGCTGAAGTTCGGGGTCAACTCGTCGATGCCCACGTCGTCCATGTAGGCGGCTCGGGCCGCGTGGGCCGCGGCGAGCTGGCGGCCGTCGCGGACGAGGACGCAACCCGAACCCGGCGACAAGAACATGCCTTTGTGGGGGTCGACGGTGATCGAGTCGGCGAGCTCGATGCCGGCGAGTCGCTCCCGTCCGCGCGGGGTGAGGATGAAGAAGCCGCCGTACGCGGCGTCGACGTGGACCCAGGCACCGTGACGTCTGGCGACGTCGACGATCCGGCGAATTGGGTCGACGGCACCGGTGTTGATGGTGCCGGCGTTGGCGACGATGAGGAACGGTCGCGGACCCGATTGCCGGTCGGAGACGATTCGTCGTTCGAGGGCGTCGACGTCCATCTTCAGCGCGTCATCGGTGGGAACGTGAGTCACCAGTTCGGGGGCGATGCCGATCACGCGGGCCGCTCGGTCGACGGTGTGGTGGGTCTGGTCGGTCACGTACATCCGGCCAGGGGCGTCGTGGCGGCCCAACACGGCGTGACGTGCCGTCACGATCGCGGTGAAGTTGGCGAGGGCTCCGCCGGAGGTGAACACACCACGCGCGTCGGGGGACAGACCGAACCGGTCGGCGATCCAGCGCAGTGCGGTCCACTCGATCTGGGCCAGCGCCGGCGCCGAACGGGAGAGTCCGATGTAGCGGCCCTGGATGGCGGCCACGAAGTCGGCCACCGCGCTGATCGGCAGGCTGGTCACCGGTGCGTAGCCGAAGAAGCCGGGATGGGGCAGGTTGAACCCGACGTCTGCGGCTTGGTCGAGGGCAACGAGCAGTTCGTCGAGCATCGCTGGTGACGGCTCATCTTCGACGAACCGTTCCGCCACCTCCGGAAGGCCATCCGTCGTGGACGCTCTGGACGACCCGGCTCGGTCGACCCACGACACGGCGAACGCCGACAGCTGGCGCAGGATCGATGCCACCGCGTCACCGTCGAGGTCGAATGCCCGCCGGTCGCCCGCGCCCATGATGGGCTCGGTCGAGAAGTGGTCCATGGTTCGCTCAGTGTGGGCGCGAGCTCCGTTCGCACCAAGACCCAGAATCGGTGTGATTCCGCCCGTCCCCGAGATTGGGGACCGCGTCTCAACCTCGATCAGTTGCCGCAGCTGGCCAAAGGGCCGCGCCAGTTCAGCTCCCGAACTCGCGCTCCAGGATTCCCCGGATGAGCGCGATGTTTCCCGAGAGTGTCAGGCCGTCGCCCGTTCCGCCCGCGTTGGCCGCGATCGAGGCGATCTTGCGGATCTGGTCGAGCTTCGTGAGGCAGGTGGCGAGCTGGGCGGTGATCGTCTCGAGTGCACTGGTCAGTTCGGCGACGTCGCTGGAGAGTTGCCGGACCGACGGCTCGGTTGTCGTCATCCGCGTTCCTCCTGAGTGAGTGCGCCGATCTCCTTGGTGAGGCGATCGAGGGTGCGCTGCTGGTCCTGGACGACGGCTGTGAGCAGCGCGATCAAGTCCATCGGGCGTAGGCGGTCGCGGTCCGCGTCGGGCATCACTGCGGCGACCTCCTCGGCGATGAAGCCGGCGTGTCGTCGCGGACTCACCTCGTGGCGATAGCGGAACGTCACCGGGTGGAGCGCGGCGAGCACTGTGGCGGCTTCGTCGACGGGCAACGTCTCGACGTCCTCCTTCAACTGAAGCGATGACGCCTGCGAGATCGCGCCGCCCACCACCAGGTCCCCGTCCACATGGACGCCCTGCGCGTACCGACGCTGCTGGTTGAGGACCAGTCGATCGACACCAACGCCGAACTCGTGGGTGAGCGCCAGGCGGGGCGGGATCGGTGTCACCGGGTCGGGCCGAGGGCCGGGCGGATCGTCGACCGGTGGACGTCGCACGGACGCCTCGACGGTTCCCCGCAGCGCGGTGACCGGCGGGCTCTTCTTGAAGCGGGGCGCGGTGGGATGGTCGAGGGCTATCGCGCCCGCCCGAACCGGCAGCGCGGCGGTGCTCTGCGACGGCGACGCGGTCGAGGCCCGGACCGAATCCGTCACCACGAGGACCTGCGCCCGCACCTCCGTCCCCGACACCTCGTAGAGGAACCGTCCGCGATGGCTCTCGACGGTCGGTGCCGACAGACCCTCCGCGCTGATGGTTCCCTTCTCCAGCCGCAGATCGCCCTCGACGACGACAGCCTCATCCTGCAGTCGGACGTCGGACATGATCACCTCCACACTCGTCTCCCGCTCAGCTTGCAGACGTTCCGGCCCCGAGTCGTGGAGAAGCGCTGACGACATCGTGGAGATGTCGGATCGGGCGGCCGTCAGCCACCCCGCCTATCGGGTTTGTGTCACCGCATACGCCGACGAACGCGAATGCGGTGACACAGAGCGGGGGGCAGTGGTCCGGAGGGTTACGGTTCGGCACGTGTCCGGCGTCGAACGGTACGTCGAGCAGTACCGGGCCAGCAGGGCTCCCGGAGGCACCGAGGTCAGCGCCCGGCCTGACCGTCGGCGAATGGTGCTCCTCACCGCGGCCTTCACCCCGATGATCGCCTTGGCCGCACTACCGGCCACGGCGCTGATTTCGGTGGTCGCGACGATCCTCGCCAACGTCACCGCGCGTTGGGTGGGCCTCGTCGTGCTGGTCGGTGCCGTGGTCGGGCTGGGTTACCTCACGGCGCGGTGGGCCGCCCGATACGACGATGCGCCGGCCACGCGGGGCTGGCGCCGGTGGCTACCGCTGGCGGCGACTGTCGCGGTCGTCGGTTCGTGCCTGGCCGAGATCTTGTCGGGCAGTCGGGCTCCTGATCCGGTGTTCGTGCTCTGGTTCGCGTCGATGGTGTGGGTGGCCGCGTTCCTCCCCCTGGCGGTAGGGCCATGGGGACCAGGGCGGCGGGTCCTGTGGGCGGTCGGTCCGGCCCTGACGGTGGTGACGATCGTGTTCGTGTGGACGCAGGGCTTCTTCTCGTTGCGGTTTGCGCGTGCGGTCGACGACTTCGACGCCCTCGCCGAACAGGTCGCCCATGGCAGCCAGATCGCGAATGGCACCCACGTAGACGGCTTCGCCGTGCACCACGTGCGGTTCGGGCGCGTCGGCACCAACCCGGAATGCGACGTTTCTCTCTGGATCACCGGGTGGCACCAGAACGACACCCGCTACATCGCCCGCTGCGTCGGTCACCCGACGGGTGACGTCACGCACCTCGCCGGCGACTGGTGGCAGATCGAGCGCGAGACAACTCCGTCGGACTTGTAATCGGTGCCCGGGCGGGCCAACGGCGATGCTCACGGACGGGCTGGGAGACGGTGCTCCCCGGTGAGGAGGCTGCGCACGATCGCGGCCCGCGGCACTGGCGCCCTGCGCGATCGCGTTGGCCACCGACGGCATTCCGGCGCCGATGTCACCAGCGACGAACAGGCCCCGCACGTCGGTCTCACCGGTCGGGGTGACCGTGACGGCGCGCCGCGCCTGCTGGGCGGGCGGCGGAGGTCTCGTCAGCGCAGGGCGGCGGTGAACTGCTCGTGGTGGTCGGTCCACCAGCGGCGGCGGCGGTCGTAGCGCGCGCTCCCTCCGGTCCGGTTCCACAAGGCGATGGAGTTCGGGTCACCCGCGTCGACGCTGCGGCGGACGGCGGCCTCGATGCGGGCGATGGCATCGTCCATCGCCGCGAGCAGCTCGGCCCGACCGTCCCGGTCCAGTCCGTAGGCGTCGGCGACGAGTCGTAGCCGGGCCGGCCGGTCGGCGGGCGCCCAGCCCAGCCGGGCCTGGTCGAACTCGTCCTCGATCGGTACACAGAGCCGGGCGAGCTGGGCCACGTCGTAGACCGGGCGGCCCGGGGCGGCGAACTCGAAGTCGAGCAGCGCCACCGCGATGCCGTTGCGGAACACGACGTTCTCCGGGCACACGTCGTTGTGGCACACCAGCGTCCCACCCGCAGGATCAGCCAGACTGTCGTCCCAGGTGAGACCCTGAGGGTCGAACCCGCGGGCGGCGTCGTGCAGCCCGCGTAGCAGCGTGGCGATGGACGCCAGCGCGGTGTCGGACTGGCTCCAGTCCGGATAGGGCGGCACGGGAACCTCGCCGTCGATGAACACGAGGCGCTCGCGCCCGTCCTCGTCGACGCCGACCGGCGACGAGGCGCCATCGAATCCGGCGTCTCTCACTGCCCGCAGGAAGGCGTGAATCGAACCCGAGTGCCGACTCGCGGGGCGAAGAACGTGCGGACCGACGCGGACGACGTGGCCCGCATGCGCGATCCCGCCGTGGAGCTGCTGCTCGTTCACACCGCCGCTCCGAGGATGCCCCCGCGGGCTACTGAAGGTGACGCCGCAGGCGGACACCGATGAGAACCGCGGCGACGATCCCGACAACGAGGCCGATCGCTCCCCCGGCCAGCGCGGCACTGTCGTTGTTCACCTGAGAGCCGATGACGCCGCCGATCAGGATGCAACCGATCAGCACCACCGCGACGACTGCCTGGGTGAGCAGATCCCAACCAATCTCCTTGCCGATCTCGGCCCGTGGCTCACCAAAAGGCTCCGGGTCGCTCATGAGTCGATCCTAGGGACCGGGAGCAGGGCGCTTGCGCCGTAGCCGCCCCGCTGGTGGCCAATGCGGCCAAGAAATATCTCGCCCAGGGTCGCAAGGGTACAGGCGTTCGTGTTTCACTCGCAGGGATTCATCGGCAGTGTTTCGATCGGCTCCACCACCACAGGCGTCCCGCGGTCGGCCGGAACGCCTACCTGAAAGTCCGCGTCTGGGGGTGGCTCGCCGCCGGGACACTGGAGCTCGCCCTCGGGCGGCGGGTCGATCAACTCGGCCAGCGCGATTCCTCCTGGAATCGTCGCCAGCCCGATCGCGGCGAGGACGCCAACGCGTTGCCTCCGGGAGAGACGGAGACGGGCCGGGGGCGAGGTGTGGGCGGCGCGCAGCAGATTCGCGCGGAGCGCGGCGCGGAGCTGCTCGACCGCCGGGTAGTGCTCTTGGTCTCGTTCGTCGCTCATGTCAACGTCTCCTCTGCAACTCGATGTCGACCTCGATCCAGGTGCTGCAAGGGCTCGACCAGCGCCCGCAACGCCCGCGAGACCCGGGCACGCGCCGCCGCCTCCGAGATCGCCAATCGGCGGGCGACCTCTGAATACGGCAGCTCGTCGACCACCCGCAGCCGCAGCGCTTCGCGATAGGCTGGCGAGAGTTCGCTCACCTCGGCGCGTAGCGTCGTTCGAAGCTCGTCCAGGTCCGCGAACTGTTCGATCTGGCGGGCGGTCGCGCGGTCGAGATCGGGCCGTTCGAGCCCGAGCCTCCCGCACGCCTCCCGCTCCGCTCGGCCCTTCTTGAAGTACCGGGCGACTTGGCGCTTGGCGATTCGGTAGAGCCAACCGGCCGCCTCGGCATCGGTCGTTCCGCGAAAGCGTTGCCGGCTCAGGAACGCCTGGGCGAAGGTCTCCGCGGTGAGGTCGAACCCCGCCTCGGCGTCACCGGTCCGCCGTGTCAGGTACCTCAGGAGGCCGTCGAAATTGGCGTCGTAGAAGCCGCCGAAGGCGTCGGGGACATCTGCGCAACGTCGCAGGTGATCGGCTGAGCGCTCGGTTCCCATCGATCCTTTCAGTGCCCGATGGGACCGTTCTTGTGACAAGCCGTCTGTCAGGTCCGTCGAATCGTGGCGAACCACGCGCGGACCGGTTCGCTGCGGATCGTCACGTGCAGCTCCGAGGGATCGATGGTCTCGACGTCCCAGCCGCCCGCGAACACTTCCCAGATCTCGCCCTGGGTGACCCGGCGCGGGCCCCATCCGGGTGGCTCGTTCTCGCTGAAACAGAGCATGAAGTAGTGGCCACCGGGGCGAACCACCTGCGCCAGGCTCCCGACGAATTCCCGGCGGTCCACGTCGTCGAAGACGTGGAACAGCCCGCAGTCCAGGACGACGTCGAACTGCTCCGCCAGCGATCCGAGGTCGCGGGCGTCGCCGACGATGAAACGCGCCGTGAGCCCGCGCGCGGACGCCTTCGCCTCGGCGATCCGGATCGCGCTCGGGGCGATGTCCAATCCCACTGCCTCGCCTCCGACCGAAACCGCCAGCAACACGTGCTCGCCTGTGCCGCACCCGACGTCGAGCACTCGCCCCCGCAGCCGCCCGTCCGCGGCGAGTTGGGCGAACGCCTGTTGTGGCACACCGATGTCCCACGGCGGCGTCGCTTCGTACGCCGCTTCGAACTCGGCGACCAGATCCCGGGCCTCGGAGTCCTCGCTCATCGCTGGCTCTCGACCACCCGGGTTACTGACCGATGCGTCCGTCGATCCGCTCGCGCAGCAAGTCGGCGTGACCCATGTGGCGGGCGTACTCCTCGATCATTCCGACCAGCACCTCCCGCAGCGACATCGACCCTCCCCCGCTGCCATGCTCATTCAAGGGATCGTCGGCGGTGACGTCGAGACTGGGCGCCTCGGCGACGAACCGCTCGGCGAAGTCGACCTCCGCACGCCAGGCGTCCCACGCCTCGGCAACGACCTGGGGGTCGGGGACAGCACCGTCGAAATCACCGTCACGGTCGGTGTCGGAGCAGAACAGCCGGGGCGCGTCCTGCCCCGCCATCATCACCCGGAACGCCGCCCGCTCAATCTCGGCGAGGTGTCGCACGAGGCCCAGGAGCGACATCGTCGACGGCTCGACGGAGCGCCGGGCCATCGCCTCGGCGTCGAGCCCTGCGCACTTCATCTCCAGGGTGAGGCGCTGACAGCGCAGCGATTCCACCAACGTGGTGCGCTCGTCGCCCAAATGCGGTCCGTGCTCCCGCGGGTCGTCCTCGGAAGGCTTGCCATCGGGGGTGAACATGTCAGCTCGTCGGCTCGTGGCCATGACCCCATCATCGGCGACGCGCATGGCCTCTGACGAGGGAGAAACGACACGTGCGCCCATGCCGGCCATGCACCGGACCGGGACCTGACGGTCGGCTTCGACGGCTCGCGCGGATCAGATCGTTTAGAGATGACGCTGCGGGGTAGGGGTCAGCGTGTCCCCATTGCGATCGTTGGGCTCCCGCCCGGTTGTGATTGGCGCCGGACCGGGCGGTCTGACCGCCGCGCTCCGGCTGGCGGAGCGTGGCCATCCCCCCATCGTGTTCGAAGCCGACGACGTGGTGGGGGGCATCAGCCGGACCGTCGAGCGTGACGGGTGGCGATTCGACATCGGCGGTCACCGCTTCTTCACCAAGGTCGACGCCGTCGAGCAACTGTGGCTCGAGCTGCTTCCGGACGGTCAGCTGATGCGCCGGCCGCGGATGAGCCGGATCTTCTACGACGGCAGGTTCTACGACTATCCGCTGAAGCCGGCGAACGCGCTGCGCAACCTGGGACCCGTCGAGTCGGGGCGATGCCTCGCGTCCTATCTCTGGGCGCATCTGCGGCGGTCCGGGGAGCAGCAGACCTTCGAGGGTTGGGTGTCCTCACGCTTTGGTCGCCGGCTGTACCGGACGTTCTTCAAGACCTACACCGAGAAGGTCTGGGGAGTGCCGGCCGATCAGATCGCCGCCGACTGGGCGGCTCAGCGCATCAAGAACCTGTCGCTCGGTGTCGCCGTGCGCGAGGCGCTCGGCCTCGGGGCCGGTCGGCAGGTCACCTCGTTGATCGAGCACTTCTACTATCCGGAGCTCGGCCCCGGGATGATGTGGGAGGCATGCGCTGAGCGGGCGACGGCTCTCGGCACGACGCTCCTCTTCGCGCACCCGGTGGACCGCATCGGGCACGGTCGGGGCCACGCCCAGGTGGTGGCCGGCGGAGATGGGGTGGAGGCGACGTGTTCGGACGTGGTGTCCACGATGCCGCTCGGCGCGCTGGTTGCGGCCATGGATCCGGCGCCCCCTCCCGCGGTGCTCGAGGCCGCGGCCGGGCTACGCCACCGCGACTTCCTCACCGTGGCGCTCGTCGTACCCGAGGCGTTCGGGTTTCCCGACAACTGGATCTACGTGCACAGCCCCGAGGTCCGACTGGGGCGGGTGCAGAACTTCGGCGCCTGGTCCCCGCACATGGTCAAACCGGGCCGCACGTGTCTCGGTCTCGAGTACTTCGTGAACGAAGGCGACGAGCTGTGGCAGTTGCCCGACGATGAGCTGGTCCGATATGCCACGGCGGAGATGGTCACGATCGGACTCCTCGAACCGTCCGCGGTGGAGACCGGCTACGTGACCCGGATCCCAAAGGCCTACCCGGTGTACGACTGGACGTACCAGCGCCACGTGGCGACCCTGCGCGCCTGGCTCGCCCACCACGCCGCCAATGTTCATCCGGTGGGGCGCAACGGGATGCACCGCTACAACAATCAGGACCACTCGATGCTCACCGCGATGCTGGCGGTGGAGAACATCCTCGAGGACGCCGGCCACGACCTGTGGTCCGTGAACGTCGACGAGGAGTACCACGAAGAGCGGTCGACGTCCGACGCGGGATGGGGCGGCCGCGCGGCGCCGCTCACTGCCTGATCAGGGTGGGCCCGGGTCGAACCGCCAGAGCGCACCGTGCTCGATGAGCTCCGGACGGTCAGCGCTGATCAGCCGGGCGGTGCGTGATCCGATCAAGTCGGAGAGGAGGCCGGAGCAGGCTGGTTGTGTCGGCGGATACGTCGTGCTCACGACGAGCCAGATCGTCCTGTCCGGCGCCGCGGCCAACAGTCGATGGGCAGCCGCCGACGGCTCCGCCTCGCTGGCGCGCGCCGCGTAGTCGATCCAGTTGACACGGGCGGGTGTCGAACCGGGCGGGTAGACGACCTCGGTGAGGCCGGGCCGGACATCGACGAGCAGCCGGTGCAAGGCGGGGGCCAGCTGGTCCGGACAGGCGACGACCACGTCGCCCGCGCGGGCCTCGGCGACGATCACCCGGGCGACGTCGTCCGCCGTGGTGCGGGGCGTGCCCACCTCGCCGGCGGCGACCCAGACGCCCGTGATCGCGATTGCGACCAGCGCGGCCTGGCCGAGTGCCGGAGGCATGCGCGCCAGTCCTGCTGCCGCCACGAGGAGGACGAGCGGCACGGACACCGAGAAGTACCGATTGCTCACGGCGCTCGACGACACGATCGCGCCGGCTACGGCGAGCGCCGCCGTCCCTGCGCCGACGAGTCCGATGGCCGCCGGGACGGGCGGCCGCCCCCACCGCTGGAAAAGTGCGATGGCGAACGACAAGGCGACCAGCGCGCCAAGACAGATCGCGGCGACCGATGGGCCGCCGATGCTGGACGCGAACACCTGGAGCGCGGCGAAGGCGTTGGCCGGTGCAGCCCACGGCGTTCCGGTGTGCCGAGCCTGGAAGAAGAACGTCGGCGCCCACGGCAACCACAGGGCGAAACCGCCGAGCAACGCCCAGGCCACGCGACGGCGACCGGTCCGGGTGTTGTCGGGCGCGGGTCGACTGCTGGCCCAGACCACTGCCGCCGCCGTGATCACCAGGTACATCGACCAATAGTGGGTGAGCAGCAGCGCCGCCGAGATCATGGTCACCGCGGCCAGCCGGCCGAGCCGAGGTGCATCAAGGGCGCGCGCCACGATCGCTACCCCGAGCACCACTTCGAGCATGACGAGCGCGTACATGCGCGCGTGGGCGGCGTAGCGGATCGCGAACGGGCTCGTCGCCATCAGCACGGTGGCCGCGACGGCCACCGTGCGCCCCCACCGCCGATGGGTGAACACCGCGACGACGACGATCGTGGCCATGGACAGCAGGGCCGACAGGGCCCGCACGGCGGCGTCGCTGTCGCCGACGAGCCGCATCCACCCGTGCAGAACCACGTAGTACAAGGGCGGCGCGCCGTCCTCGCGCAACGCGCCCGGAATCTCGTTGAGCGGCAGCGACGCGAACGCAACGGATTGCGCCTCGTCGAGCCACAGCGCGCCACGCGGCCACCATCGGAGGACGACTCCGGCCAGGCACGCGAGACCGAGCACCGCCGCGACGACGCCCGACCCACCGCGCGAAGCATCGACGGTGGTGCGGGTTCGATTCAGTTCGGCGACCGAGCCGATGTCGTCGAGCTCCGCAACCACTGCGTCAGTATTCCTCGCCTGGTCAGCCGCCAGACGCCGAGGCGGCTGGCGACGGGCCCTCGTTCAGCGACACGACGACTCCACGATCCAGTGCTCAGAGCGGCCCGCCACCGAAAAGTCTGGATCATGGGCCATCGCCGTGAACTCGAGGGCGATGACGGTGCCCGGCGGAGTCGGCGTCGAGTCGACCTCCACGTCGGTCTGATGCAGGTCGAGGTGCCAGACGAGGACTTGAGTCTGGAAGGCGCCGGTGATCACCGGACCGCATGCCACCACCGCGGCGCGGCCCCCGGCGGCCGCGATCGCGTCGGGCAGCGACGCATCGATCGCCGCCTCGTCAGCGATCGTCTCGACGTCGCGGTCGAGGTCGCGAAGGTCGTCGGCAACGGGCCCCATCGCGAGCAGCACGCCACCGACTGCGACGGCGGCGACACCGGCGAGACCACCAACTCGTGCGGCGGCGCGAGCGAGCCAGACCCAGCCCACGCCGGCCAGCACGCACACCACGGCCGCCGGTAGCGCGACGTACCGCAGGTTGCCGGCGAAACGAAGCTCGGTCATCGCCGCCACCATGATCACCATGCAGCCCGCAACTGCGGCGAGGACGAGAACGACCCGGTCACGACGGCGCACCGCGGCGATCACGGCCACCAAGGCGCCGACATAGACGGGTGTCGTCAGCACCGGCGCCGCCCGCTCGAACACGGCCAGGAACGGATGGGCGTCGAACGCCAGGGCGTCGAGGTTCGGTTGGCGCGCCCGGCTGGCGGCGCGCAGCCCGTCACCCGAGCCGATGTACTCGGGCACGAACCACAGGGCGAGCACGCCGAACGCGCTGGCGATCACGATCGCTCTGGTCCGCCGCGAGCGGTCTGCGCGCAGCAGCACGAAGGCGTAGACAGCGAGAAATGGCCAGACCTCCGGGCGGAGAAGGGCGGCCGCGGCGCCGAGCAGAAAGGCGTCGACCCGTCGGCCATCGAGGTGCCGTTCGACGGCCCACAGGCACAGGGCGATGAGAAGGCCCTCCGAGTTTCCCCGGGCGGCGTTGAACACGAACCCGGCCGACAACACCAGCGCCAGCCCGGCGATCACACCGGCCGCCGGACCAGCCAGGCGCGCGGCCACCCGGTACGCCATGGCGATCGCGAGCAGCCCGCCGGCGCGGGCCACGACCAACCAGGCCAACGGTGCCAGGTCGTCGCCGAGCAAGGAGAACGGCGTCGTGAACAGCACCGGCAACGGCTTCCACGACGGGCCGCCGGTCGTCACGAGTTGACCGTGGGCGATCTCGCGACCCCAGATGACCCAGGCCCATGGGTCGTAGGTCGGCGACGACGGCAGGAGCAGCGACAGCACCGCCAGCCCGACGCAGACGAGGGCCACCATCCGCCACGCCCGGGCCTGGCTGACGGCGGCGACGGCCGCGCGCGACCCGTCCGCCTCGACCGGGATCGGATACGTCACGGGTACAACGTGGATCGACTGTAGATGCAGGAACTGGTTCAGCCAGGGCCGAGTGGCCGGCCGGGCGACCTGCTACCCCGCACCGTCGCAACAAACCTCCAACTCGACTTGACAGTTTGCTACAGTTTGTGCAATAAAGACCATGGAACCGACGAGAAAGGAGTCCGCGAAGATGTTGATGCGTACTGATCCGTTCCGTGAGCTCGATCGGATGACCCAAGAGCTGTTCGGGACTCCGGCTCGACCATCGCCAATGCCGATTGACGCGTTCCGCCGAGGCGACGAGTTCGTCGTCCAACTCGACCTCCCCGGGGTGACGCCGGACACCATCGACCTCACCGTCGAGCGCAACGTGCTGACCGTCCACGCCCAGCGCGAGCGGCAAACCGGCGACGACGTCGAGTTGCTGATCGGCGAACGGCGACATGGCACGTTCAGCCGGCAGCTGTTCCTCGGCGACACCCTCGACGAAGATCGGCTCGAAGCCGACTACACCGACGGTGTTCTTACCCTCCGCCTCCCGGTGCGCGAGCAAGCCAAACCGCGCCGGGTCGAGGTGACAAGCGGAGGCTCGCATGCGCGCTCCATCGATGCCACCAGTTCCGACGACCGAAGTGAGCCGGTCTCGGCGAAGAGTTCATGATCGATCCAGCCGGGGCGGGCGCGGAGCCCGCTCCGGCCCGACCGGTACTCCGGTTTCCCGGCGATGGCGACCCCGTCTACACCGTCGGCCAGGCCGCCGAGCTGCTGGGAGTGCAACCGGCGTTCCTCCGGCGATTAGAGGCTCACGACGCGGTGACGCCGGAGCGCACCGCCGGCGGACAGCGGCGCTACAGCCGCCAGGACATCGAGCACATCGACGCCATCAACGCCTTGATGGGCGAAGGCATGACGCTCGCCGGTGCGATCCGGATCGTCGCCCTGCAGGCCGAGATCGCCGAGCTCCACCGCCGGCTCGCCACAACTGAGAACCCGGATTCAGACCCGCCCGAAACGTGAGTCGAGACGGCGTGGGGCGGCTGCGCCGCCGCGCTGGGCGTTGCTCCGGTCTGCATCGTCACTGCTCCTGCCCGTCGGACCAGCGGAGGATCGCGCCGAGTTCCCCGTCCAGCGTGGCGGCGTCGGGTACGACCCGGACGGCGCCACCAGTCCGCAGGGCGACGAGATCGGCCGGTCGGACGGCTCCGGGAGGCGTTGGGCCTGCTCGTTCCATCGCGACCTCCAGTCAGATGCTCAATGTCGGAGTATGCCCACAACGGGCAACAGGAATGCGGGCCTAGTGTGGGTGCACGATGACCGTCTCGGACCCCGGGATGCCACTGCGTCGGCTGGGTGCTGGGGGGCCGACGGTGTCGGCGCTGGGGCTCGGATGCATGGGCATGTCCGGTGCATACGGCGCCGCCGACGACGACGAGAGTCTCGCCACGATCCTGGCCGCCGTGGACGCCGGAGTGAGCTTGATCGACACCGGCGACTTCTACGGCGCCGGGCACAACGAGCTACTCGTCGGGCGGGCGTTGGGCGAGCTCGACCGCGACGCGGTGACGCTGAGTGTGAAGTTCGGTGCCTTGCGTTCGCCGGCGGGGGCGATGGGCGGTGTCGACACTCGCCCCGAGGCGATGCGCAACTTTCTGGCCTACTCGCTCACCCGCCTGGGGACCGACCACGTCGACGTGTACCGGCCGGCGCGCCTTGATCCGGCGGTACCGATCGAGGAGACGGTCGGCGCGATCGCCGAACAGGTCGCAGCCGGCTACGTCAGATACATCGGCCTGTCGGAGGTCGGGTCGGACACGCTGCGCCGCGCCGCCGCCACCCATCCGATCTGCGACCTCCAGATCGAGTACTCGCTGCTGTCGCGACGGATCGAGGACGACATCTTGCCCACCTGCCGCGAGCTCGGCATCGCGGTGACCGCGTACGGCGTGTTGTCGCGGGGCCTGATCAGCGACGAGCTGACCACGCCCCCGACCGATGGGCGCGACTTCCGAGCGCACGCCCCGCGGTTCCAGGGCGACAACTTCGCCGCCAATCGACAGCTCGTCGAGGCGTTGTCGATGATCGCTTCGAGCAAGGGAGTTTCCGTTGCCCGGCTCGCCTTCGCCTGGGTGCTCTCACGCGGCGACGACATCGTCCCGCTGGTGGGCACGAAGCGGCGTGACCGTTTGACCGATGCCCTCGCCGCCGTCGAGGTCGAGCTCGACGACGACGAGCTTGCTGCGATCGAAGCGGCCGTCCCGCGTGACGCCGCGACCGGTGCACGGTACCCGGAGGCGGCGATGGCCGACCTCGACAGCGAACGTTGAGACGCTGAAAGACTGATGTCCTCGGCGTGACGTCATCGGCGATGTCGCGGACCCGACATCAGAACCCGACGCACGACGTCGTGTCAGTGCGCATCGATAGAGTCGGGCTGCTCGCATCCGATCGGTGAGACACTGACGGCATGGCTGTCAGCGCACTCGTCGGAGTTGTCTTCGTCGCGCTGCTCGTCGCAGCGTGCTGGTACGTGCTTCGACATCCACGATCGGTAGCCGAGGAGCGGCGGGCACTCGACGAGTCCCGGGTGCGTGCAGAGACCGACATCATGAACGCCCAACGCCGTGCGGGGCTGTCCGGGCGAGGATGGGGGGCACGTAGCGTCGACCGATCCTCGCGTGGACGCCGAAGTCGGGCGCCGTGCGGGTGTGCGTCTCAACGCGACGCTTCGCGGGGTGGTCCGCTCACGTGGTCGATCTTCCAGATCTCGCCGTTGAGGGTGACGATGTAGGCGGTGTTGCCGATGATCTCCATCGAGGTCGGTTGGTTCAGTTCGTCGATGACGACGTCGAAGCCATCACCGGTGACCGTGACGCGGCTGCCCGGATAGAGGTCGACGGGACCATCCGGGGGTCTTTGCCACCCCAACCGCCAGCACCGTCTCTCACCGGACGGCACGCTGCTGACGGGCGAACTCTGACTTGTCAGTGCCGAGCGATCGGCCGTCAGCGGTCGGAGTTCCTCCGAGGGAGCGCGTCGGCGCCGGATCGGCGATCACTACTACCTCGAGTTCGCCAACAGGTGCAGAGCCCGCAACGCGGTGTCCACCGACTTCTCCACGCCATCGTGGACCGCACCCCGATGGGGGTCGTAGTCCGAGATGTCGGTGCCACCGTCTGACGTCAGGATGCCGCCGGCCCGCAGCCCCTTGAGAGAGGCAAACACGAGCAGTGCCGACAGTTCCATCTCGACTGCGATGACGTTCGCCCGTGCGTAGCGGTCCCAGTCCACGTCGAGCACACCAGGGAAGAACGATCCCCTGGTCCACACCAGGCCGCGGTGCCAGGGGTGACCGACGTCGGCGGCGGCGGTCTCGAGCGCGCCGACCACTTCATGGCTGGCGAACGCGGGGTATTCGGGTGGGACGAGCAGCGGGGTGGCGCCGTCATCACGGACGCAGGCGGTGGCGACGACGTTGTCACCATCTTCGATGTCAGCGCGCAGCGACCCGCAGGTTCCGACCCTGATCACCGTTCTCGCCCCGGCCAGAGCCAGCTCCTCGAACAGACACAACGCGCCCGGCGCGCCGACGCCATGGGACGACACGACGACGTCGACGCCATCCCACGTTCCCTGGAAGCTCACGAACTCCCGATTGGCTCCGACCTCCTCGGGATCCTTGAGGCGGTCGGCGATGCGCCTGGCTCGGGCGGGATCACCACACACGATCGCGTGCTCCGGAACGCCCGTGCGCGGCAGCCGCGTGATGGGAAATCGCTCGTCCCTCGCCATCGGAACCCTACCTTTGGTTGCACCTACATCGTGATCAGAGCACGGTCATCGTGTCGGAGTGTCCGCAGCCGCCACGCTCGGCGGCGTCGCCGGGCTGCCCCGCTGATTGCGCACGGGCGCAGTTCGCCGGCGACGGGCCTCGTACACGAACAACCCCAGCAGCGTGGCCACGTACGGGATCATCGCCGCGAACTGGTTGGGAATCGAGTCCTGCAAGCGGATGCCGAGGGCGTCGAAGAACCCGAACAGGACGCTCGCGCCGAGGACGCCGAGCGGGTGGGCGCGGCCGAACAACACGGCGACCACTGCGATCCAGCCCCGGCCAGCCGTCATGTTCTCGACGAAGAGGGTCACCTGGCCGAGCGACAGTTGGGCTCCGGCGAGACCGCAGAGCGCCCCGGAGAGCACGATCGCGACGAACTGGAAGCGGTGCACCCTGATGCCGAGGGTTTCCGCGGCCTCCGGGTGTTCGCCGATGCCCCGCGCGCGCAAGCCCAACGGGTGTCGGAACAGGCCGACCTGGGCGACCACGACGAGCAGCAACGCGAGGTACACCAGCCAGGTGTGCCCGGAGACGATCGGACCGATGACCGGCACGTCGTCGACCCCCGGAATGGTGACGTTCTCCAGCCCGTGGATTCGGGGATCGCTGAAGTTGCCGCGCACGCCGAACATGAGCGGCATGGCGAACGCCGTTGCTCCGAGCGCCAAGAGGTTCGTCGCGATTCCGAGCACGATCACGTCGCCGTGGAGATAGACGGCGGCCGCGCCGAACAACACGGCGAGCAGGCACGAGGCTCCGACCGCGGTGAGCACGCCGACCGCGGCGTTCTCGGTGAAGTAGCTCCCCGCGACCGCGGCGAAGGCCCCGGTGAGCATCAGCCCTTCCAAGGCGATGTTGAAGACCCCCACCCGGGCGCAGATCATCCCGCCGAGCGCGGCGAGCAGGATCGGTGCGATCGATCGCACGGTCGAGTTGAGCAGGGTGGCGTCGAGGATGTCCACGGCGCTACGGGAGCTCGGGCTCGGCCTGGGCCGGGGCGAGGAATCGGGTCGTCGGGCGGGCGCGGAACACCCAACGACAGGCGACCAGGATGATGATCACCGACTGCAGTACGAGCGACAGCTCACGGGCGACGTCGGTGGTGCGCTCCACCTCGAGCGCTCCGGTCTGCAGGGCGGCGAAGAACACGCCCGCCGCGAGCACGCCGACTGGGTTGGACTCGGCCAGAAGGGCCGCCATGACCCCGATCCAGGCATACAGCGGACCGGTGATGGCGCCGTCGATGAAGCGGTAGTGAACGCCCAGCGTAAGGATTGAACCGACCAGCCCGGCGATCCCGCCCGACGCGAGCATGACCTTGTAGCAGAGCCGGCTGGAGGAGATCCCGCCGTAGCGGGCGAACCGCGGGTTCAGGCCGTTCATCCGGATCTCGTAGCCGACCCACGCCCGGTTCATCGCGATGGTCAGGCCTACGAGCAAGGCGAGGACGACGAGGGCGCCGACGTTGAGCCGCGTGCCCGTCGCCAGCTCCCCGAACCGGGCGGCCACGGGGACCTGCTCCGTCTGTGACACACCGCCGACGGGGTCACCGAGTGGACCGCTCACCAGGTACGACGCGAGGTACACCGCGGGGTAGTTCATGAGCAGCGTGCTGATCAGGATCGGCACACCGAAGCGGACCTCGAACCACGCCGCGAGGCCGGCGAAGCCCGCCCCGACGACGATCGCCGCCGCCACCCCCAGCGGGAGGGCGAGGACCCCGGCGTCGGCGAGCGCGATCGTCGTCAGCGCCGCGCTCAGCCCGCCCAGGACCATCTGGCCTTCCACGCCGAGCGTGATGAAGCCGGCGCGGAACGCCACCGCAGCGGCCAGTCCGGCACCGACGATCGGCACCGCTCGGCTGAGCGTGGACGGGAGTCCGAACCGGTCGAACGCGCCGCGGAACAGCGAGGCGTACACCGTGAGCGGGTTCTCGCCGACTGCGAGCACCAACCCGGCGCCGATGAGGATCCCCACGGCGACGGCGAGGAACGGTGCCTGGACGCGCCGAAGCTGATTCATCCGTGGCCCCGACCGGCTGCCTGGACCGCCGGCTCGGAAATGCCGGCCATCAGCATCCCGAGCCGGTACTCGTCGGCCTCGGCGGCGGCGACTTCCCCGATGAGCCGGCCTTCGAACATCACATAGACCCGATCCGCGAGCGCGAGGATCTCGCTGAGATCCGCGGACACGAGGAGAACCGCGTGTCCTTGATCCCGGTAGGCGATCAACCGTTGCCGGACGAACTCGGTCGCGCCGACGTCGAGCCCTCGGGTGGGCTGCTCGGCGATGAGTAGTGGACCAGTGTGGTCGAACTCACGCGCCACCACCAGCTTCTGGAGATTGCCTCCCGAGAGCACGGCGGCGGCGTCACGCACGCTCGCGGTCCTCACGGCGAATCGTCGCACCAGCGAGCGGGCCCTCGACCGGAGCCGCTCGACCCGCATCAGGCCGTTCGACGTGAACTGGGGCTGGCGCTGAAAGCCCATCGAGAGGTTGTCCACCACCGACGCCCCGGTGGCGAGCCCGACCTGACCGCGGTCCTCCGGGATGTAGGCGACTCCGGCCTGCCGTCTCGCGTCCACCGAGAGTCCGCCGATGTCACGCCCGTTGAGCAGGATCGTCCCCTCGGTCGCCGGAATCAACCCCGTGATCGCCTGGACGAGCGCCGATTGCCCGCTGCCCGCGACGCCGGCGATTCCGACGATCTCGCCCGCCCGGGCCGAGAACGACACGTCGGTCAGCACATTCACCCCTCGACTGTCGGGCAGCGAGAGATCGCGGACCTCGAGGATCGTCTCGCCGGGCCGCGCCGCGTCCTTGTCGACCGTGAAGAGGACGTCGCGCCCGACCATGTGGCGGCAGATCTCGGAGGTGGACGTCTCACTCGTGACGAGGTTCGCGGTCACCCGGCCGTGCCGCATCACGGTGGCGTTGTCGGAGATCTCCATGACCTCGTTGAGCTTGTGGGTGATGAGGATGACCGTGCGTCCCTTGGCGGTGAGGTCCCTGAGGAACACGAACAGCCCGTCCTTCTCAGGAGGGGTCAGCACGGCGGTGGGCTCGTCGAGGATGAGCAGGTCGGCGTCCCGGTACAAGGCCTTGAGGATCTCGACCTGCTGCTGAGATCCCACGGGCAGTTCGCCGACCTTTCGGTCGGGCGGCACCGAGAGCCCGTAGCGCCTGGTGAGCTCGGCGACCCGCGCCCGGGCTGCACCCCGGTCGATGAGCCCGTGATGAACCGGTTCTGAACCGAAGATCACGTTGTCGAGGACGGTGAGTGACGGGAACAGCATGAAGTGCTGGTGCACCATCCCGATTCCGGCGCGGATTGCACTGACGGGCGACGTGAACCGCACGCGTTCTCCGCGCAGCACGATCTCGCCGTCGTCGGGCTGGAGCAGGCCGTAGAGGACGCTCATCAGGGTGGTCTTGCCGGCCCCGTTCTCGCCGACCAGCGCTCGGATCTCGCCGCCGCGGACCGCAAGGTCCACCCCGTCGTTGGCGACGACACCGGGGAATCGTTTGACGATTCCCTCCAGCGCGACAAGCGGTTCACCGCTCCCGCCGGCACCGTGGTCCGAGGTCCTCACGATCCCAGCGGGTCGTCCACCTTGATCTCGCCGTCGATGATCTTCTGCTGCAGATCGCGGACCTGGTCGATGACGTCCGGATGATCGAGGATCGCACACTCGGTCGCTTCGGGATCGTCCGCCGTCAGGACGGTGAGCCCCACGCCTCCCTCGGCCAGCCCGTAGGCGTGGACGGTTTCGGTGGTCTTGCCCTCCAGGATGCCACCGACGGTCTCGTAGACCGCGACGTCGACGCGTTTGATGAGGTTCTCCATCACGTGCTCCGGATCGACCGGGCACTCGTTGATGTCGACTCCGTAGGTGAAGAAGCCCTTCTCGGCCGCGGCCTCGAAGACGCCTGGATTGCCGGATGCGGCGGCGGCGAAGATGTGGTCGGCGCCGTCCGCGCTCATCGCCAGTGCCTGCTCCTTCGCCTTGGCCGGGTCGGTGAACGAGCCCACGAACAGCGACTTCACGTCCACGTCCGGATTGACGTATCGAGCTCCCTGTTCAAATCCCTCGGGCCACCGGCGCGTGAACGGGGTGTCGATCGCGGTGACGGTTCCGATCACGTTGCTCTCGGTGAGCAGGCCCGCGACCGCGCCGACGAGGAAGGCCGCCTCGTGCTCGCGGAAGACCGCGCAGTGCACGTTCGGCTTCGGCTGGTCGAGGCAGAAGTCCACGGTCACGAAGTAGGTGTCGGGGAACTCGTCCGCGGCTTGCGTGATGATGTCGAGGAACTCGAAGCCGAGCACCACCACGATGTCCCAACCGTCCCGAGCGACGGCCCGCACGTTCTCCTCCCGCTCAGTGGGATTTGTGGACTCCACCGTCTCCGTCTCGACGCCGTAGTCCTCGGCGACCCGGTCGATTCCGTCCTGGCCGAGGTTCAGGAACTGGTTCTGACCGATCGGATCGGGCGTGACGTAGGCGACCCGCAGGTCGCTCTGGGGCTTGGTCCCGCCCGTCGTCGTCGCCAACCCCGTCGTCGGGGCCGCTCCAGTCGCCTGCGGCGCTCCGCTCGTCTGCGGGGCGGCGGCGCCCGACGTCTCGGGTGCGACCGACGTCTGCGGTGCGGCGGCGCCGGTTGTCTGCGGTGGGGCGCCTCCGTCGTCGTCGTCGCCACAAGCAGTAGCCGCGACGGCCATGGCGCCGGCGAGCACGAAGCACGTCGCCCGGCGGGTGAATGACGACCGCATCTTCACCTGGGTCCTCCCCTCATCGGACTTGCGGAACCTCGTGATACGCCGACAGATCGTGTGGCGAGTAGATCCCCCGGTCGGTGACGACGCCGGCGACATACTTCGGCGGAGTGATGTCAAACGCCGGGTAGAACCCCCTCGCCCGGTGCGACGCGGTTCGAACTCCCATGCACGACAGCACCTCGTCTCCGTTGCGGAGCTCGATCTCGACGTCAGACGCGGTCGGGGCCTCGATGTCCGGTGTCTGGACCATGGCGTAGTACGGAACACCGAACTCGCGCGCCGCAATGGCGAGCTGCAGGGTTCCGACCTTGTTGACGACGTGACCGTCCATCGTGACCCGATCCGCTCCGGTCATGAACTTGGTGACCAGGCCGTTGGCCATGAGGTAGGCGCCCATGCCGTCGGTCACCACCGTGGTTTCGACGCCGAGCTCGGCCAAGCACTCCGCTGTCAAGCGAGCCCCCTGGAGGTAGGGGCGGGTCTCGGTGCAGAAGGCGGTGATCTGTTTGCCCTGGCGCAACGCCTCCGCCACCGTCTCCACGATGTACGTCTCCGCCCAGCAGTGGTTCAGGACGCTGTCGCCGCTCTCGAGTGCGGAAGCTCCGGCCCGACCCAACGCCTTGCTTCCCTCCAGAAAGCGATCCCGATGGTCGTCCATCGCCCGGTGCAACGAGGGTTGCAGTGGCTCGCCGTCCGCGAGCGTCCGGTGGGCGACGGACAAGAGGTACTCGACGACCTGCTTGATCTGGTTGTTTGTCGGCCTCGTGTGGATGAGGCGCCGGGCCGCCGACTGCATCAGGTCGGCCCGCGCCTGGTGCCCCTTCAGCTGGTCCGCTTCGCCGGCGGCGAGGACCATTCCATAGCCCGCGGCGAGATGCGGGCCGGTGCTCTGGGTGACCATCTGTTCGATCGCGAGCGCAACTTCTCCATACGACGCACAGCGCACGAACTCGCGCTCGAACGGGAACGTACGGCGATCGAGGATCGAGACGCTCGAGCCGTCGTACTTGACGCTGTTGTCGATGAGAAACGTGGCCATCACTCACCCTCGACCTCGCGGTCGAGGATCCCCCACCGCGCCGCTCGACAACGCCAAGGCCCCCACGACAGCGCCAGTAACCCCCTTGCGATCATGCTCGTAGACGCCTCCTGGCACGCCACGAAACGACCTCCGGCCAACCGGACCGTACCATCCCCCGGTGACGGGCGTGACCGCTGAGGTGGCCGGCCGATGGGTCTCATCGCCGAGCAGAATGCTCATCGGCCGGGAGGAGGAGCTGCGTGCGGGTCATCATCGATACGGACCCGGGAGTCGACGACGCACAAGCGATTGCGTTCGCGGTCCAGAGTGGAGGCTTCGACGTCGAGGCCATCACCACCGTGTTCGGCAACTGTGCGGTGCACCACGGGACGAGGAACGCGCGACACCTGCTCGACATCATCGGCAGGCTCGATATCCCTGTCTTTCAGGGTGCCGCCGGACCACTCGTCCGTCGTCGGCTTCCGAATGCTGGTGCTGCCCTCGTCCATGGGAGGACAGGAACGGGTGCGATCCGACTGCCGCGGCCGCCGACCTCCGCGCCCGTCGCGGGCGGACGCGCCGCGATCCAACTTGCCGATCGGGTGATCGCGGAACCCGGTCAGCTGACGGTGCTGGCACTCGGCCCGCTCACGAACATCGCTTTGGCGATGCGGCTCGAGCCGAGCTTCATCGATTCCGTCGCCGGAATCGTTTGGATGGGCGGGATCATTCGAGGTCCCGGCAACGTCGGCCCCGTCACGACGGCGAACGTGCTGAACGATGTCGAGGCGGCGGCGATTGTGTTCAGCGAATCGCGCGGCAAACTCACGATGGTCGGTCAAGACGTCACCCGCCATGTCCGAATCGACCCGGAGCGGTTCGAACGCCTTCGACGAAGCGGTCCCCTTGGTCGATACCTCCATGAGATCGCCTGCTTCTACCGCGACGCGTATCTCGACCTTGAACCCGACCTGCCTGGCTTTCCCGTGCACGATCTGTTGGTGCCCGCGTACGCGCTCCGCCCCGATCTCTTTGTCACCGAGTGGTTGCCGGTTCGTATCGAGACGGCCGGCGAGATGACGACCGGCATGACAGTCGCCGACCTCAGGCCGACGACGCGTGCGGCGGCCAACGTGACCGTCTGCGTCGGCGCGCGGGGCGATGACATCCTCGGCTGGTACATCGATGTGCTCGAGGGTGCTTCGGGCGAGTGAGTCGAGCGTCGGCCTCGGTGGCGGTGGTCAGGCACGCCGGCGGCCGGCCACCTTGGCGGCCTCCGCGAGGAGGAAGACGACAACCGACAGCCCGAGAATCAGCACCCACTCGCCCGGACCGATCGACGCGACGTCGAAGAGCTGCTGCATGGCCGGCGTGTAGATGAACGCCGCCTGCAGGGCCACCAACGCCGCGGCAGACCACCACACGGCGCGGTTCCCGCGCAGGACGTCGAGCGTGATGCTCGAACGGTCGAGGAACCGGCAGCTGAACAGTAAGGCGAGCTGCCCGAACGCGAGCATCGTGACGGCCGTGACCTGGACCCGGGGCAGCGGCTCGTCGCCGGCTAGCTCGTACGAGAAGACAGCCAGCGTGGCTCCACCGATGAGCAGCGACACGATGAGGATGTGGCGCAGCAATGCGGGCGTCACGAGCGACGCCCGCGCGTCCCGCGGCGGTCTGCGCATGACCCCGACCTCAGCCGGCTCGCTCGCCAGGGCCAATGACAGCGTGATGGACGTGACCATGTTGATCCACAGCACCTGCGCGGGCTGGAGCGGCATCGTCAGGTCGAACAGCACCGCGATGAGGATGACCAGCGACTGGGCGCCGTTCGTCGGCAGGAGGAAGAGGATGGACTTGCGGATGTTGTCGTAGATCCGCCGGCCCTCCTCCACGGCCCGTTCGATCGTCGCGAAGTTGTCGTCGGCGAGAACGATGTCGGCGGCCTCCTTGGTGGCCGACGTTCCCTTGATGCCCATCGCGATGCCGACGTCGGCTTGCGTCAGTGCAGGGGCGTCGTTGACACCGTCACCTGTCATCGCCACGACTTCGTCGTGGGACTGGAGCGCGGAGACGATGCGGAGCTTGTGCTCCGGGCTGGTGCGCGCGTACACGTCGACGTCCTTGGCGACGTCACGCAAGTGCTCGTCGGACATGCTCTCGAGCTCGTTCCCGACCACGACCCGCGCCCGGTCGTCGGCGATTCCCATTTCGCGCGCGATCGCCAGCGCCGTGCCGGAATGGTCGCCGGTGATCATCACGACATGCACGCCGGCGGTTCGGCACAACGCGATCGCCTCGATGGCCTCCGGTCGGGGCGGGTCGACGATTCCGGCCAGACCCACCAGCTGTAGCCCCGTGATGACGTCCGCGGGTGCGAGGGCGCCGGCGTCGGGGGCGGCGACGAGCCGGGCGGCCGCGAGGACGCGCAGGCCGCGCCCACCCAAGGTCATCGATCTGTCGCGTCCAGAACTCCGGCTCGAGCGGCTCGGCTTCGCCGTCGGGTGCCGTCTGGGTCGTGCATCGGGCCAGGACCCGGTCGGGCGCACCCTTGACCAGCACGTGGCGGGCCCCATGGGAGTCCGCGACGAGCACCGCCATGTACTTGGCCTCGGACGCGAACGGGATCTCGGCCAGCCGAGACGACGCGCCCTCGTCGAGACCGAGTTTGAGCCCAAGGACCCGCAGCGCGCCTTCCGTCGGCTCGCCGATCAGTCGCCACATCCCGTCCTCCGCGACGACGTGCGCGTCGTTGCACAGGAACATGACCTCGGCCAGCGACGCGAGGTCATGGTGGTCGGTCGTGTCGGCCACGGTCCCGTCGAGCACCACCTGCCCATGCGGCGCGTATCCCGTACCGGTCACGGCGAACTCATGGGTCCGCGTGCGCGCGACGGTCGCAGTCATCTCGTTGGTGGTCAAGGTGCCGGTCTTGTCCGAGCAGATGGTGGTCACCGAACCGAGGGTCTCGACCGCCGGCAGCCGCCGCGTGATCGCGCGACGGCGCGCCATCTGCTTGACGCCGAGAGCCAGGGTGATCGTCACGAGCGCGGGCAGCCCCTCGGGGATCGCCGCCACGGCGAAGCCGATCGTCGCGTCCACCAGTTCCCGGGCGGGGAGTCCGTGGAGAGCCCAGCCGATGAGCACCATCACCACGGCCATGCCGAGGATGAGAACGGCCAGCCGCTTGCCAAAGGTGGCGAGCGCGCGCGCGAGCGGCGTCTCGAGCACCCCGACCTCGCTGATCATCGTCTGGATCCGGCCGATCTCGGTCCGGTCGGCGGTGGCCACGACCACGCCGGTGCCCGTACCGGCCGCGACCAGCGTGCCCGAGTGCAGCATGCTCGACCGGTCGCCCACGCCCGCGTCCGCCGTGACAGGGGTGGGGGTCTTGACCGCGGGCACCGACTCGCCGGTCAGGGCCGATTCGTCGGCCTGGAGGTTGACCGCCTCCAGCAGGCGCACGTCGGCGGGAACGCGGTCTCCGGAACGCACGCGCACGAGGTCACCCGGCACCAGCGTCTCGGCGTCGGCGTCAACCAACGCGCCATCGCGCACCACGTGGGCTCCCACCGGAAGCATGTCCTTGATCGCATCCAGCGCCTGCTCGGCGCGACTCTCCTGGATCAGACCAATGCCGGCATTGACGACGGCGACGGCCAGGATGATGGCGAAGTCGAGCCACTCACCCAGGATCGCCTTGAGCACGGCTGCGACCAGCAGGATGTAGATGAGGACGTCGTCGAAGTGGCTGAGCGCGCGCCGCCACAACGGGGGACGCGGGGGTTCGGCCAGGCGGTTCGGCCCGAACTGCCTGAGGCGGGCTGCCGCCTCGGACTGGGTGAGTCCCGCGGAGGCTGTCGCCAGAGCCTCGAGCACGGTCTGGCCGTCCAGTGCCCACGGGGAATCGACCAACGCCGCGTCGCCAGTTCGCTGATCGGGCAAATCGCGCAAGGGTCAGCTCCTCGTACGCAGCCCGGCTCCGGCCGGCGACCGCGGATCGACGCTCGTCGCGTCGATTTGCACGATAGTCACGACCGCCCATGACGGAGGGTTGGCTCGATGGTCGCCAGGCCCGTCGATGACGCCGTCACGTCACGGCGTCGATGACCTGGCGGATGGCGGCCGCACTGGCTCGCAGGCCGGCCCGCTCGGCGTCGTCGAGCGGTGGATCGAGGCGGCCGAGGACGCCGTCGCGGCCGACGATGCTCGGCAGCGACATGCACACCTCCCCGACGCCCTCGACGTCGACCCGCACGCTGACCGGCAGCACCGAGCGCTCGTCGTCGGCGATGCTGCGGATGATCCGCACCGCGGCGAGGCCGATCGCCAGGTTGGTGGCGCCCTTGCCCTCGATGATCCGGTAGGCCGCCCCGCGGACCTCGGCGAGCAAGGCGTCCAGGTCGTCGGCGGCGACGCGGGCCCCGGTCGGCCCGACGACCTCGAGCAGTGGGCTCCCCCCGACAGTGGCCGACGACCAGAGCGCGATCGCGCTGTCGCCGTGCTCGCCGACGACGGTGCCGGAGACGCTGTTGACGCCGATGCCCAGCCGCTCGGCGAGCAGGTTGCGCAGCCGCGACGTGTCGAGCACCGTGCCGCTCCCGATGACGCGATCGTTCGGCAGCCCGCTGCAGCCCTGCGCAACGAACGTCACGACGTCCACCGGGTTCGTGATCAACAGGAAGATCGTGCCGGGTGCGACGTCAAGGATCGGCGGCAGCGCCCGCCGCACGAGGTCGACGTTGGCGCCGGCCAGGGCGAGGCGGCTCTGGCCGGGATCTTGCTTGGCGCCGGCAGTGACCACGACGAGGTCGGCGTCCCGGCACACCGCCACGTCATCGCCGCCGTTCACCCGACCGCCGCCGACGAACTGCAACCCGTGGCGCAGGTCGAGAACCTCCGCGTCGGCCCGCGGCCCGTTGATGTCGAAAATGGCGATCTCGTCGGCGAGCCCGTCGATCAGGCTGGCGTAGGCGACCGCCGCCCCGACGCTGCCGGCGCCGACGACCGCCACCTTCCCCAATCCGGCCATCGCGTCACCCTAGGCGGCCCGTGCTGGTCCTCTCTGGGCGCCATCGTTGCCACCCCTCTGAGTTTGTGTCACCGTTCTCGCCGGCAACTGGCGAGAACGGTGACGCAAACCCGGAGGACACGCGGCCCGCCACTGAAGAGAGATCCATGACACGTCGCACCAAGATCGTGGCCACGCTCGGACCGGCATCCGATTCACCCGAAGTTGTGCTGGCGCTGGTCGACGCGGGAGTCGACGTCTTTCGCGTCAACCTCAGCCACGGTTCACTCGACGAGCTGGCCGCGCTGGTCGATGCGGTCCGCCACGCGGCGTCGGTGTGCGATCGGGTGGTGGCCGTGTTGGCTGATCTGCCCGGGCCGAAGTTGCGCTGCGGCGCCTTCGGCGACGAGGGCGTGCATTTGACGACCGGCAGCCGCGTCGTCCTCGTCCCCGGTCACGGTGCCAGTGACGAACATCGCGTCACGGTCGACTACCCCACGCTGCTCGACGATCTCCAGTCCGGCGACACCGTGATCGTGGGCGATGGGCTGATCAGCCTGACCGTGACGGACATCGGACACGATGCCGCCCACGCCACGGTGATCACCGGTGGCCGCGCCACCGGCCGTCCCGGCTTCCACATGCCCAGCGAGCGTCTCCTGGCCACGCCCACCGTGCGGGACGTCGAGTTGCTCGAGGGCATCCGAACCCGGCCCGTCGACGTCGATTACGTCGCCGTGTCGTTCGTGCGCACCAGCGCCGATGTGGATGCCGTGCGCCGGATCCTCGGCGCCGACGGCCCGAAGATCGTGGCCAAGATCGAGACGGTTCCGGCCGTGCACAATCTCGGCGACATCCTCGAGGTGGCCGACGCCCTGATGGTGGCCCGCGGCGATCTCGGGATCGAGATGCCCCTCGAGGCGGTGCCCCTGGCGCAGAAGGCGATCATCCGCCGGTCCGTGGCCGCCGGCGTTCCGGTGATCACCGCCACCCAGATGCTCGAGTCGATGATCAGCGCGCCGGCGCCGACCCGGGCCGAGGTCAGCGACGTCGCCAACGCCGTGATCGACGGAACCGATGCGCTGATGCTGTCGGGAGAGACCGCGATCGGCCGCGACCCCGCCCACGTCGTCCGCACGATGGACCGCATCGCGGCCAGCACGGAGGCCGATCCCGGCTACTGGCGGTGGGCCGAGCTGTTGTGGCGGCAGGAGGGACCTGTCGCCGGGCCGGCCTCGATGACCATTGCGGTCACCCATGCCGCGTGGCAGGCCGCCCGCGACCTCGGCGCATCGGCCATCCTGTGCGCGACCCGCACCGGGAACACCGCCCGGGCCATGGCCCGCTGCCGTCCCACCGCCGAACTCATCGCCCTCAGCCCCAACGACGCCACCGTGCGACGGCTGGCCCTCGTGTGGGGAGTGACACCCCGACCGGTGCAATCGCCCACCTCGACCGATGACGTCGTGCGCTGGGCGGTCGACGCCGCCGTCCGCACCGGTGACGTGCGCCCGGGCGACTCGATCGTGGTTCTCGCCGGTTCTCCCGAGTCCGCCGATGGCCCCACCGACGTGCTGCGGCTCGTGCGCGTGGACGAGAACGGTCGCCCGTGACGAACAACGTCGATCGCCAAGATCACTGCGAGGCTACGTGCTGTTGAGAAGCGGCCGCAGGCTGGTCCACCACCCGGGTCGGCGTGGGCGTTGGAAGCCGGGTTCCACGAGCGCACCAAATTGCTCCAGGGGCGTGATGCCGATCTTGCCCTCGTGAAGTCCCACCATCGCGCTGGCTGGATGGTCGCTGGACGCTTGGGCGATGAGGTGCTCGATGCCGGCCCACGCGAGTTTGGTCGCCTGTATCCGGTCGAGCGGTGACGGGCGTCCCCCCTGTTGGACGTGACCGAGGGTGGCGGTGCGGACGTCGAAGCGGTGGCGGCTCTCGCGGCTGAACAGCGCTTTGATGAAGCCGGTGGTGTACAGCTCGTCGGCGTGCTCACCGCGGATGACGACACCAAGCCGCCGACCGGCGCGGAACCCGGCGCCCAGTGACTCGAGATCGTCGAGCAGATCTTGCAGGGTGATCCCGTCCTCAGGCAGGTAGGCCCGCTCGGCACCCGTCGTGACGGCTGCCATCAGCGGCAGGAACCCGCAGTCGTGGCCCATCACCTCGACGATGAAGCAGCGGCGAGTGCCGACGGCTGAGTCCTTGATCTTGTCGACGTCTCCGGTGATGCTGTTCAGCGCAGTGTCAGCGCCGATGCTCATGTCCGAGGCGGGGAGGTCGTTGTTGATCGATGCCGGCACGCATACCACCGGCATCAGCAGCGCCGGGTACTCGCCGGCACGGTTCGCCATTTCGGATGCCCCGAGGTAGCCGGACCAGCCACCGATCACCAGCAGCCCATCGAGTCGGTGAGCGGCGAGCTGGGCGGCGATGCGCGGCAGCTCCTCGGTGTCGGGCATGGTTTGGTTGGTCCCGAGCTCGACACCTGAACGCGCCACCCAGCCGCTGACGCTCATCCACTCGAGCTCCTCGATCGCGCCTTCGGCGAGGCCGCGGAACCCATCCCTCACGGCGAACACCCGATGGCCCTGGTCCATCGCCACTCGGACGGCCACGCGCACGGCGGTGTTCATGCCGGGGGCGGGCTCGTCGCTGTGGAGCACGCCGAGACGAAGTTCCCTCCGCCCCAACTCAGACTGACGCGGACGCGATCGCTCGAGCGTGCGCAGCAGCTGGTACGAGGCGCTGAACGTGCCGCCGCGCATCTCCATCGCACGGTCGTAGCGGCCCTCGGCGATGACGTCGGCGATGGCCCGGTTGTCGGCCACTGCCTGCGTCAGGGGTGACCGTGTCAGGCGATGGCCGCGGATGCCCATCACCTGCGGCTCACCGCCGGGATCGTCGAGGAGGTGGCGCACTGCGGCGTAGCCCAAGACGGTGCCGAGGTAGCGGTCGAACGCACTTGGCGGGCCACCACGCTGGACGTGACCCAAGATGGTCACTCGGGCGTCTTCACCGAGGCGTTCCTCGAGCACCACGCGTAGGTCCGTGACAGTGATCGGCCGGCCTTGCCGGTCGCGGGCGCCTTCGGCGACGACGACGATGTTGGCTCGGCGGCCGATGGCGCGGCCGTTCTGCAGCACCCGGCACATCGAGTCCTCCCAATCGCCGGCGGGGGGCTCTTCGGGGATCAGCACGAAGTTGGCGCCCGTGGCCAATCCGCCCATCAGTGCGAGGTACCCGCAGTCGCGCCCCATCACCTCGATGACGAACGTGCGCTGGTGGCTTGATGCCGTGCTTTCGATCGCGTCGATGGCGTCGGTGATGCGGTGCAGCGCCGTGTCGGCACCGATGGTCATGTCGGTCCCGATCATGTCGTTGTCGATCGAGCCGACCAGACCGACGAGCGCCAGGTGGCGGTGGTCGTCGGCGACCGCCCCCCGGGCGTCTTCCGTCACGAGCTCTTCGAGCAGCTCCGGCCATTCCTCGCGCAGTGCGTCGGCGCCGGCCAGGCTGCCGTCACCGCCAATCACCACCAGCCCGTCGATGCCCCGCTCAACGAGGTTGCGCGCCGCCCGCCGACGGCCGTCTCGCGTCCTGAAGTCGGCGCTACGCGCGGTGCCCAGCACCGTCCCGCCCCGCTGGAGGATCCCGCCCACCTCGGCCCATGACATCGGGCGGATCCGTTCGCCGCCGTCAACGAGGCCCTGCAGGCCCTCATACACGGCGAAGACCTCCAGGCCGGCTGACAACCCACACCGGACGACTGCCCGCACTGCAGCGTTCATCCCGCTGGCGTCACCACCACTGGTGAGCACGGCGAGCCGGCGCGGAGGCGGCACGTCGGTCGACGGCACGCTCACGGCCCGACGAACCTCCGGCATCGCACCAACCTGGGCACGACGCCATGATGGCGCGCCGCGGCTTCGAAGTTGCTCCGAAGTGAGCGCGCTCCCGTCCCGGCAGGCGAGATGAGGGGTGGCTATTGCGGACGGGTGACGCGGTACAGGGCGAGTGGATCGTCCACGCCGCGCATCATCCGCACACCTACCGCTTCGACGGGGATGCCTTCGCTGCTCGCCGCGTGAGCAATGCGTTCGGTCATCAGGATCTGCCCGGCCATTGCGGCGGCCGCTACCCGCGCGGCCACGTTGACGGCGCCGCCGAGGTATTCGCCGGTGCGGTACAGCACCGGGCCGGCGTTGATACCGACTCGGACGGCGGGGAGCTCGGCGCGGCGTGCGATCTCCGCTTGTGCTTCGACGGCGAATCGCACCGCGGCCGCGGGCTCGCGAAACGTCAGCATGAAACCATCACCGAGGTGCTTGACGAGCTTGCCGCCGTGGCCGAGGAGCAGAGTTCGGGTGATGACATCGATGCGGTCGAGGACTTGGGCCGCGGCGTCGTCGCCGGCGGCCTCGACAAGGGCGGTGAAGGACGCGACATCGACAAACACGATCGTCGTCTCGATCTCGCCAAGCGCCACGTAATCGGACTCTGACGAGGCGAGGTGAAGAAACGCGTCCTCGATGGCGGCCTCGAGAAGGTATTCGCGGCGTAAGCGCTGAAGCATTGGATCCATGAGCGGGGCGAGGTTCCGCTCGAGACCGAAAATGCGCTCGTCGACCTGGTCGTCGGGGATGCCCGCGGCAAGCAGCCGCTCGTGGATGTAGACGTGCCCGACACGGATCTCGGTCTCCGCGATGCGACGCATCGAGTCGCCCAAGACGCCGGCGACGCCGACGATCGCGTTCCACGGCAGGCCGGCTTCGCGCGCGGTTCGGAGCCATTCGAGCATGACACTGTCGGAATCGTGCAGGTTGGTCGAAAGGCCCAGCGCGGCGAACACCTCGCGAAATTGATCGGTGCTCACGCCGACCCGGGCGGCCGCATCCTCCAACGAAACCGCCGTGCCGCGTTCGAACAGCTCTCGGCCGAACATCGACTCGATGCGGCCCTCGCGAATCGCGGTCGCCAAACTCTCAGGATCGCGCTCGCCCCGCTTGAGTCGCCGGCGTACGAACCCCAACCGCACCAGATCGACGTCGTCGAGCAAGCCGTCGGCGTCAGGGTCCAACAACCCGTACGCCACAAGCCGCGC
>JBKOUV010000124.1:0-31091 GCA_046723555.1 Actinomycetota bacterium | reverse complement strand
GGTGAGAACAACTGCGCCCAGATCGGCTGGTGAGAACAACCGCGCCCAGATTCCGGGCGCGGTCGCCGATCTCGGCGCGGCCTCCAGGAGCAGTCAGTCGCGGACGAGCGCTCCATAGGTGTCGAGGTCGGCGGCCATCTGGGCCGAGCGGTCGGCCATCGCCATGAACATCCGGTCGCCCCGATCCGTCCGTCCGACGAACATCGAGGCGATGATCGCCATGATCAGGCTGCTGTACCCCGCCCGGCGGTACTCCGTCCAGCACTGGTCGAAGGTGTAGTCCTCGATGCCGTAGGTGAGCAGGGCGTCGTGATAGCGCCGCACCAGCCGCTCCTCGTTCGCCCGTCGAGGCTCCGGGTCGGCGAACGCGTTCCCGAGGAAGTACGCCACATCGGCCGGCCCGGCGCCGAGGTGGACGGTCTGCCAGTCGACGACGGTGACCGGGCGGGATTCGCCGGTGGGATCGAAGAGCAGGTTGTCCAGGCGGAAGTCGCTGTGGACCACCGTCAGCGCCAGTGGCTGGGCCTTGGCGAGGGCATCGAGCGCACCGAGGAGCCGCTGGCCCTCGGTGACCGTCGCCGCGGCGAGGACGTCGCGGTAGCGATCGACGAAGCCGTCCCAGAGCATCTTCAGGATCGCCCAGGGGCCGCGCGGGCGGGTCAGCCAGGCCAGCTCGGTCAGCCGCGGGTCGCCCCACCGGGGACCGTGCAGCTTGGCGGCCTCGTCGATCGCCAGCTCGGCCTGCTCGACGGTGCAGCCGGCCAGCTGATCGCCCTGCACCGCCGGAGCGAGGTCCTCCAGAACGAGCACGACGTTGGCCGTCCCCGCTTCGCCGTCGGCGAAGTAGCAGTGCGGACGGCTGACGTCGACGCTCGATGCGAGGTCGCAGTAGAAGGCCACCTCGGTCTCGTAGGTGAACGTGGCGATGCCGGCCGCCGCGCTGTCCGGGTCGGCGGACGCGAACTTGCAGACCACGGAGGCGGGTCCCGGATCGCCGTCGTAGTCGAGCCGAAAGCGCACGTTGGCGCCGACCTGACCGGTGCCGATCGGCTGGGCGTCGAGGGACGTCACGGCCGTGTCGTCGCCGATCGCTCCGGCGTGCCGGAGAACGTCGGTCATCCACTCCGTGGTGACCAGCTCCGGACGGGCGACGATCGGCGGGGCGGGAGCCACGCCGAGATCTGATCACAGCCGCCCTCGTCCGAAGACGTCGAGGAGCCCTCTGCCACAATGCCCGCGTGCTCAACCGGCTGGACGACTACCCGATCCACCAGACCCCCGAGCCGATCGCCCACCCGGCGAGCTCGGACCGCAACGTCTACGACCGGACGTGGTTCAACGGGTACTCGGCCGACGGCTCGGCCTACTTCGGCCTCGGCATCGCCATCTACCCGCATCGCCGAGTGCTCGACTGCGCGTTCAGCGTGACCGAGGTGGACGGCCGCCAGCACGCCTTCTTCGCCTCCCGGCTGGCGCCGCTGGAGCGCACGGAGATGGAGGTGGGGCCGTTCCGCCTCGAGGTCATCGAGCCGTTGCGGCGGGCACGCGTGATCCTGGCCGAGAACGAGACCGGGTTGCGCTGCGATCTCACGTTCTCGACCCGCACCAGCGCGATCCAAGAGGCGCGCCAGGTCCTCTGGGACGGGACGCGGCGGGTGATGGACGCGACCCGCTTCGCCCAGTTCGGACGGTGGACGGGCGAGGTCGCCCACCCGGACGGTTCGTGGTCCGTCGACGACTGGTACGGCATGAAGGACCGGTCGTGGGGCATCCGTGGCGTCGGCGAGCGGGAGTCGCCCGGCGCCCCCACTGACTGGCGGGGCGCGTTCTTCCTGTGGGCTCCGCTGTTCTGGGACGATCACGTGTCGCACGCTGTGTTCTTCGACGGACCCAACGGTGAGGCGCTCGTCCGGGAGGGTCTGGTCGCTCCGCTCTTCGCCTCCGAGGGGGACGTGCCGGACGGCCCGGTGAACACCGAGACCCGGATGGCGACAGCCGCCCACCGGATCACGTACGGCAAGGGCACCCGTCTCGCCGCACGCGCCGAGCTCGACCTCGTCCACCTCGATGGCTCGGTCCGCACGATCTCGCTCGAGCCGGGCCTGCGCTTCCACATGAAGGGACTCGGCTACCTGCACCCGACGTGGCCGCAGGGCGCCTGGAAGGGCGAACTCGCCGTGGCCGGGGAGACGTACCAGCCCGACGAGCTCGACCTGCTCCAGCCGGAGAACATCCACGTGCAGCAGGTCTGCCGGGTCTCCGATGGGGCGCGCACCGGCATCGGCGTGCTCGAGCATCTCGTGTTCGGCCCCTACGCCCCCGCCGGGTTCGTCTCCCTGCTCGACGGAGCGCGCTAGGCCGCCGACCGCCCGCCGTCAATCTGATGCGCGATCGTTCTCAGCGCCCGATGATGCGCAGGCGGCGGAGATTGCCGCCGTCGGCGACGAGCTCACCGTGGGGTGAGCGCGGAGAGGCGGGCACGGATGTCGGCGTGGGCGAGCCGTTGCCGAACCGTCTCCCCGACCCGCTCCGACACCGGCGCCAGCTTGGCCGGATCGAGGGCGTCGCCGTTCATGACCTGGAGGTCGGGCGCGGTGGGTTGGAAGGTCACCACCTCGATACCGAGGCGGCGGAGTCCGGCGACCTCTCGCGCCAACGACAGTCGGGCGAAATGGCGGATCGGCAGGTCGAAGCCGAGCCGGGCTGCACCCCGCGCCGCCGACATCGGTGCGCTGACGATCACCAGATCCGGCTGCTCGGTCCCGACGAGGTCGGCGTTCGTCGTCGAGTGCACGCCACCGTCGACGTAGCGGGCCCCGCCGAACTCGGCCGGCTCGAAGTAGGCCGGGATCGCGCACGAGGCCTGCACCGCCTCGGCCGGCGTCGCCTCCGGCGATCCGGACCGCCCGAACACCGTGCGGCGCCCCGTATCGAGGTCGACGGCCACGATCCACATCGGGCGCGACGGCCACCGCTCGCCGTAGAGCGCCTCGAACGGCATCCCGATCGTGTCTGTCGGGATCCGTCCGGCTGGGAGCACGGCCGCCACCACCGTGCCCGGCCGGGCCGTCCAGGGCATCTGCAACGCCAAGCGCAGTCGGGCCGGCGAGGCCATCGCACCAAACTGTCGCTGGCGGGGCGCGCGCGGCCGCGGTGAGCCCATGCCGGCCCGCTCCACCACCCGCGCCCCGTCGGGCGAGAGCGGCTCGCCGCGGGCCCGACGGGCGATGTCGGCGGCCGGCATGCCGGCGCGTAGCAGCGCCGCGACCAGCGATCCGGCGGAGGTCCCGACCACGAGGTCGGCGCGGCCGGCATCCCAGCCCAGCTCGCCGGCGAGGGCGTCGAGCACGCCGGCGTGGAAAGCGTGGCCGACCCAGCCCCCCGCACCGAGCACGACGGCGACGCGCGGAACCTCCACTGAGCCATTGTGCCGACTGTGGGAGACTCATCGGGCACGAGGAGGTCGGGATGGCACCGGACCGAAGGACGCAGCGGCGGCCGGACGTACTTCGGGTCGCGATCGTGGCCTATCACGGGGTGCTGGCGGACGAGTCCGACGCTTTCCGCGGCGTTCTGGCCAAGATCCCCGGCGCTCGCCTCTGCACCGTCGGGGACCACCGCGGCGTCGCCCCGGGGCCTGGGGGCGCCCAGATCGTCGAGGACACGTTCGCCGACGTCGACCGGGCCGACGTCGTCGTCGTCCCAGGCGGGCTCGGCAGTCACCGCCACCCGGAGATCGCCCTGTGGCTCCGCCGGATCCACCCGCGATGGGTGCTCGCCAGCTCGACCGGGACGGCGCTACTCGCCGCGTCCGGTCTGCTCCGCCACCGGGTCGCCGCCACCCACTGGCTCGCCGGCCCACTGCTCGAGCGCTACGGCGCGATCCCGTCGACCGAACGGCTCGTCGTCGACCGCCCGTTCATCACGTGCGCCGGGCTCACCGGCACGTTCGACGCCGCCTACGTCGTCGCGTCGGACGTCGGCGGCCCGGGCCTCGTGTCGTCGATCCGCGAGCGGCTCCGCGACGAGGCCGCGTCGGTCGCCGAGCTCGCCCGGAACGAGTCGGCCGCGTGCGTGTCACCTCGCACCCGTTACCGCTCGCGTCCCACCCGACACCTGACGGTCGCTCCGACCGCGCTGTCAGCGCCGTCCCCACCTCGCCGCGGGCCGTCCGTCGAGGTCGAGCTCGAGGAGCACCCACCCGACCAGCGGCGTCGAGACTCCTGAGCCACTGAGCGCTCTGACATCATCGGTCCGTGAGTCCGTCGGACCTGGACGACCTCGACGCCCGCTGGGCCAGCGACGTCGTCCTCGGCAACGGGGAGACCGTGCACGTGCGGCCGATCCGACCGACCGACGCCCCGACACTGGCCGAGTTCCACCGCCGCCAGTCCGCGGAGAGCATCTACCGGCGGTACTTCACGCCGAAACCCGAGCTCTCGGCGCCCAGCCTCGAACACTTCACCAACGTCGACTTTCTTGACCGGGTGGCGCTCGTCGTCGAGCGACGCGGCGAGTTCATCGGGTGGGCCAGCTACGAGCGCTGGCCGGGGCGTGACGACGCCGACGCCGCGTTCATGGTCGACGACCGCCACCAGGGCAAAGGCATTGCCACGCTGCTGCTCGAGCACCTTGCCGCGATCGCCCGCTCGAACGGGATCCGACGGTTCACCGCCGAGGTGCTCGCCGACAACGTACCGATGCTCGCCGTGTTCAGCCGGGCGGGCTGGCCGGTCCAGCGACGGTTCGAGAGCGGGGTCATCGACCTCGACTTCGAGCTCGCCGACACCGACAAGTTCCTCGACTCGGTCGAGCGACGAGAACAGCGCGCGGACTCGCGCGCCGTCGCCCGCATCCTCATCCCCCGCACGATCGCCGTGGTCGGGGCGTCGGACCGGCCCGACACGATCGGCGCGGCGTTGTGGCGGCACGTGTCGGCGGGCGCGACCGGAGCGGTGTACCCGGTCAACCCGAAGCGGTCGACGGTTGGCGGGGAGACCAGCTGGCCGACCGTGCAGGCGATTCCGGCCGACGTGTCGCTGGCCGTGATCGCGGTGCCGGCGGGCGCGTTGCCCGCCGTGATCGAGGACTGCATCGCGTCCCGCGTCCGCGGCGCGGTGGTGGTGACGTCGGTCGACGGCACCGACGTCGACCTGCGCGCCCTCGTCGCGCGCGCTCGCAGCTACGGGATGCGCGTCATCGGCCCCGGCAGCATGGGCATCGCCGCCTCCCGGCCCGAGATCGGCCTGCAGGCGTCGCTGGTGCCGGTGGACCTGCCGCCCGGCCCGGTGGCGATTTCGATGCAGTCGGGCACGCTCGGGGCGTCGCTGTTGCGGCACGCCGGGCGTCTCCACCTCGGCCTGTCGTGGTTCGTGTCGCTGGGCGACAAGAGCGACATCTCGGGCAACGACCTGTTGCAGTTCTGGGAGGACGACGAGACGACGAGGGTGATCGCGATGTACACCGAGTCGTTCGGCAACCCGCGCAAGTTCGCCCGCATCGCCCGGCGGGTCTCGCGGCAGCGACCGATCGTCGCCGTCCGGACCGGTGCGGCCGCCGTCGAGCCATCGGGCCGCGCCCTCTATCACCAGGCCGGGCTCATCGAGGTGCCGACGGTCGCCGCCCTGCTCGACACGGTTCGAGTGCTGGCGACCCAGCCGGTCCTCCAAGGTCCGCACGTCGCCGTGCTGGGTAACTCGCGGAGCCCGGAGACGCTCGCTCGGGCGGCGATCGCCAACGCCGGACTGGTCCCGGTCGACGGGCCGGTGGCCCTCGACTGGCGATCGACGCCCGCGGACTACGGCCGCGCGATCCGGGCCGCGCTGGCGGATCCGGCGATCGACGGCGCCCTCGTGCTCCACGCCCCGCCGCTGGCCGAGGCCGTCGCGGCGCCGGTGGACGAGATCGAGACCGCCGCGGCGACCACCGACAAGCCCATCGTGGCGGTGATGCTCGGCGGGGGTGATGGTCCCCTGCGGCGCGGCTCCGCCGTGCCCAGCTTCTCGTTCCCGGAGCCGGCGGCGGCGACGCTCGGTCGCTCCTACGCCTACGGCCGCTGGCGGCGCACGGAAGGGTCCGCCGAGCCCGCGGACGTCACCACGATCGATCGGGTCGGGGCGGCCAAGGTCATCGCCGCGGCGATCGCCCGGGGTGCGGCGACCCTCGATCGCGACGACGCGGCGAACCTGCTCGCCGCGTACGGCATCGCCACCCCGGCGACGACTGCGGCTCGCGCCGAAGACGCCGTTGCCGCGGCCCGCACGGTGGGCTACCCCGTCGCGGTGAAGGCCCAGCACCGCCACGTCGGGCGGTCCGCCGAGGCCGGGATCGCGCTCGACCTCGTCGACGATGGAGACGTCGCCGCGGCGACCGCCGTGATGCGGACCGCCCTCGGCGTCGACGCCGAGCAGGTCGTGGTGCAGGCGATGGTCCCGCCCGGGCTCGACCTACGCGTGCGCAGCACCGAGTCCCGGCTGGGGCCGCTCGTCTCGGTCGGGCTCGGCGGCAGCCAGGCCGATCTCATCACCGACGAGGCGTCGCGCCTGGCGCCCCTCTCGCCCGTCGCCGCCGCGGTGTTGATCGAGGGATCGCGTGCCGGCCCGGCGCTGGCGCGGGCCGAGCTCGAGGCCCGCCCCGTCGTCGACCTCCTCGTCCGCGTCGCCCAACTCGCCCTCGACCACCCCGAGCTCACGCTGGTCGACCTCAACCCGGTGATCCTCTCCGCCGAGCAGGCCTGGGTCACCGACGCCGTCATCGCCGTCCACCCCGTCGAGCACATCGAACATCCGCTGCGCCGCCTCGATTGAGGTTCTGAGCCGCCGGCGGATCGCACAACGATCCGAATTCACCTGAGAATCGCAAGCGGGGGCGGGTTCAGCGGAACAGGTCCTTGGCCGGATCGCGGATCACCGCCGCCATCGACGCCGCGTCGTCCCGCTCCCACGGATACCCCCGGACCACCGCCGCCGGGATCCGGCTGGTGTTGCCCTTCACCAGCTCGGCCGCGGCCGCCAGCTCGTCGACGACACACAGCTCCTGGACCCGGAACTCGTGGCCGTGCGGGTCGCGTTGGCCGATGTAGCTGGCGATCGGGGCGATCCCGGCGATCCCGACCGCGACGTCGGTCTGGCCCTCCCGCCACGGCCGCCCGAACGTGTCGCTGATGACGACGGCGACGTCGGCCCCGAGCTCGGCGAACCGCCGCCGCATCACCTGCGCCGAGGCGTCCGGGTCGGCCGGCAGCACGACGACCCGCCCGGCCGCCCCGCTCGAGGACTGGTCGACCCCGCTGTTGGCGCACACGAACCCGTGATGGGTCTCGGTGATCAGCACCGGTCCGGCCATCCGCACGACCCGGCTCGCCTGCCGCAGCACGACCTCGACGACCCGTGGATCCTTCTCCCACCGGCGGCCGAACTCCTCGGCGAACGCCGACGGCTCGACCGTCGACAGCTCGACGACAGCGCCCTCCGCCTTGGACACGACCTTCGACGTGACGACGACGACGTCCCCGTCGACGAGCTCCACGGCGGCAGCGATCAGCGCACCCAGGTCGTCGCCGGTCCCGATCTCGGGCAATCCCTCGACCGGGACGACTTGGAGGCCGCTCACAATCCAGGCAGGACGCGCAGGGCGATGAACCCGGCCTGGCTCAACCCGTCGGCGAACGCCTCGATCTGAGAATCGAACGCTGCGCCGTCGCCGCCAGTGTCCTGGTAGTAGATCCGCTGGCCGTTGACGGCGGCGTACGGCATGCGGCGCACGCTAGATCATTCGGCCAACATGGGCTCGTGGTCAGCGAGCTCTTCGACCCCGACGCGTGGACGCCCGTGGACGGGTTCGACTTCACCGACATCACGTACCACCGCGCCGTCGATCAGGGCACGGTGCGCGTCGCCTTCGACCGCCCGGACGTTCGCAACGCCTTCCGCCCCCACACGGTCGACGAGCTGTACCGCGCCCTCGATCACGCCCGCATGTCCACCGACGTCGGCTGCGTGCTGCTCACCGGCAACGGGCCGTCGTCGCGCGACGGGGTGTGGGCGTTCTGTGCGGGCGGCGACCAGCGGGTCCGCGGCCCCGACGGCTACCAGTACGCCGAGGGCGAGACGGCCGACACCGTCGATCCGGGCCGGGTCGGGCGTCTCCACATCCTCGAGGTGCAGCGGCTGATCCGGTTCATGCCCAAGGTCGTGATCTGCGTCGTGCCGGGCTGGGCGGCCGGGGGCGGTCACAGCCTCTTCGCGGTCTGCGACCTCACCCTGGCCAGCGCCGAGCACGCCCGCTTCAAGCAGACCGACGCCGCCGTGGCGAGCTTCGACGGCGGGTACGGCTCCGCCTACCTCGCCCGCCAGATGGGGCAGAAGTTCGCCCGCGAGGTCTTCTTCCTCGGCCGCGAGTACTCCGCGGCCGACTACCACCGCATGGGCGCGGTCAACGCCGTGGTCCCCCACGCCGATCTCGAGCGGACCGCGCTCGACTGGGGGGCGGAGATCAACGCCAAGAGCCCGACCTCGATCCGGATGCTCAAGTACGCCTTCAACCTCGTCGACGACGGGCTCGTCGGCCAACAACTGTTCGCCGGCGAGGCGACCCGACTGGCGTACGGGTCCGACGAGGCCGCCGAGGGTCGCGACGCGTTCCTGCAGAAGCGGCCGCCGGACTGGTCCGGCCACCCGTACCACTACTGACCGATGGCGACGAAGCCCGACGGCGTCACTGCAGTCCTCCTGCTGTCGTGCCCCGACCAGCGCGGGATCGTCGCCGCGGTCGCCAACTTCATCGTCGAGCACAACGGCAACGTCGTCCACGCCGATCAACACGTCGACCTGGCCCCGGACGGGACGCCGGTGTTCTTCCAGCGGGTGGAGTTCGAGCTCGAGGGCTTCGACGTCGCGCGCGATGAGATCGGAACCACCTTCGCGCCGGTCGCCGAGCGCTTCGGCATGCGCACCGAGGTGCGGTTCTCCGACGAGCGAATCCCGACGGCGATCATGGCGTCCCGCCAGCCGCACTGCCTCGCCGATCTGCTCGTGCGGTGGTCATCGGGCGAGCTCGACTGCGAACTGCGGGTCGTCGTCGCCAACCACCCCGACCACGCCCCGCTCTGCGCCGGCCTCGGTGTGCCATACGTGTGCCATCCGGTGACCGAAGACGGCGACCAAGAGCGAGCGGTGTTGGCGACGCTCGCCGAGCACGGCGTCGAGCTCGTCGTCCTGGCGCGGTACATGCGCATCCTCTCGCCGCGCGCGATCGCCGCCTACCCGAACCGGATCATCAACATCCACCACTCGTTCCTCCCCGCCTTCGCCGGCGCCAACCCGTACCGGCAGGCGCACGACCGAGGCGTGAAGCTCATCGGGGCGACCGCGCACTACGCCACCGACGACCTCGACGAGGGCCCGATCATCGACCAGGAGACGGTGCGCGTCAGCCACCGCGACGACGTCGCCCGGCTCACCCGGGCCGGCCGCGACCTCGAGACGATCGTGCTCGCCCGGGCCGTCCGCGCCCACCTCGAGCACCGGCTCCTCGTCTACGGGCGCAAGACGATCGTGTTCTGAGGCTCAGGAAACGCGCAGGCCGAGAGCCCGGGCGATCACCAGTCGCTGGACCTCGCTGGTGCCCTCGCCGATCTCGAGGATCTTGGCGTCGCGGTAGTGGCGGGAGACGGCCGTCTCGTCCATGAACCCGTACCCGCCGAACACCTGGGTCGCCGACCGGGTGGCCTCGATCGCCGCCTCGGTGGCGTAGAGCTTGGCGACCGCGGCGTCGGTGGCGAACGGGCGGCCGGTGTCGCGCAGCCAGGCCGCGTGATACACGAGCCGGCGGGCGGCGGCCAGCGCCACCTGCATATCGGCGCAGCGGAAGGCGACGCCCTGGTTGGCGCCGATCGGCCGGCCGAACGCGTGCCGCTCCTTGGCGTAGGCCACCGAGTCGTCGACGCAGCGCTGGAGCACGCCGACGGCCAGCGCGGCGATGGCGATGCGCCCCTCGTCGAGGATCTCCAGGAACTGGGCGAACCCCCGGCCCCGCCGCCCGAGGAGGTGATCCTCGGGGACCCGGCACTCGACGAAGGTGAGTCCGTGGGTGTCGGACGCGTGCCACCCCATCTTGCGGTACGGCGGCTGGACCTCCATCCCCGCCGAGCCCGCCGGCACGACGATCGCGGAGATCTCCCCCGGCCCGGTCAGCGCGGTGATCGTCACGATCGACGTGATCGGAGTTCCGGAGTTGGTGATGAATGCCTTCTCGCCGTCGATCACCCACTCCCCCGTCGACTCGTCGCGCACCGCCCGTGTCCGGGTCCCGCCGGCGTCGCTGCCGGCATCGGGCTCGGTGAGCCCGAACCCGCCGAGCGCCCGGCCGGCGCACAGGTCGGGCAGCCAGCGCTCCTGCTGCTCGGCGGTGCCGAACTTGTGGATCGGGTTGGCACCGAGCCCGACGCCGGCCTCGAGAGTGATGGCCAGCGACTGGTCGACCCGGGCGATCTCCTCGATCGCCACGCACAGCCCGGTCAGGTCGCCGCCGCCACCGAACGGCTCGGGGAACGGGATCCCGAACAGGCCGAGCTCCCCCATCTTCACCACGGTGTCGACCGGGAACGTGTGGTCGCGGTCCCACGCTTCGGCGTACGGCTCGATCTCGGCGTCGGCGAACTCGCGGACCATCGCCCGCAACGCCTCGTGCTCGTCGCTCAGCTCGGGATGTTCGCTCATGTCACCGCACTCGCCCGGCGTCGTCTCGTCCGCCCTCGGGCGTACGGCTCCCACTTGAACCAGCGCAAGGCGATCAAGATCCCCGCGACTCCCCACGCGGCGACGAACGCGAGCTTGCCCCATTCGAACGCCGGCGGGTCCGTCCCGGGGTTCAACGTCGCCTGGAACGCGAGCACGAACGGCTTGAGCGGGAAGAGGTCGCCGACGAAGTCGAGCCACGCCGGAGGGTCGTCGAGCTGGATGAACACGTCGGACACGAACGCCAGCGGGAGGATGATCCCATTGGCGACGGCCGGGGCGGCCTCCGGGTTCGACACCAGGCCGGCGACCGCCATCCCGAGGGCGGCGAACGCGCCCGTCCCGACGAGGAAGGTCACGATCATCGCCGGCACCTTCGCCGCGTCGAGCTGAAGGTCGTAGGCGACAACACCGAGCGTGATCATGATGCCGACACCAACCGCGGCGACCACGAACGACGACCCGATCGCGCCGGCGATGAACAGCCACGGCCGGAGCGGCGTGCCGCGCCACCGCTTGAGCACCCCCTCCTCGCGCCGGATCGGGATCACGTTGGCGAGGTTGGTGAACGTGGCCGACACCGCCGTGAAGACCGCCAGCGACGCGGTGTAGAACTGGCTCAGCGGCCACGACGTGTCGCCTGCCCCGACCACCTCGTCGCCGAACAGGGCATTGAACAGCACGAGCATCATCAGCGGCAGCGCCAGGGTGAAGAACACCGCGATCGGTGTCCGCACGAACACGAGCAGCTGGTAGCGGGCCTGCCTGCCGAACGTTGTGAGCGCGGACGGGATCCCGTTCACGACGGAACCTCGGCTGTCTCCTCGGCGCCGGCGAGGCTCAAGAAGACGTCCTCCAGCGTCGGGCGGGTCACGGTGAGGCCGGCGAGCTCGATGCCTTGCGCCAGCGCCCAGCTGGTGACGGCGTTGACGTCGGCAGTGACGGTGTCGGTCGGGAACTCGACCCAACCGTCGTCGAGCTTGGCGCCGTTGGGGACGACGTCGAGAACCTCGGCCGCGGGGATGCCCGCCGGGACCTCGAACCGCACGGTCGTCGCGCCCACGCTGCCGGTCAGCTCGGCCGGCGAGCCCTCGGCGACGAGCCGGCCGCCGGCGAGGACGCCCACCCGGTCGGCCAACTGCTCGGCCTCCTCGAGGTAGTGCGTCGTCAGCAGCACCGTCGTCCCGCCACTGCCGAGCTCGCGCACCAGCTCCCAGGCGTTGCGACGCGCCGCGGGGTCGAAACCGGTCGTCGGCTCGTCGAGGAACAGCAGGTCCGGCCGGCCGACGATCCCCATCGCCAGGTCGAGGCGTCGCCGCTGGCCGCCGGAGAGCGTCCGGACCCGCTGGCCGATCTGATCGCCGAGGCCGACGAGCTCGATGACGTCGCGGCCGTCGCGCCGGCGCGTGTAGCACGAGCCGTAGATGTCGACCGCCTCGCCGACGGTCAGCTCGTGCTCGACCCCCGAGGACTGGAGCACGATCCCGATCCGGTCGCGGAACTCGCTCCCGGCCGTTCCCGGATCACAACCCAGCACGGTGACCTCGCCGGTGGTGCGGTGGCGGTGACCCTCGAGGATCTCGACGGTGGTGGTCTTGCCGGCACCGTTGTGGCCGAGCATGGCGTACACCTCGCCGTCACCGACCTCGAACGTCAGGTCGTCGACGGCCACCAGATCGCCGTAGCGCTTGGTGAGTCCTTCGGTCCGGATCGCGACCATCGTCGGTCCCGCAACCTAACGCCGGGCCGACGAGATGGGCAGGCCGGTGTCGTTGCGCAGCTGCTCGGCCGCCGGCACGAAGTAGCCCAGCAGCTCGTCACGCACCGCCCTGTCCTCGGGCGATCCCAGCTCGGCGCTCGAGGCCTCGACGGCGGCGGTCATGTGATGCAGCCACCGGTCGCGCTCGGCCGGTCCGATGGGGAACCGCATGTGGCGCAGCCGGAGCCGCGGGTGGCCCCGCTCCTCGGAGTACGTCGTCGGACCGCCCCAGTACTGGGCGAGGAAGAGCGTCAGCCGGTGGCGGGCGGCGCGCAGGTCGGGGGCGTCCGGGTACAGGCGGAGGAGCTCCGGATCGCCGGCCACGCCGTCGTAGAACCGGTCGACGAGCCGCGCGAAGAACGGCATCCCGCCGACGCGCTCGTACAGCGACCGAGACTCGCTCACCCCTCGAACGGTACCGTCGAGGCGATGGCTCTCGACCCTGACCGACCGGTACTGATCGACCCCGGCATCGCCGCCTACATCGCCGACCACGCCGCCCCGCCCGACGACGTGCTCGCCCGGTTGCGGGACCGGACGGCCCAGCTCGGCCGAGCGGCCCGGATGCAGATCAGCGCCGATCAGGGTGTGCTGCTGACGCTGCTGACCCGCCTTGCGGGGGCCCGCAAGGCGATCGAGGTGGGCACGTTCACCGGGTACTCGGCCATCTGCATCGCCCGCGGGCTCCAGCCCGGTGGTCACCTGCTGTGCTGCGACGTCAGCGAGGAGTACACCGCGATCGCGCGCGACGCCTGGACGGAGGCGGGCGTCGACGACCGGATCGAGCTGCGGATCGCGCCGGCGCTCGACACCCTGCGCGAGCTGCCGCCGGATCCAGACCTCGACTTCGCCTTCATCGACGCCGAGAAGACGGAGTACGCCGACTACTACGCCGAGCTCGTCCCCCGGGTCCGCCCCGGTGGGCTGATCGCCGTCGACAACACCCTGTGGTCCGGCCGGGTCGCCCAGCCCGGCCCGGAAGACCGGGTGACCGGCGTGATCATGCGGTTCAACGACCTCGTGGCCGGCGACGATCGTGTCATCAGCTACGTCCTGCCGGTCTCGGACGGGCTCACGCTGGCCGTCAAGCGCTAGGGCCGCTCACCATCGGCGGAACTGGGCGGGAATCGTCGCGACAGGTGAGACGAATCCCGCCCAGATGACGGGTTGTTGGGACGATTCCCGCCCAGATCCGGGCATACCGGTCAGTCTTCGCGGAGGCGTTCAGGCGGGGTGATCACACCGTCACCGGCGGCTCGGCGGCGTCGTAGTCGAGCGGGAAGAAGCACAGGAGCTGCTTGCCGCCGTGGCTGCGGGTCACCCGGTCGAGGGCCCGCACGGAGTCGATGCGGAACGAGAACCACTGTCCGTCCGATGTCGACCCCACGACGTTCGGGTTGTACACATAGACCTTCGCGACCGGACCGTCGAGCTCGTAGCGGTAGGCGAGCACGACGTGGTTCTGCCCGAGGTCGAACGGATCGATCGAGCGCACGTGGATCCAAGCCAGCGGGCACGGCCCCCGATCCAGGCGATCGCGGAGCCGTGGCCATTCCCGCTCCACCATCAGCCAGTCACGGCCGCGCACCCGGGTCAGCCAACTCCACCAGTTGTCGCGGTCCCGACGGGCCGGGTTCATGTAGTCGAGGTACTTCAGCGGGCCGGCCGGCAGATCGAACGAGTCGATGAGGCGGGAGGCGATGAACTCGTACAGCGGAGTGCCCGCCTCGGGGCGGTCGACCGCGGGGATCGACGGCCCCGCCGTGAAGTAGTCGAGGGCGGCGAGCACCATCCCGCCGCACATGCCGTTGGCCGCATTGCCGATCGGGATGTGGACGCCGCCGACCGCGATCGTCGTGACCGGCACCTCCGGCCACGAGTTACGAAACCGGAACCCGTCCGCGGATGGCAGGAACGCCCGCTCCCCGTTGGCCATCCCCCATTCTGTCGTTTGGCATCCGCCCGCCGCCGACGGTTTCAAACGCCAGAACGGGTTGCCCCGGCTACGGGACGATCGCGGCGCGGAAGAACTCGAGGATGTGGTCGAGGCGTTGCTCGAGCGCCCGCGGGTCGAGGGGATCGATGTCGAGGAGCCCTTCGAGGAACGGAGCGTCGGAGAAGTAGCTGAGCAGGGCGCCGTAACCGGTGATCAGCAGCTGCTCGGGGTCGTGGGGGCGGAACGTGCCGGCGGCCATCTCCCGCTTGAAGTAGGCGACGGCGAGGTCGAACATCGGGCGCAGGACCGCGGCGAGGTCGATCCCCAGATGGGCGCCCCCGTCGATGGCCTCCCGACGGACGAGGCGGACGTATTGCGGGTTGTCGACGAAGTACCCGAACCCGGCGCGCAGCACCAGCTCGACCTTCGCCCAGCCGTGCTCGTCCGATGCCACGGCGGTGTCGAGGCGAGCGAACCAGTCCGAGAGGAGGCGCTCGAAGACCTCGCCGTACAGCGCCTCCTTCGACGGGAAGTGGTGGAGCAGGCTCGGCCGGCGGATGCCGACCCCGGCGGCGATGTCGTTGAGCGACGTGCCCTCGTACCCGGTGTGGGCGAAGCACACGACGGCCTCGTCGAGGATCGCCTCGCGCGTGCGGCGCGCCGGCGCGGCGACGTGCTGCTCAGCGGCGACCTCGATCGGGGGGTCGGTCACACGCCAAAACTACCCCTTCGGGGGCCTACCGACCAGTAGGTAGTCCTGCTACCCTCGCTCAGATGGTGGAAACCATCCTGATCGCACTGCTCATCGGCGTGGGCGTCTCGCTGCTCGCCAACGCCGCCACCACGATCTACCTGCACCGGGCGCTGGCCCATCGGGCGCTCACGCTGCGCAGGCCGGCCGCCGACGTGTTCCGGTTCGTCACCTGGGTGACCACCGGCATCCGGCCCCGGCAGTGGGTCGCCGTCCATCGCAAGCACCATGCCTTCACGGACGTCGAGGGCGACCCGCACTCGCCGGTGCTCAATGGCTGGGTCAAGGTGCAGCTGATGAACGTGGCGATGTACCGGCGGGAGGCCCGCAATCCAGAGACGCTCGCCCGCTACGCCAAGGACCTGCCGCCCACCCGGATGGATCGCCTCTTCTACGACCACGCCCTGCTCGGCCTCGCCCTCGGGGTGGGCCTGCTCACCGCCCTGTTCGGCTGGAAGGTCGGGCTGCTCGCCGCGTTCGTCCACGTCAACGTGTACCTCGGCGGCTCGGCGGCGGTGAACGCGATCGCCCACCACTTCGGGCGCAAGCCCTACGCCAACTCGGCCGGCAACCTCCAGTGGCTGGCGTTCGTCACCGCCGGCGAAGGACTGCACAACAACCACCACGCCGCCCCGACGTCCGCCAAGCTCGCCCACCGCTGGTTCGAGATCGACTGGGGCTGGTACGTGATCAAGGTGCTCACCTGGACGCGCCTGGCGAAGGTACGGCTGACCGACCTGAAGTTCGCCAAGCCCCGCGCCCGTACCCCGGCCAGAGCCGCGTAGCAGCTCGGTCCATCCGAGGGTTTCGCGCCACCCGAGGGTTTGGCGCGAGGACGTACCGGCGCGAAACCCTCGGGTGCAGGAAACCCTCGGGTGCGGGCTGATCAGAGGACGTCTTCGAGCAGCTTCCAGTTGATCAGGTGGTCGAGGAAGGCTTCGACGTAGTCCGGGCGGGCGTTGCGGTAGTCGATGTAGTAGGCGTGCTCCCACACGTCGCACGTCAACACCGCGGTCTGGCCGTGCTTCATCGGGAGATCGGCGTTGCCGGTCGACGAGACGGCGAGCTGTCCGTTGTCGTACGTCAGCCACGCCCACCCTGATCCGAACTGCCCGGTCGCTGCGGTCTTGAACTGGTCGCGGAACGCGTCGTAGCTGCCGAACTGCTCGTTGATCGCGTCGCCCGCCGCGCCCGAAGGAGCCCCGCCACCGCCGGGCGCCATCGAGTTCCAGTACAGCGTGTGGTTCCAGACCTGGGCGGCTTGGTTGAACAGCTTGCCCTCTGCGCCCATGATGATGTCCTCGAGGCTGGCGTTCTCCTGGTCCGTACCGCCAATCATCTGGTTGGTGGTGTCGACGTACGCCTTGTGGTGCTTGTCGTGGTGGTACTCGAACGTCTCGGCCGAGATGTACGGCTGGAGGGCGTCATAGGCGTACGGGAGCTCGGGCAGGGTGATGGCCATGGTGAATCCTTCCGCGTCATTCCGACGGTACGTGTCGTCCCCCAGGCATAGCCGGTTCAAACCCCGACCGCCAACGCGCGGCCGGCGTCCGTGCGCTCGCTACCCTCGCCGCGATGCACGTCGTGTCGGCGCTGTTCGTCGAGAACTTCCAGTTGCGCGAGGCACCCGGACCGTCGACCCGCATCGACATCACCGGGGCGATGTTCTCGATGGCGGCGCCGGCTCCGGCCCCGGTCACCGTCGCGCCGCACCTCGTCGCGTTGATCTTCTGCCCGCCCGACGAATCCGGTCAGGGCGTGTTCGAGGTGGTGTTCCGCCGCGTGGCGGATCCCGACGCGCCGCCGTCCGACGACGACCAGCTCGCCCGCAACGTGAACCCCTTCTCCGTCGAGCCGGGCAAGTTCACTTACCGACTCGTCCGCGGCGAGCTCGAGTTCACCGAGTACGGCCAGGTGTTCGCCCACTGCCGCATCGACCGCGGACCGTGGCTGGTGGTGCCGTTCACCTTGCTGCCCCCCGCCTAGCAGGCACCCCGCCCGCCCGAGCGGGCCCGAACGTGACGGTATTAGCGTGCGGGCGATGCCTGCTTCGCTTCCTCCCGACATCGAGACCCAGGCGATTTCGCTGATCCGCGGGTTCGCGATGGACGCTCCCCTGCGCGCCAAGAGCGGGCACCAGGGCACGGCGATGGCGCTGGCGCCGTTGGGCCACGTGCTCTACAGCCGCGTCCTCAAGCACGACCCCGCCGACCCGGCGTGGCCCGACCGTGACCGGTTCATCCTGTCCAACGGCCACGCCTCGATCCTCCAGTACTCGCTGCTGTACCTGTGCGGCTATGGCCTCGAGCTCGACGACATCGAGGCGTTCCGCAGCTTCGGCTCGCTCACGCCCGGCCATCCCGAAGCGGGTCACACCGTCGGCATCGAGGTCACCACCGGACCGCTCGGCCAAGGCTTCGGTGACGCCGTCGGCATGGCGATGGCCGAGCGGATCCTGCGCGATCGCTTCGGGCCGCAGCTCGTCGACCATCACACGTTCGTGATCGCCGGCGACGGATGCCTGATGGAAGGGATCAGCCACGAGGCGGCCTCGCTCGCCGGGCACCTCGGCCTGGGCCGCCTGATCTGCGTGTACGACGACAACAAGGTGACGATCGACGGGCCGACTTCGCTGGCCTACAACGACGACGTCGGCAAGCGATTCGCCGGATACGGCTGGAACGTCGTCGAGCTCGGCGAGATCGCCAACGATTGCGACGCCCTCGAGGCGGCGCTGGTCGCCGCCCGCGACGACGAGGACCGGCCGAGCCTCCTCGTGCTGCGCTCGCACATCGGGTATCCGTCGCCCGACCACACCGACGACCCGGCCGCTCACGGCAACCCGTTCACCGCCGAGGAGGTGTCCCGCACGAAGGCGGTGATGGGCATCCCCGACGAACCGTTCTGGTCGCCGCCCGAGGTCGTCGAGGCGTACCGAGCGGCCGCCGCCGAGCGTTGCGCCGAACAGCGCGCCGGCTGGGTCGAGGCGCTGGACGGACTCGACGCGGACGAGCGGGCGGCGTGGGACGCGGCCTGGCAGGGCACGGGGATCAAGGGGTGGGAGCAGTCCCTGCCGACGTTCGAGCAGGGCGAGAAGATCGCCACCCGCCAGGCCATCGCCAAGGTCCTCGGCGCCTGCGTCCCGACGTTCCCCGGCCTGGTCTCGGGGGCCGCCGACCTCACCGGCAACACCGGCACCAAGCTTCCCGACGCCGAGATCCAGAGCGCCGAGACACCCGGCGGACGTCAGGTGCACTACGGGATCCGGGAGCACGGGATGGGTGCCGCGCTCGTCGGGATGGCCCGGCATGGCGGGATCGTGCCGGTCGGCGGCACGTTCTTCGTGTTCCTCGACTACATGCGACCTCCGGTGCGGCTCGCCGCGCTGTCCCGCGCCAAAGCGGTGTTCGTGTACAGCCACGACTCCGTCGGCGTCGGCGAGGACGGACCGACGCACCAGCCGATCGAGCACCTGGCGATCCTGCGGGCGACGCCCGACCTCCAGGTCATCCGGCCGGCCGATGGCAACGAGACCGTGGCCGCCTGGAAGGCGGCGATCGACCACGACGGACCCACGGTCATCGTGCTGACGCGCCAGGCCGTCACCGTGCGCACGGACGGCTCGGCCGTCGAGCGGGGCGCGGGGATCGTCCACGACAACGGCGAGCCGCCGGCGCTGGTGATCGTCGCCACCGGGAGCGAGGTTGCGCTGGCGATCGAGGCCGCCGAGCAGCTCGACGCCGAGGGCACCGCGACCCGGGTCGTCAGCCTGCCGAGCTGGGACCGCTTCGCCCGTCAGGACGACGAGTACCGACGCGCGCTGCTGCCCGAAGGGGTGCCGGTCCTGTCGGTCGAGGCCGCCACGACCTTTGGGTGGGAGCGCTACGCCGACGACTCGATCGGCATCGACCGGTTCGGCGCGAGCGCGCCGGGCGACGTTGTCCTCGGCGAGCTCGGCATCAACCTGGACCACGTCCTTCGCCGCGCCCATGCCCTGATCGCCTCGTAGCCTGGAGGGAGAAGCAGGAGAAGGAGCTGTGTGATGGAACGACTGATCCGGCTGTACGAGGAGTTCGGGCAGAGTCCGTGGCTCGACAACCTGACCCGCGGGTTCCTGACGTCGGGGCAGCTCGCCGAGTGGCGTGACGGGGGGATACGCGGGCTGACGTCGAACCCGACGATCTTCCAGAAGGCGATCTCCGGCTCGTCCGACTACGACGAGCAGTTCAGCGGTATCGCCACTGACGGCGGCCCGGTCCTCGACGACTACTGGACCCTGGTGCTGTCCGACATCGAATCGGCCTGCGCGGTGTTCGATTCGCTGTATGAACAGAGTGACGGTGGCGACGGCTTCGTCAGCGTCGAGGTCGACCCCGGGCTCGCCCACGACGAGGCGGGGACGGAGGCGGCGGCGCGTGACCTCCACGAGCGCATCGCCCGGCGCAACCTGATGGTGAAGATCCCGGCGACGGCGGAGGGCGTCGCGCCGATCCGCCAGATGCTCAGTGAAGGTCGCAACACCAACATCACCCTCATCTTCAGCCTCGACCGCCACCAAGAAGTGATGGACGCCTACCTCGACGGACTCGAGGCCTATGCGGCCACCGACGGCGCCGACCTTTCCAAAGTGGCGAGTGTCGCCAGCTTCTTCGTGTCCCGCGTCGACACCGAGGTCGATCGACGCCTCGAGGCGATCGGGACGCCCGAGGCCCTCGCCCTCCGGGGCAAGGCCGCGATCGCCCAGGCGAAGCTCGCCTACCGCCAGTTCGTCGAGACGTTCTCCGGGCCGCGGTGGGAGGCGCTCGCCGCGCGCGGGGCGAGGGTGCAGCGTCCGCTGTGGGCGAGCACGTCGACGAAGAACCCGGCCTACCCCGACACGATGTACGTCGACGCCTTGATCGGGCCGCACACCGTCAACACCCTGCCCGACGCGACGATCACGGCGTTCGAGGACCACGGCACGCTCAGCCGCACCGTCGACGCCGACGTCGAGGAGGCTGAAGCGACGTGGCGGCAGCTCGCCGAGATCGGCGTCGACCTGGCCGACGTCTCGGCGACCCTTGAACGCGAGGGTGTCGCCAGCTTCCAGAAGAGCTTCGGTGAGCTGCTCGACGCCCTCCAGGCGAAGGCCGCCGAGCTGTCCGGTTCTGAGCCTCCCTCGTCGCGCTGAGCGCGATCAGGACTCCGGACCACCGTGGATCCTGCTGTACCGGGCGATGTCGAGGCGCGGGCGCGCCAGATCGTCGAGGAGCTCAATCCGGCCGTCGACCAGCGGGTCGCGATCGAGCTGCTCGGCGCCGCCCTCGGGCTGCTGACCGATCGGCCGGACTCGCTCGACCTCAAGATCGCCGCCGCCGCGGTGGACGAGATGCGCGAGGCGTTCGCCGTGTTCGCGCCGTACCGCGACGTCCCCAAGGTGACGGTGTTCGGCTCGGCGCGGACCCGCGCGGGTGACCCCCTCTACGAGCAGGCGACGCAGATCGCGTCGATGCTCGCCCACCGCGGCTGGATGGTCGTCACCGGTGCCGGACCCGGGATCATGCAGGCGGCGATGGAGGGCGCCGGGCGGGCCCAGAGCATCGGGGTCTCGATCCGGCTCCCGTTCGAGCAGGGCGCCAACCCGGTGATCGCGGGAGACGAGAAGTACGTCAGCATGAAGTACTTCTTCACCCGCAAGTTGATGCTGGTGAAGGAGAGCCGGGCCTTCGTGTGTCTGCCCGGCGGGTTCGGCACGCTCGACGAGACGTTCGAGCTGCTGACCCTCACCCAGACCGGCAAGGGGCTGCCGGTGCCGATCGTCTTCCTCGACACTCCCGACGACCCGTACTGGGAGGCGATCGACGAGATGATCCGCGTCCAACTCGTCGAGCGCGGTCTCGTCGCCCCGGCCGACCGCAGCCTGTACCTCGTCACCGACTCCTGCGAGGCGGCGGTGGCCGAGATCGACCGGTTCTTCGCCAACTACCACTCGATCCGCTACGTCGGGGACTACCTGATCCTGCGCTTGCGCCACGATCCCACGCCGGAGCAGCTCGCCGAGCTCAACGCGCGGTTCGGCCACCTCGTCGCCCGGGGGTCGATCGAGCGCACCGGGCCGCTCGACATCGAGCGCCGCCACGGCGACCACGTCGAGCTCCCCCGCATCCGCTTCGTCTTCGCCAAGCACCGCTACGGCGATCTGCGCGCGATGATCGACCTCGTCAACAGCTTCGTCCCCACGCCACGGGAGGGTTTGCGCGCGCCCGAGGATCTGCCGCCACCCGTGCGGGCCGGAAACCCTCCGACGAACTAGTCGAGCTGGCGCAGGAGGTGGGCCGCCTTCTCGACCGCCCGCCGGGCCTGGGTCAGCGTGCGGTCGGACGCCGGCCGCTGCGTCGCCCCGTCGGCGACCGCCTGTTGGAGCAGATCGAACGACAGCTCGTCGAGCTCGGCGCCGATCGACTCCAGTCGCTCCGCCAAGTCGTCGTACCGCGTCATACGCGCGCCGCCTCGGCGACCACGTCGAGCGGGTGCCGGACGTCGACCCCGGCTGCGGCGAGGTGCATCAAACAGCCCGGGTTGGCGCTCACGACAACCGTCGCACCTGACCGCTCACCCGCCCGGGCGATGGCGGCGACCTTGCGCTCGCGGATCTCGCCGGCCAGCCCCGGCTGGAGCACCGCGTAGGCGCCTCCGGCACCGCAACAGAGCCCCTCGTCGTCGAGTTCGACGATGTCGGCGACGCGGCCGACCACGGTCCGCACGGAGGTGTGGGCCCGCTGCACGTGCCGCAGGTGACACGGATCCTGCACGATGACCGGGTCGAGCCGTCGGGTCGCGGGCAAACGGTCGAGGTGCTCGGCCATCCACTCGTGAATGTCGCGGACACGGGCGCTGAACGCGCCGGCCTCGGCAGTGCCGAGCAGGTGGCCGTAGTCCTTCATCGCCGCACCGCAGCCGGCCGAGTTGACCAGGACCGGCGCATCGCCCGGCATCGCCCGCATCATCGACTCGGCGAGACGGCGCGCCTGCGGCTCCAACCCGGCGTGGGTGTGCAGCGCCCCACAGCACCCGGCACCGTCGGGAACCGAGAACGTGAACCCCATCCGGGTGATCAGGTCGGCGGTCGCCCGGTGGGTCGAGCGCATCCAGGCGTCCATCACGCAGCCGGTGACGAGCCACACGTCGGTGCCCGTCGACGCCACTGCCGGGCCCCGCCGCAACGGGATCCGACCGAGCCCGGCCCGCCGGGGCACCAGTCGCGCCCGCTGCGCGACCGCCAGCAGCGAGGAGCCCGCCAGCACCACGCGGTGGTGACGGAGCGTCGCCAACCCGGCGCGCAGCCACCGCGGCGCGATCCGCCGTTCCCCGGCGAGGGCGACGCGGGTGCCCTCCATCAACCGGCCGAACGGGACTCCGCTGGGGCACGCCGGCTCACATCCCCGGCACTGCACGCACGTCTCGATGAAGCGGACGAAGTCACCATCCGCCGCGGCACCCCGCCACTGCACGTTCCGCATCGCGTCGATGCGCCCGCGCGGCGACAACCCCTCCTCCCCGGTCACGCGGAACGTGGGGCAATGCGGCAGGCACAGCCCGCACGCCACGCACGACGACAGCTCTTCGTCGTCGAGGCGGAGGTCGAGCGCGCCGTCGACCGTCATCAGCGAGCAGTCAGCACGCGTGGGCCGGTGGCGGTGACGGCGACGGTGTGCTCGGCGTGGGCGGCGCGGCTGCCGTCCTTCGTGCGCACCGCCCAGCCATCGTCGTCGACGCGGTACGAGTCCTTGCCGCCGGCGACGAGCATGGGCTCGAGGGCGAGCACGAGACCGGGCTCGAGGCGCAGGCCCCGGCCGGCCCGACCCTCGTTCGGAACCGACGGGTCCTCGTGCATCCGGCGCCCGATGCCGTGGCCGCCGTGGTCGGCGAGCACGCCATAGCCGGCCCGCCGGGCGACGGACCCGATCGCCGCGCCAACATCACCCATCGTGTTACCCGGTCGGACGGCGGCGATGCCGGCATCGAGAGCCCGCTCGGTGGTCTCGATCAGCTCGACGTCGAGCGGGTCGGGCTCGCCGACGATGAAGCTGATCGCGGCGTCACCGCACCAACCGTCGAATCGGGCCCCGCAGTCGATGCTGACGAGATCGCCGTCGGCGAGGCGAGCGTCCGACGGGATCCCGTGCACGACGACGTCGTTCACGCTGGCGCAGATCACGCCCGGGAACGGCGTCGGCGCCCAGCGGGGGTGGTAGTTGAGGAACAGCGGGTGCGCCCCGCGCGCGGTGATGACCGACGCCGCGACCTCGTCGAGCTCGCGCAGCGACACGCCGACGGCGGCCCGGCGGCGCACGGCGTCCAGCGCGGCCGCGACGATCTGGCCGGCCTCGCGCATCGCCGCGATCTGCGCCTCGGTCTTCAACTCGGGCATGCGTCTCCAGTCTGCTGCCTTACACGGGCTTCCACATCGGCGCGTCGGGATCTCCCCGCCAGTACGCCAGCCGGCGCTGGGCCTCGGGCATCGCCGCCGGATCTGCCCGGCCGGCGCGCAGGCGCATCAGCGTGGCGGCGACCAGCCGCAGTTCGGCGAGGGCGACGGCGATCGGATCGTCGGTCATCGAGCCGCCGTACCCGGCCGCGAAGTCGGCGTACCAGTCGGGAGGGCCGCCCCACCGTGACGCCCACGTCAGCATCGCCGCATGGTCCCACGCCGGCGGGGCCAGGCAGAGCAGGTCCCAGTCGAGCAGCACCGTGCCGCTCGCCGTCGCGACCACGTTCCCGGGGTGGACGTCTCCGTGGCAGACCACCCGTTCCACGCCTGCGGACCACCCGCCGTAGCGCTCGAGGGCGCCCTCGATCCCCTCCCGCGCCGCGCGGTCGAGCAGGTCTGCGACGTCTTCGAGCAGGACGTCGAACTGCCACCACGGGAACTCCTCACCGCGGGGCAGAGGGTACGCCGGCGGCAGCTCCTCCGGTGCCAGGGCGTGGACACGCGCGACCATCTCGCCCGCCGCCCTCCAGTCGGGCTCGGCGTCGAGCAGGGTCAACCGCTCCCAAGCCGTCACCGCGAGGTCGCCATCGCTCACCGCGTCGTCGCGGGCGGGGGCGGGCACCCGGACGCCGGAGGATGTCAGCAGCTCGGCCAGTTCGAGCGCCGCCGACGCGGGGGCGGTCGGCCGCCCCACCCGGAGGACGACGTCACCGGCCGTGTAGATCGCGTTCATGAACACGCGGACGAACTCTGGATGGGGAAGTCCCCAGTGCCGAGCCGCCCGCGAGGCGAGTGCCGTGGCCGCGCCGATCGATCCGGGAGGGCGATCGACGAACGGCCGCCCGGCACCGATCACGCGGCGAGCACGTCCAGACCCGGGTTGAGCCGGCCGGTCGGGTCGAACTGGTGCTTGATCCGTCGGTGCAGCGCGGCGACGGGCGGGTCGACGGTGCGGGCGGGTGCTGGCTCGGCGTGGTGGACGACGCCGACGCCGATCTCCACCACGAACGTTCCCGTCAGTTGCCAGAACGATCCCGGCGGGATCGACCACCGACCCCCGGACGGGAGCGGCGGCGCCCCTTCCGCGGGCCGCAGCGCCAGCGCCGCCACCTGCGCTTCGACGTCACGCTCGTCGCCTTCCAGCAACACCCAGGTCGTCGTGCCGTCCCACAGGACCGCGGTCGGCCGGTGCAGCTGGCCCAGGGCATCCTCGGGGTCGACCGGTCCACTGAACCACTGCTCGTAGCGCGCCCGGGGACGCGTCCGCAGGATCACCTCGCCGAGGAAGCCGAGGGTGCCACGCGAGCCGACGAGGAGGCGGCAGAGGTCGAAGCCGCTGACGTTCTTCACGGTCGGGCCGCCGGCCTTGACGACTCGTCCGTCGGCGGACACGTACCGCGCCTGCAACAACGCGTCTCGCACCGGTCCATAGCCCAGCCGTCGCATCCCGCTGTGCCCCACGGCGAGCGCACCGCCCACCGTGCCGGCGGGCGGGATCGCGACACACTGTCCGTGGGCCAGCAAGGCGTCGTCGAGCTCGGCCACGATCGTCCCGGCGCCGCAGCACACCGTCATCTCGTCGGGCTGGATCCAGTCGATCCCGGCCGGCGCGCCGACGACTCGCACGCCGGGCACCGGTCCGCCGCGAGTCCCGAGCCCCGTGATCGTCACCGGTCCGGTGTCGCCGACCTCGTCGGCGAAGGCGGTCAGATCCACGCGCCCTCGGGCACCGCCTGAAGATCGCCGCACGTCGCCGGGCTCGGGAGCACCTTGCCCGGGTTCGCCAGGCCGCCGGGATCGAATGCCGTCCGCAGCCGAGCCTGGGCGTCGAGGTCGATCGGGGTGAACAGCAGCGGCATGAGGTCCCGCTTCTCCAACCCGATGCCGTGCTCACCACTCAGCACCCCACCCGCGGCGACGGACGCCCGGACGATCTCCTCGCCCGCGGCCTGGACCCGCTTCATCACGCCCGGCTCGCGGGCGTCGAACACGAGCAGCGGGTGGAGGTTGCCGTCGCCGGCGTGGAACACGTTCAGCACGAGCAGGTCGTGCCGGGCCGCGATCTCATACACCTGGGCCAGCACGCCGGGAAGCTCCCGCCGGGGCACGACGGTGTCGTGGAGGTAGTAGTTCGGCTTGATCCGGGCGATCGCGCCGAACGCCGACTTGCGGCCCTTCCACAGCAGCGCCCGCTCCTCGTCGTCGGCGGCGATGCGGATGTGGCGGACGCCGTGATCGGTTGCGATGCGCCGCACCAGCGCGGCGTCGTCATCGACGCCGTGCGGCAGCCCGACGACCTCGACCAGCAACGCCGCGGCCGCGTCCACCGGGAGGCCGGCGTGGATGTAGGCCTCCACCGCTTCGAGGCAGAGCCGGTCCATCATCTCCATTGCCGCGGGGACGATCCCGGCGGCTATCACCGCACTCACGGTCGACGCTCCCGCCTCGACCGCGTCGAAGTCCATCAGCATCGTCACCGTGGCCGGCGGGTCCGGCGTGAGGCGAACGCAGATCCGGGTGGCGATCCCGAACATCCCCTCACTGCCGACGAACGCGCCGCGCAGATCGTAGCCGGGCGGTTCGGGATCCTCACCGCCGAGCACGGTCACCGTGCCATCGGGAAGCACCACCTCGAGGGCAAGGATGTGGGCAGCCGTCACGCCCTCCGACAGACAGTGCGGACCGCCCGAGTTGTTGGCGACGTTGCCGCCGATCGAGCAGGTCTGCTGACTGCTCGGGTCGGGGGCGAAGTGGAGGCCATGGCTCGCCACGTGACGGGAGAGGTCGAGGTTGAGCACGCCCGGCTCGACCCACGCCCGCCGGGCCAGCGGATCCACGGACAGCACCCGGTTCATCTTCGACGTCGAGATCACGATGGCACCTTCGGGCGGCACCGCCCCGCCGGCGAGCCCGGTACCGGAGCCGCGAGCCACGAACGGGATGGCGTGGCGGTTGGCCACCTCGACGCATGCCTGTACCTCCGCCGTGGACGTCGGGAAGCACACCGCGACCGCGTGACCCTCCATGTGCGAGGCGTCGTGGCGGTACAGCGACAGTTCGGAGGCGCCGTCGCGGACGCGGTCAGCACCGAGCGCCCGGCGGAGGTCCGCGATGACCGCGCCGCGCTCAGCCGTCTCGATCATCACTTCGCCGTCGGATCTCGGCGGCGCATCAGGATCACCCGGCCGGACTCGACCGGACGACCGTCGACGAGGACCTCATCGTCGGGATGGAGGTACTCCCCGAGCCGCACCAGCCGGCCTTCGCGTTCGGCGCGCAGCTCGCGCTCGCGGGCGCGGGCGGAGCCGCGCCCGTCCTTGATCGCAGAGGCCGCGCGCTGACCGGATCGCCGCACCGACGCCGCGACCCCTTTGGCCACGTTCGCCGGGGCCAGTCGCTGTGCGGTTGTGGTGACCTTGCGTTTGGCGTACCCGACGCCCGCGGCGCCGGTGACCACGCCACCGGCGAACCACACGAATCGCCGCATCATCGGTCGTCCTCAGAGTTCCCGTCCTCGCCCTGCCGGCGCGCTCTCATCCGCTCCGCGACCTCCTGCTCATGACCGTGTCGGCTGGGCTCGTACCACCGGCGCGTGCGCAGCGTGTCGGGCAGGTACTGCTGGGCTACCCAGCCTCCGAGTTCGTCGTGCTCGTGGTCATGAGGGTACTCGTAGCCGGCACCGTGGCCGATGCTCTGCGCTGCCCGATAGCTCGAGTCGCGGAGGTGCGCCGGCACCTCCCCGAGTGCGCCTTGGGCGACGTCGGCCCGCGCCCGCCAGATCGCCATCGCGGTGCGGTTGCTCTTCGGCGCGGTCGCCAGGTGGATCGCGGCCTGGGCCAGGTTGAGCTGGGCTTCGGGAAGCCCGACCAGCTCCAGGGCGTGGGCCGCCGAGGTGGCCACCACCAGCGCTTGCGGGTCGGCCATCCCCACGTCCTCGCTGGCGAAGATCACCATCCGCCGAGCGAGGAACCGCGGATCCTCGCCGGCCTCCAGCATCCGGGCGAGCCAGTAGATCGCGGCATCGGGATCGGATCCCCGCATCGACTTGATGAACGCGCTGATCACGTCGTAGTGGTCGTCGCGGCCGTACCGCACGGCGCTCGTCCCCAGCGCCGCCTCGACGTGGGCGAGCTCGATCGGCCCGGGACGAGCGAGTGCGTCGGCGACCTCGATGGCGGTGAGGACCTGCCGGCCGTCTCCCCCGCTGCGTTGCACGGCGAGCTCGATCGCGTCGTCCGCAGCAGTCGTCCCCAGCGCCTCGAGGCCGCGGGCGGCGAGGATGCCCAGCTCGTCGGGTTGCAGGGGGTCGAGACGGAATAGCGTCGACCGGCTGCGCAGCGGGGGGTTGACCTCGAAGAACGGGTTCTCCGTGGTCGCCCCGATGAGCACGAGGGTGCCGTCCTCGACCGCCGGCAGCAGCGCGTCCTGCTGGGCCTTGGTGAACCGGTGGATCTCGTCGAGGAACAGGATCGTGCCCTGCCCGCGCTCACCGAGGCACCGGCGGGCCCGCTCGATGACGTCGCGCACGTCCTTCACGCCGGCGGTCACCGCAGAGAGTTGCTCGAACGCCCGCTGCGTCGTGCCGGCGACCGCCAGGGCGAGGGTCGTCTTGCCGGTACCCGGAGGTCCCCACAGCAGCACCGACGACAGCCGATCCTGTTCGACGAGCCGGCGCAGCGGCCGATCCGGACCGAGCAGGTGCGGCTGGCCCACGACATCGTCGATCGTGCGGGGCCGGAGCCGGGCCGCCAGCGGCGCTTGGGTCCGCAGCCGCTCCTCCGCCGCCGCGTTGAACAGATCTCCGGCCACGGCGACACTCAGCGCAGCACGGTCTCGTAGGCCGGGCGACGGAACGGCACGACCTGGTCGATCAGCCACGCCGGCTCGGCCCACCTCCACGCGCGGAACTCCCGGCCATCGGGCGAGGGCTCGATCGAGTCGTCGTGCAGCCGGAAGAAGAACCACCGCTGCACCTGTCCGAGCCGATTGCCCCCGGCGACGACGTCGGGCGGCCATTCGTAGACGACCCAGTCGGGATGCTCGCCCACCAGCTTGACGTCCGAAGGTCCCAGGCCGGTCTCCTCGCCGAGCTCGCGCCACGCCGCCTTCTCGGGCGACTCCCCGGGCTCGAGGCCTCCCTGCGGGAGCTGCCACTGTCCGGGTTGGTCGACCCGCTCAAAGGCGAGCACGCGGCCGTCGTGGCGCCGCACGACGATCACGACTCCGGCGCGGAAGTGGCGGCTCGGCACGCCGCGCACGCTACCGGTCGGTTACCGCCGCGCTCAGCGACCGAGGGCGCGCAACCGCTCGGCGACGTCGACGAACTTCGGGTCGTGCGTGGCGACCAGCTCGAACCAGCGCGTCGCCTCGAGCGGGTCGCCGGCGCGGTCGTACAGATCACCCAGCACGTACCACTGCCGCAGGTGGTGGTCACGCACCCGCCGGGGGACCTGCTTGGCCCGCGCCATTGTCCGCAGCGCGGCCTGGAGATCGCCCCGGTCCGCCTCCGCGCCAGCGGCGACGATGCGCGCCTCGGCGAGAATGTCCTGGGCCGGCGAGATCGCCCGGACCTCGCTCCAGATGCGGTCGACGTCGGTCCAACGTCCGAGGGCGCGGTAGGCGTCGGCGAGCACGGGAAGCAGCTCCACCGCCGGATGCAGCAGCTGCGCCGCCTCCAGCTCGGCGACCGCTTGCTTCCACCGCTCGGAGCGGTATGCCGCGAGACCCACCACCTCGTGCACGGCCGCGAGGCCCGACACCTCGCGTAGCAGGGGGGTGGCGAGCCGGCGGGCATCGTCGAAGCGCTCACGCTCGAGCGCATCCTGGGCCTGCGCCAGCCGTCCCATCAGGTGGGCCGCCCGGCGCTCGTCAGGGACGGCGGCGCGAATCGCTGCCGAGGTCGCCGGGTCGATCGCCCGGGCCGCAGACGATGGCCCGCGCCGTGGTACAACGCGCCGAGCCCGACCGGCCGCTCCCGTGGCCTCGGCGCGTAGCGAGCCCTCGTCGATCCACTCCTCGAGCGTCCGGCTCTCGATCGCCAGCCGCTCGGCATCGGGGTCCCGGGGAGGGCGCGGTCCCCGTGTGCGGCGGACCTCGGCCGCCCGTCGCTCCGCCGCCGTGGGCCGGCGGGCAGGACCCGACCCGGGCCGCTTCGACGGGCGCCGGCGCGCGGGACGGGAGGATCGACCCGAGGACATGAGATCTGATGCTACGGCGAGTCGCCCCGGCCCCTTCCAGGCTCAAAACGACAAGGAGCGCCCACCGGGTCGGCGGGCGCTCCTCGCGTGAGAAATCCGGCGGCGTCCTACTCTCCCAGGGGGTCAACCCCCAAGTACCATCGGCGCTGGCAGGCTTAACTTCCGTGTTCGGGATGGGAACGGGTGTGACTCTGCCGCTATGGCCACCGAAATCAGTTGTCAACGAGTGCACCGCACTCGAGGACTCCAGAGCAAGCACGAACACGGGCGTTCAATCCAAGCCCTCGGCCGATTAGTACCGGTCGGCTGAACACATTGCTGTGCGTACACCTCCGGCCTATCAACGTGATGGTCTGGTCACGGGCCTTACTGCGTTGACCGCATGGGAGTGCTCATCTTGGAACGGGTTTCCCACTTAGATGCTTTCAGCGGTTATCCCTTCCGTAGGTGGCCAATCTGCCGTGCCCTTGGCAGGACAACAGACACACCAGAGCTACGTCCGTCCCGGTCCTCTCGTACTAGGGACAGCCTTCCTCAACACTCCTTCGGCTGCGGAGGATAGGGACCGAACTGTCTCACGACGTTCTGAACCCAGCTCGCGTACCGCTTTAATGGGCGAACAGCCCAACCCTTGGGACCTGCTTCAGCCCCAGGATGCGATGAGCCGACATCGAGGTGTCAAACCTTTCCGTCGATATGGACTCTTGGGAAAGATTAACCTGTTATCCCCGGGGTACCTTTTATCCGTTGAGCGACCACGCTTCCACACGCAATGGCCGGGTCACTATGCCCTGCTTTCGCACCTGCTTGACTTGTCGGTCTCGCAGTCAAGCTCCCTTGTGTCATTGCACTCGACGGCTGATTGCCAACCAGCCTGAGGGAACCTTTGGGCGCCTCCGTTACATTTTAGGAGGCGACCGCCCCAGTCAAACTACCCGCCTGGCGCTGTCCCCGATCCGGATCACGGACCGAGGTTAGAACTCCGACATACAAAGGGTGGTATTTCAACGTTGACTCCACACCGGCTGGCGCCGATGCTTCCAAGTCTCCCACCTATCCTACACAATGCAGGTCAAAACTCAACACCAAGTTGTAGTAAAGGTCCACGGGGTCTTTCCGTCCTTCCGCAGCAAACGAGCATCTTTACTCGTACTTCAATTTCGCCGGGTCTATGGTTGAGACAGTGGGGAAGTCGTTACGCCATTCGTGCAGGTCAGAACTTACCTGACAAGGAATTTCGCT
>JBKOUV010000229.1:0-16385 GCA_046723555.1 Actinomycetota bacterium | reverse complement strand
CCGGGACCAGATGACCGACCAACGCCGCCGCGTCCAACAATTCCCGGTTCGGATCCGACGAGCCCTGCACACCACCCATTCTTTTCGATGGGCGACGAAAACGCGAGCACCCTCAACCCCGATTGCTCAGCAGGCTCCTAGCGGCGGACGTCGATTCCGGCGACGGGGCGGGTCGTGTAGGGCTTCTCCAGCTCGGCGGCTTCGTCGTCGGTGAGCTCGAGCGAGAGCGAGGCGACGGCCTCGTCGAGGTGCTCGGCCTTCGTCACCCCGACGATCGGGGCGACGATGGTCGGCTCGCGCCGGAGCCAGGCCAGGGCGACCTGGGCCCGGGTCACGCCCCGACGGTCGGCGATCCCGGCGACGGCGTCGACGATCACCCGGTCGTCGGGCTGGTACAGCGAGCGGCCGAACTCGTCGGTCTCGGTGCGGGCGGTCGTGGTGTCCCAGTCCCGGGTGAGCCGGCCCCGCGCGAGCGGGCTCCACGGGATCACGCCGACCCCGAGGTCCTGGCACAGCGGCAACATCTCCCGCTCCTCCTCGCGGTACAGCAGGTTGTAGTGGTTCTGCATCGTCACGAACGGCGTCCAGCCATGATGCGCGGCGAGATACTGCGCCTTGGAGAACTGCCACGCGAACATCGACGAGGCGCCGATGTAGCGGGCCTTGCCAGCCTTGACGACGTCGTGCAGCGCCTCGAGCGTCTCGGTGATCGGCGTGCGCCGGTCCCAGCGGTGGATCTGGTACAGGTCGACGTAATCGGTGCCGAGCCGGCGGAGGCTGGCGTCGATCTCGCTCAGGATCGCCTTTCGTGACAACCCGACGCCATTCGGCCCCCGCCGCATCCGCCCGTGCACCTTGGTCGCCAGCACGATCTCGTCGCGCCGGGCGAACTCGGCGAGCGCCCGGCCGGTGATCTCCTCGCTCGTGCCGTCGGAGTAGACGTTGGCGGTGTCGAAGAAGTTGATCCCCGCCTCGATCGCCTGACGGATCAACGGCCGGCTCGCCTCCTCGTCGAGGCTCCACGGGTGACCGCCTCGCTCGGGGACGCCGAAGCTCATGCACCCGAGGCAGATCGGCGACACCTCGACCCCGGTCGAACCCAGCTTCACGTAGTTCATCGCGCGCTCCTTTCGTCCGCCAACCATCATGCCGGGCTTTACTCCGACGGGGCGATCGGCGCATGCTGGCTCGGGTGTACGAGTAGGAGCGGAGGGCGACATGGCTTGGCACATCCAGGGTCGGTACGTGGAGAACTGCAACTGTGACGTGATCTGTCCGTGCACGTGGTCCAACCTGTCCCGGCCGGCGACGGGAGACGACTGTCGCGCCGTGCTCGCGTTCGACGTCGAGCAGGGCGACATCGACGGCGTCGACGTGTCCGGGCGCACCGTGGTGCTCGTCATCAAGACCCCGAAGCTGATGGTCGAGGGGAACTGGCAGGCCGGACTGCTCATCGATCAGAACGCCACCGACGAGCAGATCGCCAGCCTCACCAAGGTCTTCACCGGCGAGCTCGGCGGACCGATGGCGGGCCTGGCCCCGTTGATCGGCGAGGTCCTCGGCGTCGAGCGGGCCGCGATCGAACTCGCCGCGGCGGGCAACGGGTGGACGCTGCGCGTCGGGGACGAGACGGAGATGGGCGGGCTCCCGGCGAGCGGACCGGCGGACAATGGTCCCGTTGCGTTGACCGGCATCGTCGCCCACCCGGCCGGCCCGACGCTCACCGTCACCCCGTCGTCCTCCGTGCGCTGGTCGCTCCTCGGCATCGACTACACCGGCGAGGACCGCAGCGGCTTCACCGCGCCGTTCTCCTGGGCGGCCTAGCACAGGGATGACGGTCAACGTCGAGGCAAGGCCTCGTTACCGCCTTTCCACCGTCGAGACCGTCACCATCGGTGTCGGCGTCGCGGCGTGGGTGGGCACGCTCGTGTGGGCGGTCGACATGGGGATGGGCGCCGAGCCCGGCACGATGGGGTTGGGGCTCGCCGGCTTCGTCGCGATCTGGACGGTGATGATGGCGGCGATGATGCTGCCGGCGGTGGCACCACTCGTCGAGCTGTACGCCCGCACCGTGCGCGACCACCGCCCGGCCCGGCTGACGTCGTTCGGCGCCGGGTTCGGGCTGGCGTGGGCGGCGACCGGCTTCATCGCCTACGCCCTCGCGTCGGCCTTCGACGCGCTGGCCGACGACCGCCCGGTCTTGGCCCAGGCCGTCGCGATCAGCGCGTTCGCCGTCTGCGGCATCTATCAGCTGACCCCGATGAAGGGGTGGTGTCTGCGGCACTGCCGGAGTCCGATCGGCCACCTCGTCAAGTACGCCGGCTACACCGGCCGGACCCGCGATCTTCATGCCGGCTTCCACCACGGTCTCGTCTGCATCGGCTGCTGCTGGATGCTGATGGTCGCCCTGGTCGCGGTCGGGGTGATGAACGTGCCGGCGATGCTCGGCCTCGCCCTGCTCATCGCCCTGGAGAAGCGGTGGCGCTTCGGCGAGGCGCTGGCGAAGGTGGCCGGGGTGGCGGCGCTGCTGTTCGCGCTGGCGATCGCATTCGACGCCGAGCTCGCCCCCGGGCTGCATCACCCCGACGAGCGGATGGACATGGAGATGGGTCAGGCGCTCGCCCGGTAGGGCCGCAGGGTGAGCGAGACCGCCCCGACGATCACCGCGTAGAGGGGGATCATCGTCAGCCACCCGACGACGGTGCGGCTCCACGTCAGGTCTGCGAGAAGCAGTGGGAAGATCGCCAACGCGTTGATCACGGCCACGGTGCCAAGCGCGACTCGCAGCCATCGGGGCCAGTCCGTGCGGCCGGCGGCGAGCGACCCGGTCACGATCGCGGGCAGCATCACGATCCCGGCACCGGATCCCAACGGCAGCGCAAGCACGAGCGCGACGGCACGGACGATCGCGACCGCCCACGGCGGCCATCCCCGCTGCCGGACCGCCCACGCCGCGCCCTGCGCACCGCCCGCGACCGTGAACGCGACGACGATGAACAGCGTTCCCGACCACGTGAACTCGGGGTCCGCGCTGATCAGCCGCATCCATGCCCGGGCGACGACACCCCACAGCAGGCCGCCCAGGACGAACGCCCCGACGATCCGCAGTGATGCCGGCGGGGCGCTCTCGGCGCGGCCCGCCGGCATCGCGACGGTCTCAATCGACATCGATGATGCCGCAGGCGATCCGGCCGCCCGAGTCGCCCGTTGCCTTCGTCGCCGCATCGGGGCCGGCGACGGGCGGGGTCCCAGTCGAATAGCGATCCGGCACGTTGGCGAAGTTGTCCGGACCAGCGTGGAGGATCACCGCCCTGCCGTCGACCTCGCCGGGCTCGAACCGTGCGGTGACAACACGTGCCGTGCCGGTGCCGTCCGCCTGCACGAGGATGCTCGGCAGGTCGCCGTGATGGTGACCGTGCGTGGCCGCGGACGGGTTCCAGTGCCCGCCGACGTTGGTGAACCCCACGGTCGGGTCGCACAGTGCCCGGCCGTCGTTGGCGTGGATGTGCAAGCCGTGGAACCCGTCGAGTCCGGCCGTCACCCCGCTCAGCGCGACCTTCACCGTTGTGCCGCGGCCATCGCCGTCGAAGCTGACGGTACCGACCTGGACGCCGTTGGCATCCCGGAGGACCGCCTTTCCCTCCCAACCGTTCCCCGACGCCGGTAGCGCAGTCGCCACCCCCGCCAGTCCGGCCACGAGCGCGGCGCCGGCACTCGCCAGCACCAGCCGCTTCGTCCGTCGCTTGCGTGCGTGAGTCGTGCTCATCGCTCCCTCCTGTCTCGATCGAGCACCCGGTGTGCTCGATCAGACGGACGAACACCGACGGTCAGTGGGTGACACGGACGCGAAAAAGCTTCGCTGTCACCCGCGGCCGGCTCGGAAGTCGTCCGTCAGGTATGCGCGCAGCTGCCAGGATCAGGGACCGTGGCGATGATGGGCGCGCGCCTCGGCGACGCGTTGCGGGCGTGGTGCGGGCCGCTGGCGTGGCTCACCACCGACGTGCCGCCGCTCGAGCAGCCGGCCGCGCCGACCGTCGTGCCGGACGCCGACCGGTTGGTGGCGGACCTTTTCCGCGCCGAAGGCCGGTCGCTGGTCCGCCTCGCTCGCCTGTTCGTCGACGACCGCAACGCCGCCGAGGACCTCGTCCAGGAGGCATTCATCCGGCTCGCCCGCAACGTCCACCGCATCGAGGACCCGATGCGAGCGCCCGCCTACCTGCGGTCGATCGTGCTCAACCTGGCGCGCGACCAGAACCGTCGCGGGCTGGTCTCGCTGCGCCATCGGCTCCCGTTCCACGACATCGACCGCGGGATCGAGGACCAGATCGATGTCCGCGAGGACCAGCGCGAGGTGCTCGACGCGCTGCGCGATCTCCCCACCCAACAGCGCGCCTGCCTCGTGCTGCGCTACTACGACGAGCTCGGCCCAGACGACATCGCCGCCACCCTCGGCATCTCGCGGAACTCGGTGAAGACCCACCTGCAGCGGGGGCTCGCTGCCCTCGAGACCCGGCTCACCACGCAGGTGGCGTCGTGACCGTGCTCGAGGATCGCCTGCGCGAGGCCCTGCACGGCGCGGCCGAGTCGGTGGACGAGAGCCCGGACCTGTTCGCCCGCGTCGAGCTGAGTATCGCCGACGACCGACGACTCCACACCCAACACGTCGCGCTGATCGCGATCGTCGTCTGCATCGTCGGCGCAGTCGTCTCGATCCTGTTCGCCGTCGTCGATCGACAACAAGGAGAGCTGCTGATGGATTGGTGGATCTTGGAACTGATCACCACCGCGGTCCTGGTCGCGATCGCCCTGTGGCTCGGACCGCTGATCAAACGGTTCGGGCGCAGCTACGCCGCCGACGTGTTCCGCGCCAACCCGCGCACCGGCAAGAGCTTCATCGTGCTCACCGACGTCGCCTACTACCTGATCTTCTTCGCCTACATCCTGTTCACGGTCACGTACGAGCCCCGGGACGGATGGTCGGACACGGTGAACGCGGCCCAGCTCCAGTTCGAGACGGCGCGCATCGCCGGGATCCTGCTCATCATCGGCGTGCTCCACGGGATCAACCTGCTCGCCCTTCCGGTGATGGGGCGGTTGCTCACGTTGAACCGCCGGCTCGACGATGCGAGCCCGCTGCCGGAACAGCCGGACTGAGGTCGCTCGATGGTCCTGACGCCGATCGGCGCGGCGCTCGTGGCGGTACTGGCGTGGTCCGTGCCCGGCGACGACGAGCCGGAGACCGTTCGGATGAGGGCGACGCCGAGCGACGAGCGCGTCGTTGCCGTCGAGACCGTCGACCGACTGTCCGACGGCGACGTCCTCGTCGTCCGAGTCGCCGACGGCGAGGCGGGGGCGCGGGCGCATGTGTTCCAGTGCCGGCTGACCGTCGACGGATTCAGCAGCTGCCGGAACCAGTTCCCGGTCCAGTTCGGCGACGACGGTGCGGCCACGTTCCAGTACCAGCTCGTCGACCTTGGCGGATGCGGGGCGACCGGTGCGTGCGTCGTGCGGGTCAACGACGACGAGCACGACCTCGCCGCCTACGCGTTCACGGTGTTCGGCGAGCCCGCGCCACCGCCACCCGAGGTGACGCTCACCCCGGCCGGGCCCTATCGACCCGGCGACCGGATCACAGTCACCGTGACGGGTGTCGCGCCAGGGACGGCGATCCGGGCCGCCTTCTGCGCCGCCGCCTGCAGCGGCGAGACGACCGTCGTCGCCGATGCCGGCGGCACCGCCGAGACGACGACCGTCCTCGGGGACCGGTGCAACCACTGCGGCGTCGCCATCGTCGGCGCGGCCAGCATCCGAGTCGTCGAAACGGCGTTCACCGCGCCGCCGGGTCCCGCGTACGGCTGGATTCGGCTGATCGGGGGATTGACCGTGGCGGTTCTGCTCCTGCTGATCGCGTGGCGCATCGTCGTCGCCGTCGACTGGCGACCGCCGTCCGAGGCCGAGGCGCCCGAGCTCGACGTCCCGATCACCGAGTAGACGCGCGCAGGACCGCGGCGGTGTGGGCGGCGTCGTAGTGCGGCGGCACCCCGTCGACGATGATCGTGTCGCCGTCGATGTTGTTCGTCCGCAGCGGCAGGATCGCCTGGTACGCCGGCGAGTGGTACCACGCCCGGGCCGCGTCGGTGTCGGGGAACTCGATGATGACGACCGTCCCGGGCCACGAACCCTCGATGACCTCAACCGTCGCGCCGTGGACGATGAACCGGCCGCCGAACGGGTCGAGGGTCTCCTGGATCCGTTCGATGTACTCGAGAATCTCGTCGTTGATCCGCGGCGTGCGTAGGTGGGCGAGCCCGTAAGCAGTCATGAGTCGATGATGACCCCATCGGGGTCAGCAAGGCGATGACCTGTCAGGTCATGGTGGCTGCCCGAAATCTGGGCGCGGGAGGGTCACGGTGAAGCAGGCGCCGCCCCGCAGGGCGTTGGCGGCGGTGATCGTGCCGCCGTGGCGTTCGACGAGCTGGCGGGCGATGGTGAGGCCGAGCCCGGAGCCACCGGAGTCGGCCGACTTGGCGAAGCGGTCGAACACCCGCTTCGGATCACCTTCGATGCCGGAGCCGGTGTCGGCGACGGTGACGCTCACCGTCCGTTCCCCCGCCGCCACCGTCACCGTCACGAGCCCGCCGGGCGGGGTGTGGCGGACGGCATTGGTGAGCAGGTTGGTGACGACCTGCCCGAGGCGCACCGGGTCGGCGTCGATCTCGAGCGCCGGCTGCGTGGTGCCGACCGTGGTGATGTTGACGTCGCGCTGGGACGCGGTGGCGGAGATCGCGGCGACCGCATCCTCGACGACGACACCGAGGGAGACCGCCTCCCGGTACAACGTCAGCCGGCCGGCGTCGCCGAGGGCGAGCGTGCGCAGATCCTCGACGAGCCGGCCCAGCGTCCGCGTCTGATCGAGCAGCCGATTGAGCTGGACGTCGTCCCGGGGATGGATCCCGTCGAGCTGGGCCTCGATCTCGCCACTCAGCACCGTGAGCGGGGTGCGCAGCTCGTGGGTCACGTCGGCGAGGAAGCGGCGGCGCGCCTCGTCCGATGCCTGCAACTGCCCGGCCATGTCGTTGAACGCCTTGCCGAGCGTCCGCACAGCTCGCGGCCCCGACGGCTGGACCCTGGTGTCGTAGTCGCCGGCACCGACGCGCTCGGCACCGTCGAGCAGTTCGCTCACCGGCCGGGCGAGCCGGCGGTAGGCGACGAACGTGGCGACGAGAGCGGCGGCGACGACGGCGAGGACCAGCGGCGGTCCTGGCCCGCCGTGTTCGCGATCCCGGAACCCACCTCGCGCGAGCGCGCCGAACGCCACGCCGAGCGTGATCCAGATCACGGCGACGACGACGGCGACCCGGAGGAAGCGCCGCCGCCACCATTCCGCGCCCGCGGGTGCCCCGCGGGGCGGTCCGGTCATTGCTCGGCCAGCCGGTAGCCGACGCCGTGGACGGTGACGAGCATCCGCGGCCGGTGGGGATCGGGCTCGACCTTGCGCCGGATGTTCTTCACGTGGGCGTCGATCGCCCGCTCGCCGGCATCGACGGCGACACCGTGGATCGTCTCGAGCAGCTGCCCTCTGGTGAACACCCGGCCGGGCGCCGCGGCCATGTGGGCGAGCAGATCGAACTCGGTGGCCGTGAGATCGACCACCCGGCCGGCGACCGTGACCCGCCGCCGGGCGGGATCGACGGTCAACTCACCGGCGGTCATCGGGCGCTCGTCGCCCGGCTCCGCCTGCCCGCCGCTGCGGCGCAGGACCGCCCGCACCCGCGCCAGCAGCTCCCGGGGGCTGAACGGCTTGACGAGGTAGTCGTCGGCGCCGAGCTCGAGCCCGACGACGCGGTCGGCCTCGTCGGCGCGGGCGGTCAGGACGATGATCGGCACCGTGGAGGTCCGCCGGATCGTGCGGGTGACGTCGAGGCCGTCGATCCCCGGCAACCCGAGATCGAGGACGATCAGGTCGGGGCGGATCGAACGGGTCAGGTCCAGCGCCTCGTCGCCGGACCGGGCCGTCGACACCCGGTAGCCGGCGTCGGTGAGGTAGTCCCGCACGATCTCGACGATCGCCGGCTCGTCGTCGACCACGAGCACATGGTTCACGGCGTCCAGCCCACCACGTTGTCGAGGTCACGTCGACCGTTGGTCGGGGGAGCCGGGCGCGGGCGCGTCGTCGGCATGCTGGCGGCGGTGCCAGGCCTGCAGGTCGTCGTCGTACCAGCGGGGGCCGCGCCAGCCGCCGCGTCGGGAGGCGAACAGCAGCACCAGCCCGATCACGATCAGGGGGAAGATCAGGAACCCGAAGCCGGGACCGCGCCAGCCGCCGTGCCAGTAGCCGTCGGGCAGCACCACCGTGCGGGTGGCGGTGTCTCCGGAGGTGGCGACCTCGCCGACCACCTGCACCGTGCGGTCGCTGCGTTCACCGGCGTTGTAGGCGACGACGCCCACCGTCACCAGCGCGGCAATCGTGAGCAGGCCGGCGGCGATGCCGGCCAGGAGCTTGTTGTTCATCGTGGACTCCTTCGTTGGGGGGATGCCACCAACGCTGACGGCCGCTTGTGGAGGAACGATGAAGGTGGTGCGGAGATGTGATGGCGTTGGATCAGCGGACGGTGACGCACACCGTGTGGATGGCGTTGCCCCCGTAGCCGAGGCGGTTGGGCGCGACCCGTTCCGGCTGGGTGTCACCGCCGGCGTCCGTCGCCCGGGCTCGGATCATCGCCGCCCCCGGCGCGGCGACGTCCACGGAGAGCTGCCACCGCTGCCAGTGCTGGCGGCTCGGTTCACCGAGCACGGCCGCGGGCTGCCACGGCCCGGCGCCGACGCTGACCTCGACGGTGGTGATCGGCGCCGCACCGGACCAGGCGACGCCGCGCACGGTGACCACACCCGCGTCGACGACGCCGCCGTCCACCGGGTCGGTGATCAAGGACCTGACCCGTTGCCGTTCCACCGGTTGGCGAACGGTGACGCCGTCCCGCTCGAACTCGTAGACGTAGCGGTCCGTCTGGAAGTAGGCATCGAGTGGGTCGGTGACGACCTCGAGCTCCGTCAGCCACTTGACCGAGGCCATCCCGTACCAGCCGGGAACGACGACCCGCAGCGGGTAGCCGTGGCGCGGCGGGAGCGGTTCACCGTTCATCGCGAACGCGAGCAGCGCTCCCGACTCCCGGATCTCGTCGACCGACATGCTCCGCTCGTACCGGACCGGTCCGTCCATCCCGTCTACCGCCCCATGGTCGGCGCCCCGCATGATCAGGTGCTGACCGCTCTGGGCCCCCGCGCGGTCGAGCACGTCGGTGAGCGGGATGCCGGTCCAGTCCGCTGTGCTGACCGCGCCGAGCCGCCACGGCTCGCCCTCGATCGACTCGGCGAACATGGACCGACCGTTGCCGGCGCATTCGAGCGTCACCACCACGTGCACGGTCGGAAGCGCCTCGATGTCCGCCAGGTCGAGCCGGCACGGTCGCGGCACCAGTCCGCCGACCCCCAGCACCCACGTGTTGGGATCGATCGCCGGGACGGCGAAGTGGTTGCGGTCGTAGAACAGGGGGTTGGGCGTGGTCAGCTCGGTGATCAGGGAGGGATCGCGGAGCTCCCGGTTCAGCGGTTCGACGCTGTGAACGACGTGCACCGACGTGGGGAGCCCTGCGCTCTCCCACGCCGCGTAGCCGCCGACGAGGTCGGACACGTCGGTGAACCCGGCCGCCCGCAACACGCTCGCCGCGATCTGCGAGCGGTATCCGCTCGCGCAGTACACGACGATCGGTGCCTCGGCGTCGAGGGTCGCCAACGCATCGGTGATGCCCGCCAACGGGATCTCGCGGGCGCCGAGGATCGTCCCGGCGGCCGTCTCGCCGGGGCTGCGGACGTCGACGACCTGCAACGGCGTGGCCGGGTCGCCCAGCTCGGCGAGCTGCGTCGCGGTCAGGCGCGAGCTGGTCGTGACGACGTCCGGGCGCGAGGCGTAGGCGCGCCCCGGGTCGTCGAGTTGGCCGGCGACCCGGTCGTAGCCGACCCGTCCGAGCCGGGTCTTGCCCTCGTCCGCGGCGGCCGGATCGCCGACGAGCACGACCTCGCGGTCCGGCGACAGGACGCTCCCGACGTACTCGGCGAAGCGGCCCTGGAGGCCCACGTTCACCGCCCCGCGCAGGTGGCCGGCGGCGAAATCAACCGGCTCGCGGGTGTCGAGCAGGACCGCGCCGGCGGCCTGGCGGGCGAGCACCTCGTCGAGGTGGAGCGGCGGCGGGGACTCGACGTCGAGCAGCGAGTGGAGCTCGCGGTTGCGTTGGGCGTCGAACTCGAAGTATCCGGGGCGGAGCGGTTGGCCCTCGGTGATCGCGGCGACGAACTCGTCCTCGCTCCGGCATTGGAGGGCGTAGTTCGACCGCCGCTGCTCACCGAGCGTCGACGACGTCTCCGTGGAGAGCTGCTTGCCGCAGGACGACCCGGCGCCGTGGGCGGGGAACACCCGGGTCTCGTCGGGGAGGTGCAGCAGCTTCTCGTGGAGCGAGTGGTACAGGTGGCGGGCGAGGACGTCGGCCGAGATGCCACCCTCGCCCGAGGCGAGCAGGTCCGGCCGTCCGACGTCGCCGACGAACAGGGTGTCGCCCGTCAGAACCCCGTACGGCACTTCGTCGTCGGCGTGCTCGTAAACGACGATCGAGATCGACTCGGGGGTATGGCCCGGCGTGGCGAGGATCTGGAGCGTCACCTCACCGAGCGACAGCCGCTGCCCGTCGGCGAGGCGCTCGATCGGGAACCCGACCGTGGCCGCTTCCCCGTACGAGATCACCGCGCCGGTCTGGGCCGCCAGCTCGAGGTGTCCGCTCAGGAAGTCGGCGTGCACGTGGGTCTCGATGACGCGTTCGATCGTCAGGCCGTGGGCCCCGGCCTCCTCCAGGTAGATCTCGACGTCCCGGCGCGGGTCGACGACGACCGCGCGCCCCTTCGACTCGTCGCCGATGAGATACGAGGCCTGCGACAGGCAGGCGAGGTAGTGCTGGGAGAAGATCATTGCCCCTGGGAAACCGTACGTTCCTGGTTGACGCGGGCGCGCACGGCGGGCATGAACGGGCTCCAGAGGAACCACGTCGGGAAGTCCCGGACGAGCCGGGGCGGTCCGTCGATCCGCACCTTGCCGGTGTCGAGCGCGGTGACGAGGTCGTCGACGCCCGAGAACACCCGCATGAACGACAGGGAGTCCGTCGTGACGATCAAGTCCGGCTCGAATCCGGGATGGTTGGCGCAGACGGACGGCTCACCGCGATCGAGGACGAGCCACAGCCGGGTCAGTTGGGTGTCGCGGTAGTCGAACTGGATCACGACGCGGCCGGGCGGGGTGCGCTCGATGGCGACGCGGCGGTGCATCCACCACGTCAGCGCGATCGGGTCGACCTCCTGGGGGACCGGTTCGGTGAACAGCCACCGCACGGTCCATTCCCCCAACGCCATGATCACCGGCTCGAGATCCTTGCCCGCGGCGGTCAGGTGGTACTCGTGACCGCGCCCGTCTTCGGCCGGAACCATCTCGACGACGCCCTTGCGGGCGAGGTAGCGCAGGCGCTTCGCCAGTAGTGACCGGGAGATGCTCGGCAGGCCCCGTTCGATCTCGTTGAACCGGGTGCTGCCGAGCACCATCTCGCGCAGGATCAGCGGTGTCCACCGTTCCGCCAGCACCTCGCTGCCCAGCGCGACGGGGCAGTATTGCCCGTACTCCCTCATGACCGGTCATCGTCGCATCCAGGGACGATGGGCGAGGTGCATTTAATTGACTGGTCGAAGTCCGGCTTCATCGTCACCATCGGTGCTATGACGATCACGGAAACCACCACCAGCGAAGAGGAGGCCACGGCGTTCGTGCCTTGGGCGGCTGAGCTCGGGGCCCAGATTGCCCCGTTCGCCGCGGCGCACGACCGCGACGGCACGTTTGTCAGCGAGGCCTTCGAGCTCTTCAAATCATCCGGCTACCTGACGCTCGCCGTACCACGCGAGCTCGGCGGCCGCGGCGCCACGATCCGCCAGGTCTCCTACGCCCAGCGCGAGCTGGCCAAGCACTGCGGGTCGAGCGCGCTCGCCGTGTCGATGCACCACCACGTCACCCTGTTCACCGCGTGGCGCTACCGGCGCGGCCTGCCCGGAGCAGAAGCCACGTTGCGGCGCATCGCCGATGACTGCATCATCATCGTTTCCACCGGTGGCGCCGACTTCACCCACCCCCGTGGCCTGGCCGAGCCGTGCGACGGAGGCTTCCGGGTCAGCGGCCGGAAGGTGTTCTCCAGCCAGGTTCCGGCGGGTGACGTCTTCTCGACGATGTTCGTCCTCGCCGACGGGAGCACCGACGAGCGGACGATCCTCAACATGGCGGTGCCCGTCAAGGCCGACGGGGTCACCGTGCTCGACAACTGGGACACCCTCGGGATGCGTGGCACCGGGAGCCACGACGTCGAGATCAACGACGTCTTCGTCCCGGAGGACAAGGTGCTCGCCCGCCGGCCGTACGGCGTCGTCGATCCTCCGCTTCAGACCATCATCAGCCACGCCTTCCCCGTGATCGGTGCGGTGTACCTCGGCGTGGCCGAGGCGGCACGGGACGCCGCCGTGGCCGCCGTGGCCGGCACGCCCCGCGCCCAGGATCCTTCGATCCAGCGACAGGTCGGGTTGATGGACAACCGGCTGCGGGTGATGGCGTGGGCCTTCGACGGCGCGATCGCGACGATCGGCGACGACCCCCAGCCGGCGGTGGAGAACGTTGTCGCTGCGATGGCCGCCAAGCGCGAGATCTCGATCGGCGGGATCGAGGTGTGCGACCTGGCGATGGAAGTCGCCGGCGGAGCGGCGTACTTCCGGACCAGCCCGATCGAGCGCTACTACCGCGACATTCGGGCGGCGAAGTTCCACCCGTTCACGCCGGAACAAACCTTGGTCCACGCCGGTCGCGCGTCCCTCGGCCTCCCGGTGGACGAGGTGTAGCACCGAGCGAGCAACATGGACGGTCATGAACGTCGACGTGATGACCGATCCGGCGGCCTGGAACGACGTGCAGCGGCTCGCCCGGGCTGTCGAGAAGGCCGGCTTCGCCGGCCTCGTGTTCACCGAGATGAGCCGCACGCCGTGGCTGTCCATCGCCGCCGCCCACGAGGCGGCGCCCCTGCTCCACCTTTCGACCGGGGTGGCGGTCGCCTTCCCCCGCAGCCCGATGGTGACCGCCCAGACGGCGTGGGAGCTGGCCGAACTGACCGGCGGCCGCTTCCGCCTCGGTCTCGGCAGCCAGGTGCGGGCGCACATCGAGCGCCGCTACGGCGCCGCGTTCGACCGCCCGGTCGCCCGGATGGTCGACTACGTGACGGCGGTGCGCGACTGCTGGGCGGCGTTCCGGGGCGAGGCTCCACTCGACCACTTCGGCCCGTACTACCGGATGAGCCTGCTCCCCGCGATCGGCCGGCCCCGCCGCCACGCCCACGAGGACCTGAAGGTCGACATCGCCGCCGTCGGTGAGTCGATGGTCTGCGCCGCCGGCGAAGTCGCCGACGGCGTGCACGTGCATCCGCTCCACTCGCTCCCCTACCTCAGCAGCCGGCTGCTGCCGGCGCTGGCGAACGGCGCCGCCAAGGCGGGGCGCGAGGTCGAGGACATCGACCTGATCATCCCGGTGACGGCGGTGCCGGGCGACACGCCGGAGGAGCGGGCACCGCTGCTCCAGCGGGCCCGCACCCAGCTCGCCTTCTACGGCTCGACCAAGAACTACGCCTTCCAGTTCGACGACCTCGGGTTCGAGGGGACGTCGGCCCGGCTCAACGAGCGGATGAAGGCGGGCGACGTTCCGGGTATGGCCGGCCTGATCACCGACGACATGCTCGAGCACTTCGCCGTGGTGGGTCCGTGGGATCAGCTCGCCGACACCCTCATCGCCCGGTACGGCCGCATCGCCAGCCGCCTCGTGATGTACACCGCCGCCGACTCGATCACCCGCAACCCGGGCACCGTCGGCCGCTGGGGCGAGGTCGCCCGCGCCGTCGCCGCGGCCCGGCCGCTGTGACCCGCATCGCTCACCCGGCGAGCGAGAACACGGCGAACCACTGGGTCAGCGCGCCGGCGATCACGAAGGTGTGGAAGACCTCGTGGTAGCCGAAGACGTGGGCCCACGGGTCCGGCCACCTCGTTGCGAACACGGCGGCGCCGACGGTGTAGAGGCCACCGCCCACGGCGAGCAGTGCCAGCTCGCTTCCCGATAGCGCCCCGACGTAGGCCGGGAGGTCGAGCAGGATCATCCAGCCCGCCGCGAGGTACACCGCGGCGGTCAGTCCCGGGTGGGAGTCGAACCACACCATCCGGACCGCGATCCCGAACGCCGCGATCACCCACGCCAGCACGAGCAGCACGATCCGGGTGGCGCCCTCGAGGGCGAGCACGATCACCGCGGTGTACGTGCCGGCGATGGCGAGGAAGATCGCCGCGTGGTCGCATCGCCGCAGCACGCGGCGGGGCCGGCCGAACCACCGCCGGGCGTGGTAGGTGGCGCTCACCGCGAGCATCGCGCTGACGCAGACGCCGTAGATGATGACGGTCGCTCGCGCGCCACCCGTCTCCGCGCGCAGCGCGAGAAGGATGGTGAGGGCGACGGCGATGGGCGCCGCCCACCGGTGCAGCGAGCCGCGCAGCGCCGGCGGGAGCAGCAGCTCGGCAGCGGACATCAGTCGACCCGGAAGACCTCGTACTCGAGGCCGTCCCTCGTGACGCGCCCGCGGGCGACGAACGTCGTGCGGTTGAGCCAGGCGTACCGCTCGTCGCCGGCCTCGAAGCGCGGCGTGGTCCGGAAGTACTGGTCGTCCCAATTGGTCTCGGCGGTCGAATCCATCAGCGCCGCCGACGACACCGCGTTGAGCTCGATCAACCCCTCGTAGCGGAGGAAGACGACCGCACCGTCGTCCGTCTCGATCTGCAGCCGCACGTCGACCCGGCCGAACCCGTCCGGCCCGACGAGCATCCAGTCGGCGCCGGGACCGACGATCGTGCCGTTGATCCTCGTCCCGCTCACGGTTCCGGCGGCGACCCCGCCGACGACCCGCACGCCGAGCGGGCCGGCCCCGACGAACTGTGGTGGTTGGGCGAACACCACGCGCATCGTCATCTCGTGGGTGACGGTCAGCGACGAGCGCGGGCCGTCAGCGCCGATCGGCTCGGCGGGAGTCACGGTCTCGGTCATCGGGAGGAGTCTGTCATCGCACGGTGGCGCCGTGCCGGCCACCCCCGGCGGCGAACCGCTCCGCTCCGGCCCTGGTCTCGCCGCTGTCGATCGTGGCCCGGCCGCGGGCCGCCTCGTTGCGTGCCGCCGCCTCCTCGTCGAGGTCCCACTGCTCCAGGGCCGACAGCCGGTCGTTGCGCATGCACAGTTGGGGCAGCGCGGCAAGCTCCCGGGCGAGCTCGAGCGCCGCGGCGAGTGCCTGCCCGGGCTCGGCGACGCGGTTGACGAGACCGATCCGCTCGGCCTCGACGCCGTCGATGCCCCGCCCCGTCAGGATGAGGTCCATCGCCCGGCTGTGCCCGATCAGCCTCGGCAGCCGGACCGTGCCGAGGTCGACGAGCGGGACCCCGAACCGGCGGCAGTAGACGCCGAGCACGGCGTCGCGGGCGGCCACCCGGAGGTCGCACCACACGGCGAGCTCGAGCCCGCCGGCGACCGCCGGACCCTCGATCGCCGCGATCACCGGCTTGCCGAGGCGCATCCGTGTCGGACCCATCGGACCCGGCCCGTCGTCGGGTACCGGCCGCCGGTCCCCCGCCAGCAGCGCCTTGAGGTCGGCGCCGGCGCAGAAGTGACCCCCGGCACCCGTGAGGATCGCGATCGACAGCGAGTCGTCCTCGTCGAACTCGGTGAAGGCCTCGCGCAGCAGGGCGGCGGTGGCGGAGTCGACGGCGTTGCGTCGATCGGGACGGTCGATGGTGACCACCCGCACACCCCCGTCGTCCTCGATCCGCACCGATGCCGTGTCGCTCATCGCGGGCCAACGTAGATGCAAGTTCACGGGCCCGGCGGGGCGCGGTACCGTTTTTCGGATGCCGCCAGCGACCCCAGCCGAGCCGACCGTCTTCGAGCGGTCGACGATCGAGCACGTCGCCAGCGCGGCCGGCGTCTCGGTCGCGACGGTCAGCCGGGCTCTGCGCGGCCTGCCCAACGTCGCCGTGTCGACTCGGGCCCGTGTCGAGGAGGTCGCCCGCGCCCTCAACTACCGCGCCGATCCGGCGGCGTCGCGCCTGGCGGCCGGCCGCAGCCGGACGATCGCGATCGTCGTGCCGTTGATCAACTCGTGGTACTTCGCCAACGTCGTGGCCGGCGCTGAGGCGGTCTGCGCCGAGGACGGCTACGACCTGCTCATCCTCACCGC
>JBKOUV010000339.1:0-6811 GCA_046723555.1 Actinomycetota bacterium | reverse complement strand
GGGCTACGACGTCTATGCGGTGAAGTACGCCGAGCGTGACGGCCGGCGTCCTGAGCACTTCCTCGGCGGCGATCCGCACGACGGGCCGATGCCGATGGACTACTTCGTGTGGGTGGTTTCCGGCGGCGGGCGGACGTGGGTTGTCGACACCGGGTTCGGCCCGGACGACGCCGAGCGACGGGGGCGGCGGTTGGTGCGCTCGACGACGGACGCACTCGCGACCATCGGGGTCGACGCGGCCACGGTGACCGACGTCGTGCTCACTCACTTGCACTATGACCACGCCGGCGGCTGGGACCAGTTCCCCGCCGCCCGCTTCCACCTTCAGGATCGCGAGATGGCGTTCGCCACGGGCCGGCAGATGAGCCGTCCGGCGCTGAACGAGCCGTTCACCGCCGACCACGTCGCTGAGCTCGTGCGGGCGGGGTACGCGGGGCGGGTCGAATTCCACGACGGCGACGACGAGCTCGGCCCCGGGTTGTCGGTCCACCTCATCGGCGGACACACCGCCGGGCTGCAGGTCGTCCGGGTCGAGACCGCCCAGGGGGCGCTGGTGCTCGCCTCCGACGCCAGCCACTACTACGAGAACATGGAGGCGGCACGGCCGTTCCCGATCGTGTTCGACGTCGGGGCGATGGTCCAGGGCTACGACACTCTGCGCCGGTTGGCATCCACGCCCGACGCGATCGTGCCCGGCCACGACCCGCTCGTGCTCGAGCGCTACCGGCCGGCCGGCGACGGACTCGAGGGGGTCGCCGTCCGCCTCGATGTCGGGCGCAGGAGTCAGTAGGGCGGGTGGGGATCGAACCCACGACCCAGGGATTATGAGTTGCGTCGGACGCCGGTCTGGGCAATACCTGACCCGTTCGCCCAGGATCGACGACGCTCGGCACGGCTGCTGTGCAGCGAGTTGCCGGCTCTCGTCCCACCGCGTCCCACGCCGCGACAGATTCCGGCAAGCACGACATGACTCAACGACACCCAATCGATCTAATCGTTCGGAGGCGTGAGGTGCCTCTCCCGCAGCCGCTCGAGCCCCGCCTCGTCGACGCCAAGGCGCTCAGCCATCTCGGCGTCTCCCGCGGCGCGTCGACGTCGCCCCCGTGCCAACTCCCGTGTGAAACGCCGGCGTTCGGCGCGCGTCAGCCCTCGCGGCACATCGGCCGCGGCGCTGGCGTCCGACGTGTCGGCGCGTTCAAACTGTCGAATCCGGTCCTGCAGGCGTCCGACCTGGCCCCAGAGCCGCTCGCGCTCTCCTTCGAGTTGGGCAACGCGATCACGGAGGCGATGGTTCTCCGCGGCGACTTCGGGAGCGATCGCCGGGTCGACCATGCGAGCGGCGACCTTCACGTCCACGCGCGCGGTACGCGCGCATTCGCTCGGCATTCGACTCCCACTTTCGCGGTCTGCCCGGCCGTGGTCGGCCGTAATCCACGAGCTCAACGTTCAACTCGGGACGTCCCGGATCTGGCCATCTCCCCGTCGGCCGGACGGTGGTTATGACGCTTGACGGTGCTGCTGTTCCCACTCGATGGGTGGGGTGTGGTTGAGGCTGGTGTGCAGCCGGGTGGTGTTGTACCAGTTGATCCAGCGGAAGATCGCCCGGCGGGCGTCGGCGCGGGTGGTGAACACCCGACCCTGAACGCATTCACGTTTGAGCGATTCCCAGAACGACTCGGCGACGGCGTTGTCCCAGCACACCCCGGTGCGCCCAACGGAGGGTCGCAGCTGGTGGCTGTGGCAGAACTCGAGGTAGTCGTTGGAGGTGTACTGCGAGCCGCGGTCGGCGTGGGCGATCACCCCGGCCACCGTGCCGGCGCGGGCGGCGACGGCCATCCCGAGCGCGTCCAAGACGAGCTCGGTGCGCATGTGGTCGGCCATCGAGTAGCCCAACAGCCGCCGGGAGCCGAGATCGAGCACCGACGCCAGGTACAGCCAGCCTTCGCCGGTGGGGATGTAGGTGATGTCCTGACACCACGCCACGTCAGGTGCTCCGGGCGCGAAGCAGCGGCCGATCAAGTCGGGGATCACGTAGCCGTCGGGGCCAGGGAACGTGGTGCGGCAGCGTCGCCGCCGGCACCGCCCGGCCATCCCATGCAGGCGCATCAGCCGCCGCACCCGCTTCTTGTTGACCACCAGCCCGGCACGGCGCAGCGCGCGGTGCATCCGCGGCACCCCGTAGTTGCCGTCACAGGCGTCGAAGATCTCCCGTATCAACTCGACCAGCTCGGACTCGGCGACCTCGCCGGGGGTCGGCCCGGCCGCCTCCCGCTGGCACCAGTCGTAGAACCCGCACGTCGACACCCCCGCCGCCTCGCACGCTGCGGTGACCGGGAACCCGGCCGCCCTCTGGTCGTCGACACACCCGTAGCGGGTCACGGCGCCAACTCCCTCACCCAGAAGGCCATCGATCGTTTGAGCAGATCACGCTCCATTCGCAGCTGCGCACACTCGGCGCGCAGCCCGTCAAGCTCGGCCCGCTCATCCGCGCTCAGGCCGGCGCCGGCTGACTGTTCACGGCGGGCCTTGGAGACCCAGTTCCTCAGCGTGCTCTCCTTCATCCCGATCGCCTCGGCGACCTCGACGACCAATCGGCCCTCGTCGAGCACCATCGCCACCGCGTCACGCTGGAACTCGGGCGGATACTTCGGTGGCCGACCCCGCGGCCTCTTCCTGTTGGACATGGACTTCCTCCTATATGAGGTGTCCGCCCAACGGGGGGATGGTCGAATCGGGCCGTTCCCGCCCGGGTCGATCGTCGTCGAGGGCGTGATTATGAGGTGTAGTTATGCGGCAGCTTCTAGGAGGCGTCGAGGCTGATCGGCATGCGTCAGATCTCCGAATCGGAGCGTTCGTCGGCGGCAGACGGATCGCTGCAGCGCCCGCAGAGCGGGGGCGCGGCGCTAGGTGCCGGCTGGGTTCAGGTCGACGTGACGTGGGTCGGGCGCTGGGTGAGGACCTTTGCTGCGAGTGCGGCGGAGATCGGTACTGAGGCGACGAGCCCGATCGAGCCGACGAGGGCGCGCACGATCTCGGTGGCCCGCGGCAACGTTCTCGAGGCGCGCTTGGTGTCAGTGACGGGCCCGCCGCTGACGAACCCCGAGTCGCCGATGCGTCGCGCGCCTTCTGTAGGGGCGTCGTGGCGTGGTGACCACTTGGCTCAGGCGAACCGCTTGACGAAGTCGAGCGCGGTCTGGGCGACGTCGCGCCAGCCGTGGTCGATCGTGAGGGCGTGGCCTCGGTTCGGGATCTTCACGATCTCCGTGATTGCCGGGGTTGCGCCGCTCCCGCTTGTAGGCGGCGTTGGCGATCGCCCACGGCACCGTGTGATCCTTCTCGCCCTCGATGATTAGCAGCGGACCGCGATCGCTAGCACGATCGGCGTCGAGGATCCCACGACGGTTCTGGCGCCGGACTCCCACGACAGCGTGGTGGCACCCGTGGCGGTGCACGCGGAGGCCCGCCGGAACGCCGATCGCCGAATCGGCATGTCGCCGGGGGCGGCGAGATCTTGGGCCGGATAGTGGCGACGGGGTCCGCGCCAGAAGTCGGACGAAGGCGCCGGGCGGCTCGTCGACCGCCGACGCGGCTTGCCGCCGCCGACTTCGGCGTCGGCGGCGGCAGTTCGTAGGCGGTTCACGGCAAGCGCAGGCCGGATCACGGTTCGAACCGTGGGGACGGACCTCGATCTCATCTCACGGACTCATGACGACTACGGGTGCAGGTACGCCGGCACAGTGCAGGCCGGTCCCACGCCGACCTTGTTGTAGGGCCTGATGCTCACGGTGTAGCCCTCGCCGACCGTCAGGGTGGCGTCGTAGGTTGTGTTCGGGCTCCACACCGAGGTCGCCAGGGCCACACTGTTGGCGTCCACTGCGACGATGTCGTAGAAGAGGATCGGTGCGCCCCCGTTGTTGGTGGGTGGATCCCAGTCGATCCTCATGGTGTCCGATCCGTTGCCGCCCAGCTGGTAGGCGTCACAATTCGTTACGGGACCCGGAACCGTCGGCGGGATGGTCACGGAGACAATGGCGCTGGGCGCACTGTTCCCGGCGGCGTTGTGGGCGTAGATCAGGTAATGGTAGGTGTTGCCTGGGTTCACGGTGGCGGTATAGGTGCCCGCTGTCGGGTAGGCGATCGTGGTAAATTGCCCGCCGTTGATCGCCTGTTGCACGATGAACTTGTCGATCGTTGTCCCGCCGTCCCAGGCCGGGTCGATCCATTTCAGCTCTACCGTTCCGTTGCCGGGCGTCAGAATAATGCTTTGCGGAGGCCCGGGCTCTGTCAGTGCGAAGCTTTCGACGACGGCGCTACCCGCACCCAATCCGGCGGCGTTGTGGGCGCGGATGCGGAAGTAGTGGTAGTCGAACACTCCGGTGAGCCCGGTGGCGGTGTAATTGAGGGCAGTCGTTTCGCCGACAGTCGCCCACTCCTTACCATCGGTGTGGTTCTCGATGATGTACTTGTCGATCGCCGCTCCGCCGGTGCTCGACGGCGCCAGCCAGGTCAGATTCATCGAGTAGAGCCCGGCGGTGGCCGTCGGTGATTGCGCCGCCATCGGCACCGTTCGGGGGACGGTGTTGACGGCGGTGCTGGAGGGTCCCCATCCGGCAGCGTTGTGGGCGGCGACACGGAAGTAGTAGCGGGTGCCGTTGGCCAGCCCGGTGGAGGAGTGGCTGCGGGTGGTCGGGTAGGCGATGGTCTTCCACGGTCCGCCGGCCCTGGCCCGTTGGACGCGGTACCGGTTGATCGTCGCTCCGCCGCTGTTGGAGGGGGCCAGCCAGGCCAGTTTGACGGTGGCGTTCCCGGGTGTCGCCGTCGGTGACCGTGGCGCCGTGGGCACGGTGCGGGGCACGGCCTTGACGGCGGTGCTGGAGGGTCCCCAGCCGGCAGCGTTGTGGGCGGCGACACGGAAGTAGTAGCGCACCCCGTTGGTCAACCCGGTGGCGGTGTAATGGCGGGTAGTCGGAGAGGCGATGGTCTTCCACGGTCCGCCGGCCCTGGCCCGTTGGACGCGGTACTTGTTGATCGTCGCCCCCCCGCTGCTAGACGGGGCCAGCCACGTCAGCGTGACTTTGGCGTTGCCCGGCGTCGCCGTCGGCGATCTGGGCGCCGTCGGTGCGCTCACCGCGGCGTCGAGCGCGCCGCTCGGGATTGGCGCAGGCGCCGCCCCGGCCGACACCGTTGGGGAAGTGGTCTTCGGGGCGTTGTCGGCGTGGGTCGTGCCGGCAACGCCGACGACACCAGTGGTGGCGACGGCGGCGACGACGACGGTGCGCCGCAAGTGGTTGGTGAGGTTCACAGTTTTGCTCTCTCGAACGTGGGAACCCGGTCGGCTCCCGCTGCACCGAGCATGACGACCAGCTGTCCGCTCGGGATGAGTATCGATCACTCAACGTCTCGCGCCTTCGGAGTGAGTACCCGCGGCGCCCCAAGCCCACGCCGTCGGCAACTCGGCGGCGGCGAAGTCGGACCCGGCTCTTCGCCGGCGGTGTTTCACTCGGACGACATGTAGGACTCGCTCAATCCGGGTCCTCGCTCGGGAGAAGAGGTGGACGCCGGCTACCAGCAGTCCGCCGACTTCACCTTGGCCCGGCTGATCGACGCCTTCGTGGGCCTCGGAATTCTCGACGACGCGTTGGCGGCGGCGACAGCGGCCGCCGCCGAGCGTGCCGGGGCGGCCGTCTCTGCGTCTCACCGCCCATGATGTGAACCGCCTCCGACGCCTCGTCGACACAAGCTCGGCATCGTCGGGCGAAGCAGCTCGCCACGGTGATCGGGCGGTGCCCGGCCTGTTGGCGCCCGCTGGCAGGGCCACCAGTGTCAACGCTCCACGGGTCTTATTGAGAGGTCGCCCGCCCCGGCCGCCGAGCGATTGTCGGCGCATAATCGCGGGCGATCAGTCGGCCGCTGTCAGCGCGTATCCGGCGAACCGGGATGGGGTAGGCGCTTGATATTGCGCAGCCATAATTGGCTCCCCTGTCGGATCCGTGGGTCGCTGAGTAGGCGTATCCGCGGTTGCACCCCGCCTGCTTCCTAGGTTTCCGAGCGATTCGACGGCTTGGAAACGGAGGCAGACGGGGTGCGGAACGCGAGGCTATGGCAACGCGTCCTTGGGCTGGTGCGCACGGTTATCGAGGGCGTGGACTTTGACGGGGATGCTGACGCGGTGGTGGTGTCGGTGCGGCCGCGTAAGGGCGGGCGACGACGATGTGGACGCTGTGGCCGCAGAGCGCCCTGGTATGACCGGGGGGAGGGCCGCCGACGGTGGCGAGGTCTGGATCTGGGCACCGTGCGGGTGCTGTTGGAGGCCGAGGCGCCACGAGTGAACTGCCCGACGCATGGGCCCACCGTGGTTCAGGTGCCCTGGGCTCGTCACGGCGCCGGCCACACCTACGCGTTCGACGACACCGTTGCGTGGCTGGCGGTGCAGTGCTCCAAGACGGCGGTGACCGAGCTGATGCGCATCGCCTGGCGCACGGTTGGTTCGATCATCACCAGGGTCCGGGCCGACATCGACGCCACCGTCGACCGTCTCGGGGGGCTGCGCCGGATCGGCATCGACGAGATCTCCTACAAGCGGGGATACAAATTCCTGACGGTGGTGGTGGACCACGACAGCGGGCGGCTCGTGTGGGCCGAGCCGGGCCGGGACGATGCGACGCTGCACGGCTTCTTCGACGCCCTCGGCGGGGACCGTTGCGCCCAGATCACCCACGTCTCGGCCGACGCCGCCGACTGGGTCGAACGAGTCGTCAACGCCCGTTGTCCCAACGCCGTGCGTTGCGCGGACCCGTTCCATGTCGTCGCC
>JBKOUV010000018.1:0-3388 GCA_046723555.1 Actinomycetota bacterium | reverse complement strand
GCGCGGGCGCCGACCACCTCTTTGGCGGTCGCGGCGGCGACCTGCTCGCCGGCCAAGGTGGCAACGACACCCTCGCCGGCGGCCCCGGCCTGGACCGCGTGCTCGGGGGCCCTGGCCGCAACGTCATCATCGGTCCGCCTCGATGACCGCCTGGCCGTCGTCGGCTCCGATTAGCCTCGTCGCTCGGTGGATCCGGACACCGACCAGCCGGGCGCGCCGAGGCGTGCGGGAGGGGCGTGGCGGTGGGTGATTGCCGCGGCTGCCGTCGTGACCGTGGCGTGCAGTGCCGTCGCCGTCGCCGCCGCCGTCACCTCCGAGGACAATGGGCCGGCGGCCGGCAGCGCCGGTGGATCTCCGGGGTCCGGGCCGTCAGAGCAGGTCACGATCCGCGACTTCGCCTTCGACCCGCCTGACCTGTCCGTCTCCGTCGGGACGACGGTGACTTGGACCAACGAGGACGGCACCACCCACACCGTGACCGGCACCGACTCCGGTGGCCCCATCGCCTCACGGGACCTGGGCCGGGGCGACACGTACTCGGTCACGTTCAGCGAAGTGGGGACGTACCACTACATCTGCAGCATCCACACCACCATGACCGGCACGGTGACGGTGACGTCATGACGCGCCCCAGTGTGCTCCGGGTCCTCATCGCCATCGGGTGCCTCGGCATCGGAGGCATCCACCTGCGGCTCTACTTCGACTCGTACCGCGACATCCCGGCGGAGAACGTCGGCCGCAGCTTCGTGCTCAACGCCGTCGCCTCATTGGTCGCCGCCATCGTCGTGCTGGCGTGGAGGAACCGGCTCGCCCTCCTCGCCCCGCTGGTCCTCGCCAACGCGACGCTGGTGGCGTTCGCCCTCAGTCGCACCGACCGCGGGATCTTCGGGTTCACCGAGAAGGGCTGGAATCCGACGCCCGACGCCACCCTGGCGGTGATCGTCGAGATCGTCACTGGACTGCTCGCCGTCGTCGCCCTCGCCCTCGAGTCGGCTCGTCCCGTCGAATCTGGCGCACCGCCTGCAGCGCCGGGATACCCGTGACCCCTCCGCCTCCGTGGGTCGCCGACCCGGCCTGGTAGAGGCCGCGGATCGGCGTCCGGAAGTCGGCGTAGCCGGCGGCCGGTCGGAGGTGGAACAGCTGGTTCGGGGACAGCTCGCCGTGGAAGATGTTGCCGCCGATGAGGCCGTATTCGTGCTCCATCTCGTACGGCCCGATCACCTTGCGGTGCAGGATCGAGCTCTTGAAGCCCGGGGCGACCTCGTCGACCGTCTCGATCAGCCGGTCGGCGTAGGCGTCGAGCTCGGCCTCCATCGGCGACGCCGCCCAGTGCTGGGGCACCCACTGGCTGAACATCGACACGATGTGATGCCCTTCGGGGGCGAGCGTCGGGTCGAACACCGACGGGATGCAGATGTCGGCGAACGGTCGAGTCGCCCCGCGGCCGGCGACGGCGTCCTGGAAGGCCGACTCGACCTCGTCGAGTGAGCGGGCGAGGACGATCGTGCCGCCGTGGACCTCGGGATCGAAGCCCGGCTTCGAGGTGAACTCGGGGAGCCGGTCGACGGCGACGTTGACCTTGACGGTGCCCGAGCGGGTGTTCCACCGCTGGATGTCGGCGACGAAGTCGGCGGGCAGGTCCGCCGAGTCGAGGAGCCGGAGGAACGAGATCTTGGGGTGGGCGGTGGTGACCACGACGGGCGCGCTGAGCTCCTCGCCGTTCTCCAGCACAACGCCCGTGACCCGGCCGTTCGCGGTGCCGATCCGGGCGACGGGCGCCTCGGTGCGGAGCTCGGCGCCGAGGGACCTGGCAGCCGACGCCATCGCCGCCGTGAGACCGCCCATCCCACCCTCCGGAAACCCCCACGAGCCGAGCTCGCCGTCGCCGACGTCGCCGACCTTGTGGTGGGCCATCACGAAGGCGGTGCCGGGCGAGCGAGGGCCGGCCCACGTCCCGATCACGCCGGACACCGAGAGCACGCCGAGCACCTCGGGGGACTCGAAGAAGTCCTCCAGCAGGTCGGCCACGCTCATCGAGAACAGCCGGGTCACGTCGGCGACGCCGCGCACGCCGAGGCCCTTGAGCCGCCACACCAGCTGGGCCTGGGCGAGCAGGTCCTTGGGGCTCGTGCTGCCGAGCTTGGGCGGGATGGCGGTGAGGAGGGGTCCGAGCACGCCGGCGAGGCCGTGGAGCCACTCGTCCCACCGGTCCATTGCCGCCGCGTCGGCGGCGGAGAACTTGGCGACTTCGGCGTGGCGGCGGGCGGGGTCGGTCGGCAGTTGGAGCGATCGCCCGTTGGGATAGGGGACGAAGTACGGGCCCTGCGGGTACACCTTGTAGCCGTGCCGCTCCAGCTGGAGCTCGTGCAGGATCGTCGGCGGCAGCAGGCTCACCACGTAGGAGAGCATCGTGACCTTGTAGTCGGGCCCCCACGGCTGCTCGGTGACGGCGGCCCCGCCGACGACGGGGCGGCGTTCGAGCACCACCGTGCGCTTGCCGGCGCGGGCGAGGTAGGCGGCGGCCACCAGTCCGTTGTGGCCCCCACCGATGACAATCGCGTCGTAGCTGTTCACGGCCACCCGAGCGAACCTATCCGGAGCACCGGAGTGTTTCGCGCCGGTACGTACCCGCAGCAAACCCTCGGGTGGCGCGGAACACACGGGTGGTCAGAGCAGCAGTTGCATCACGGCGATGTCGAGCCAGCGGTTGAACTTGCGGCCGACCTCCCGCTCGATGCCGACGAGCTCGAAGCCGCAGCGGGCGTGCAGGGCCCGCGACGCCACTCCCGACGCCTCGATGCGGGCGATCACGGTGTGGAACCCCGACGACCTGGCGATCTCGACCAGCCGGGTCAGCAGCGCCGTCCCGATCCCCCCGCCCTGGCGCGCCGGATCGACGTACACGGAGTCCTCGACCGTCGTGCGGTAGGCGGCCCGTTCCTTGTACGGCGAGAGCGAGCCGAACCCGAGGATCCGGCCATCGTCGCCGTCGGCGGCGACGATCGCCGAGAAGGCTCCGGAGCGGGCGGCGAGCCAGTGCTCCTGGTCGGCGAGGGAGCGCGGGACGAGGTCGAACGTGCTGGTCGCCGTGCGCACCTCGTTGTTGTAGATCGTCCGGATCGCCTTGGCATCGCCGACCTCGGCGAGCCGGACCGTGATCTCGCCCACGCCGCCGGACCGTAGCGGACACTTCCCCCGTGGATCAGTCCTGGTCGGACGCTATGCTCATGGGCTGGCTCGCGGTGGTTCCGCGCGCCGGAACGCCCTCTTAGCTCAGTCGGCAGAGCACAGCCATGGTAAGGCTGGTGTCGTGGGTTCGATTCCCACAGAGGGCTCGACCATGCGTCCGGCCCCCGGGCGTAGGGCGACAGCCTGGCGGCGTAGCTCA
>JBKOUV010000040.1:0-2341 GCA_046723555.1 Actinomycetota bacterium | reverse complement strand
AAGCTTGAACAACCCGTCGACCGAGAAGATCCGCAACGTCGCCATCGTCGGCCACAGCGGATGTGGCAAGACGACGCTCGCCGAGGCGTTGCTCCTCCGGTCCGGGGTGCTCGCTCGGGCGGGACGGGTCGAAGACGGGACGACGGTGTGCGACACCGAGCCCGAAGAGGCCAAGCGTTCGATGTCGCTGTCGCTCGCCCTGGCCCCGTTCGACTGGCCCGCCTCCAACGGCGAGAGCTACAAGGTCAACCTGATCGACACGCCGGGGTACACCGATTTCGCCGCCGAAGTCGACGCCGCGCTGGCGGTCGCCGACCTCGCGGTGGTCGTCGTGAGCGCCGTCGACGGCGTCGAGGTGGGCACCGAGCTGGCGTGGAACAAGTGCGCCGAGCGGGGCATCCCTCGCCTGGTCTTCGTCAACAAGGAGGACAAGCCTCGCGCCGACTTCCACAAGGTGCTCACCGACCTGAAGGAAGCGTTCGGGTCCGGGTTCGTGCCCCTCGAGCTCCCCCTCGGCGAGGAGGAGAAGTTCCACGGCGTCGCCGACGTGCTGAGCGACCAGGGCTTCGAGTACGAGCCCGACGGCAAGCACCACTCCGAGCCGATCCCGGCCGACGTCGCGGACGAGGAGCACCGCCTCCACGACGAGCTCGTCGAGGAGATCGTCGCCGGCGACGACGACCAGCTCGAGCGCTACCTCTCCGGCGAGGTCCCGACGTCCGCCGAGCTGGAGCGGACGCTCGCCCACGAGGTGCTCGACTGCGCCGAGTTCCCCGTGCTCGTCGGCTCGGCCACCGCCGGCATCGGTGTCGACCGGCTCGCCGACTTCATCTGCGAGCTCGGCCCATCACCGTCCGATCGCCCGACCACCGTGACCGCCGGCACCGGCGATGCGGCGATGGACGTGGAGGTCGGCGCGGACCCCTCGGGCAAGCCGCTGGCCTACGTGTTCAAGACCGTCGCCGACCAGTTCGTCGGCCAGGTGTCGCTGTTCAAGGTGCTGTCCGGCACGGTGGCCGTCGACGACCGCCTGGTCAACACCACCAGCGGCAACGAGGAGCGGCTGCACGGGCTGTTCCACATCCGGGGCCGTGAGCACCTGCCGACCAGCCGGGTCGTCACCGGTGACCTCGCCGCCGTGGCCAAGCTCGCCGCCACCCCGACCGGCTCGACGCTCGCCCCGAAGGACTCACCCGTCCGGGTCGCTGCCGCACCAGCGGCCGCGCCGTCCTTCGGGCTCGCCCTCAAGCCGATCACCCAGTCCGACGACGACAAGCTGTCGGGCGCCCTGCAACGGCTGATCGCCGAGGACCCGGCGCTCGTCGTCGAGCGCAACGAGGAGACCGGGCAGACCGTGCTGCGCGGCGCCGGCGACACCCATCTGGCGGTGGCCCTCGAGCGGCTGGCCCGCAAGTTCGGCGTCAACGTCGAGACCGAGGACGTGCGGGTCCCGTACCGGGAGACGATCACCGGATCCGCCGAGGCCGAGGGCAAGATCAAGAAGCAGTCCGGCGGCCACGGCCAGTTCGCCGTCGCCATGCTGCGTGTCAGCCCGCTGGGCCGGGGCGAGGGCGCCGAGTTCGTCAACTCGATCGTCGGCGGGGCGATCCCCAAGCAGTACATCCCCGCCGTCCAGCGCGGCGTCGAAGAGGCGATGGCGGGCGGGGGCGTGCACGGGTTCCCGGTCGTCGACGTGCGGGTCGAGTGCTACGACGGGAAGTACCACTCGGTCGACTCGTCGGACATGGCGTTTCGCACCGCCGCCGCCCACGGGCTGCGGGAGGCGCTGCAGAAGGCCGGCGCCGCCGTGCTCGAACCGGTGTCGCTGCTCACCGTCACCGTGCCCGAGGGCTACCAGGGCGACGTGCTCGGCGACCTCAACGCTCGCCGCGGTCGGGTCAACGGCACCTCAGTCCTCGGCAACGGGTCCCACGAGATCGTCGCCCTCGTCCCCGCCGCCGAGATCCAGCGCTACGCCGTCGAGCTGCGGTCGATGACCGGCGGCCGGGGCACGTTCAACGCAGTCCACGACCACTACGAGCTGCTCCCCCCGCACCTCACCGAGAAGGTCAAGCAGTCGGTCGCCGGCAACGGCAACAATCACTAAAACCCGGTTCTTGCATCGAGATCGCGTGTCCTGACGCGCCGAGTAGAGGCCAGAACCGGGTTCTAGCGTTGTGACCGGTGACACTCACGGTGTTGGTCGTCGAAGACGATCCGCTCATCGCGTCCAGCCTCTCTCGGGCCCTGCGCTCGCGCGGCTACGAGGCGCCGGTCGCAGGCTCGGTGGCGGCCGCCGTTGAGTTGCTGACGGCCGGTCCGACGGATCTCGTCCTGCTCG
>JBKOUV010000105.1:0-6491 GCA_046723555.1 Actinomycetota bacterium | reverse complement strand
GGTCAACGCCGGCCCGCCGCCCGGGGCACGGGCGCGGCCGGCTCACCGGTGAGCCGCCGGACGAGCGTCACCGCCCGCCGTGCCGAGGCCCGGTCGTGGGCGCGCCGAGCGACGACCCGAGCGTGGGCCGCGACCGCCGCGGCCCGTGGCTCGAGGCCGAACTCGGCGAGACGTTCGGCTTCGTCGACGATCGTTCGCGGGTCGTTCTCGAGGCGGGCGACGGCGAGGCGACAGAGGCTCTGCACGACGGCTGCGTCGATGGTGCGGCCGAGCTCGTCGAGCCGCAGGATCGGCCTCCGGTCGTCAGGGCGGCGATCGGCCAGCTCGACGAGGTAGCGGGCCTCGATCAGCGCGGCTCCGGCCTGGCGGGCCTCGTCGGCGGCCCGCCGGAGGAGTCCGGCTCCGTCGTTGCGACTCCGGCGGGAGCACGCGAGGACGCCCGCGGCCCACGCCTCGAGTCCGGGAATCACGGCGAGATGACGCTCCGGGAACTGGGCCATCACGGTCGCGGCTTCCGGCGCCGCGCCGGCGTCACACAGCGCGACGGCCAGCCACGCTGTCGCCTCGGCGTGGAAGAGTCCCTTTCCCTCGCGCTGGAGGACTGCCGCATCGCGCAACTTGGCGACGGCGACGTCGTGGTCCCCGCGCAGGTGGGCGACGATCCCTCGCATCAACGGCCATTCGAAGGGGGGCGTGGTGGACGGAGCGGGCAGGTGGTCGCGAGAAAGATGAGGCGGAGCCGGATGCCGGGCCGCGGCGGGATCGGTCACCGGGATCGCCACCGATCCGGTCTGCCAGAGCCGGCCGAAGGCGACCACGGCGCGGAGCACACCGAGGTTGGTGGGCATCACGATCGGGTGGCGGGCGGCCTCGACAGTCACCCGCTCAGCCGCGGCCACTCCCTCGCTCGTCCATCCGCTCAAGATGAGCCTGGCCGCGTTGACGAGACCGGCGCGCACCCGGGCCTCACCATCCGCGACGTCGCCGTCGAGCACCGCTCGGGCATGCCGCGCCGCCACGTCCGGGCGGGCCTCGAGCATCGCGCTCAAGCTCTCCAGTGAGCACAGGGTCGGATCGTCGCTGCCGCGTCGAGCGCGTGCCGCCGCGATCGCGAGGCGAGCGTGCTGCGGCTGCCGTTCGGCGAACAGCCGGGTGGTGATCTCGGCCGTCTCGACCAACGCCAGGTCCTCGTCGGTCGTCGCCTGACGTACGGCCTGGTCGATGACCCGCAGGGCGCCATCGGCGTCGCCCGCTTCGACGTGAACGTCGACGGCTGCGATCAGTGCTTGCACGTTCGTGTTCCACCGCTGGTTCGCATCCGTGAGCCGACGGGCGAGCTCCGCGTTGGTCAGCCGCAGTGTCGAGCTCGCCGCGATCAGGACTTCGGGATCCGCCGGCACGTCGCCGTCGAGGTGCCAGAGGGCGCGCCGTACCAGATCGACCGAGGTCGGTCGCGGCGGCACCGCGGCGAGCAGTTCGCGGGCGGCCCTTCGGCGCCTCAGCGGCGTCATCGCGGCGAGCCGCTGCGCGGCGACCAGCGGAGTGCGGACGTGGACGACCGACGGGCCGTCGCACGCCTGGGTTGCGATCAGTCCCTGCCGTTCGAGCTCGACGAGGGCCGCCTCCCCGACGAGCGCTTCGACGACATCGAGCTCGAGCGGCTCGCCGAGGGCGACGACGTCGAGCGCCATGCCCACCACGGGATCGGTGCCGGCGAGCAACCGGTCGACGGACCCGGCGATCTCGCTCGGCACGAGTGGTGGCCCGGCCCACCACCACCGCCCGCCGACGGGTCGGAACCGTCGGGCGGCGCGGCCCCGGGTGACCACGGCGTGGACGATCCCGGGCATCCCGCCGGACCAGCGCCAGATGAGCTCGGCCGTCGTGTGGGCGACCGGGCCGTGGAGCAGGCGCTCGACCACGTCGGCGACCTCCGCCGGGGAAAGCGCGGCGAGCCGGACCGTCCGGGCGAAGCCGTCGCCGGCGAGCCGGGCGAGCCAGGGGCGCAGCGGGCCCTCGCCATCGGTGGTCGCGATCAGCGCCACTGCCCTTCCGGCGACGGCTTGCACGACGGCGTCGGCCGAACGCTCGTCGAGGAGATGGGCATCGTCGATCACCAACACCGTCAGTGCCGATCCGCCGTGGCCGCGCAGCACCGACACGACCCGGCCGAGCGTCGCCGCCGTGTCGGTCGGGGCGTCGTCGCCGCCGAGGAGCCAGCCGAACGCGCCGAACGGAACCGTCGAGAGCGAGGTGCCGGCGACCAGCCAGAGCGGCGCGTCGCCGCGACCCTCCGCGGCGTTCGCCAGCGCCGCCGCGAAACCGGTACGACCCGAACCGGTCGGCCCGACCACGACCACGCCGCGGCCGGCGGTGAGGTCGTCGAGCGCACTGCCCAGCTCGCGCTCGCGGCCGACGAGGCCCGGCGTCGCCCAACGAGTCATCGTGCGATCGTCGTTACAGCAGGCGGAGGTCGGCCCCGTACCAGGCGAAGGTGTCGTCCGGGCCGGCCGGCTCGAGCACGACGACGCACCAGTCCGCGGTCACGTGCACCGGGACGGGAATGGTGACGATCGCTCCGGCTGTCGCCGCGTAGCTCACCAGCATCGGCGTCGGGTTGCCGGTCGCGGTGATGCGCACGGCCTGGTCCGGCGTGCCGACGCGCAAGGTGACGGACACGACCGCGTCGCTGCCCGCGGCCACGTTCCAGAACTCCAGGTGGAGGTGGGCAGAGAACGGCCCGTCCCCCCACATCACCAGCTCGGGCCCGTGGTACGTGTCGATGCGGGTGGGGCTGTAGAGATACACGGTGGCGGCGCCGTCCGGCGCGCGGAGCTGTCCCGGGTCGAGCCGGGCCAGCACTGGTCCGCTCGGTGACGGAGCCGTCAGCGCCTTGGTCAGGATGGGCACGGCGGTCTGCTCGGGTGGCAGCGCGCCGAGCCGGCGCAAGGTCGCGACATCGCGCACGGACGGTACGTCAGGTCGAGTGGCGGGCTCCGTGATCTCCATGCGATCGAGCGTGCCCACCGCGAGCGGGTGGTGTCATGGAGGTGGGCTGGACATCTCCTGACGAACCGGTGAAGGCGGGCGCGGGCTTTTGTTCCGTACCGCTCCACGGATGACGGCCCGCGCGTCCGGCGTCATTGTCGGGGTTCCCATTCCCTATCCCGATGAGGAAGGTCAACCATGTCAACCACCCCCCGACTCCGCGGCCGTCTTGCGCGTGCCGCTGCCGGCCTCGCCGCCGTCGCCGCACTCAGCGGGCTGGGCGCCGGTGCGGCGTCCGCCGACAGCGCCCCGGCGGTCCGTGAGGCCTCGCTGATCTCGTGCTGGAAGGAGTACGGGTTCACCCGCATCAGCAACACGATCGTCGCGTCCGCGTTCAAGGATTGCGTCAACTCGGACGTCCCACAGGCGCTGCCGGTCACGATCCAGGCCTTCTACTACGACGATGTCACGGGTCAGCCCAGCGGCTGGTTCGACTGGAAGTCAGGCGTCGGCAACGTCAGCACGAACTGCATCGCCGGCTTCCCGATGTGGTTCCGCCACTCGATCACGCAGCAGATGATCTACTGCTGATTCGCGTCACCCGAGGGTTTGCTGCGGGGACGTACCCGCGCCAAACCCTCGGGTGGCGGTCCGGCCGCCGCCTGGCGTCGGCTCACTTTCCGAGCAGCGCCGCCCAGGTCTTCGGCCCGACCCGGCCATCGACCGTCAGGCCGTGGTCGGCCTGGAACTTCTCGATCACGTCTTGCGTCGCCGGCCCGTAGAACTGATCACGGTTGGCGGCGGTGTCCTTGATCAGGCCGCGGCGGATCAACGCCGCTTGCAGCTTTCCGACGGCCGGTCCTCGCATGCCGGGGACGACCTCGACCCGGGCGGTCCCGCTGGCCCGTTGCGGTGCCGGCACCGGACCACCGTTCCCGTTCCATGGCGAGCCCATCTGCTCGTAGTCGGAGCGACTGTTCGGCAACTCGACCGGCTGCACGTGCCACGGCTCGTCGTTCACCGAGGCGAACGTCTTGAGGTTGAACCGGGCGCTGTTGGCGACGACCCAGCTGTGATCGCCCGCCATGTCGGCCGCGAGCCCGAGCTCGTGCATCGAGCGCCCGGGGGGCGCGGCGGTCGCGTCGCCCTCGTTCTGCTTGCGCCATCGCTTGCCGTCCCACTCCACGGGTCCGCTCGGATCGACGACGTAGCGGCTCAGGAAGAGCTGGCGTTGCTCGGCTTCGGAGCGGAACCCCTGGCCCAGGCCGACGGCGCCGTTGGACGCCGTGATGAGCTGGAGCACGCGGTCCTGCATCGTCGGATGCAGTTCCTTGAAGCTGGACGCGGCGCGGATCTGATCGATCGTCTGGGGCTGGCCCCACGACGGATACATGACGGACATGGGCCCTCCAAGTTCTCGTTGGTCGCCACGAGGGTGAACGAGACGAGGCGGGCCCATCCGGTCGTACGGCGCCTCTCGAGCCGGCCATTCGGCCGGTTCGGGCGCTACGGAGCGAAGCGGCGGAGACCGTTGAGGTCGTGGACCACGATCGAGCGGCGGCCGGTCGAGATGAGCCCCCGTGACCGCAGCGCGGCGAGCGCCCGCCCGACGGACTTCGGCGACGCCGCCACCAGCCCGGCGAGATCCTGCTGGCTGAGTCCGGTTCCGACGAGCGTGCCGTCGTCGACGTCCCGCCCGTTGCGCTCGGCCTCCTCGACGAGGGCGCGCGCCAGGCGGTGGAGCACGTCGTAGCCCCCGGCGTCGGCGTGGCGTGACGTCGACTCGCGCAGGCGCGCGGCGAACTGACGGAGCAGGGCGAAGCTCACCGCGGCGTGGTGCTCGACGAAGTCCAGGAACTCGGCGGCCGGGATCGCCTGCACGACGACGTCGTCGAGGGCGACCACCGAGGCGGCGCGCAGCCCGTCGGAGCCGGCCAGAACGTTCAGCTCCCCGACGAGCTCACCGGGGTTGCGGACCGCGACGAGCGTCTCCCGACCGTCCGCGGTGGTGCGGATGATCTTCAGGCGGCCGGATCTCAGGACGAGCACGTGGTCGCTGCGGTCGCCCTCGAGGATGAGGTACGACCCCCGGTTGTGGCGGCGCACCACGCCGAGATCGTGGAACTCCTTCGGCATGGCGGACACGAACGCCGCGAGGGAGCCGTCGGACACCGGGCCAAGGTACCGCTCGGGCTGTCCGTTCTCGGCCAAATGACCACGTACCGGTGGGCCAGCTGGCGGTGTCCGACGGACGGACATCCCGCACGATGCCGCCCCATGCACCGGATCGCGTCCCCGGCCCGCCGTCAGCTCGCTCAGCTCCTCGCTCCGTTCACCGTTCAGGTCGTGGCGGGCGGCACCGGGCTCGACGGCGTGCTCGGACTCGAGAATCGCGTCGCCGACGCGATGGTGACCCGCGAGCTGGCCGCGATCGTCGCCCGCCGCCGGGATCTCCGTCGACGGGTCGAGGCGTTACGCGACGCGCGCGATGACGTGGCCCGACGTCAAGCGGTCCTGGCGGTCGAGCGGAAGCTCGAGCTCGCCCTGCGCGGCTGCCCGGATCTGGTCGACACCCTGTGGCCGCTGCTCGCTCCATCCGGCGTCGATCCGGGTCCGGCGGACGGCTGCTCGAGCCGTCAGCCGCGCGCTGTCACCCAGGTGGTCGGACGCGTCGCCGCGGGTTCACTCCTGACCGCGGCGATCGCCGTCGTCGTGCTCGTCGCGGTGTGGGTGGGCGATCGTCAGCTCGGAGCGCTCGGTATCGCCGACTTGGCCGTGATCGGCATCCTCTCGTTTCTGCCCGGGTGGTTGTACATCCGGTTCATCGGGCAACGCGCCGGCGCGGTGTGGGACGAGTTCGTGCTCAACCTGCACCGGCTCGGCCTGGATCAGCCGCAGTACCTGCCCCAGCCACCAGTGAACTCCGAGTACTTCCGCCCGTGGTACGACGGCGGTGGCGCGGCCCTGTGCCGGCACCGCAACATCTACCGGCAGAAGTTCGACGCCTACTACGGACGGTCGGTTTCGACCGCGGGGCAGGACTCGGGGGTGCGGACCGAGACGCTGTTTCCCATCGTGCTCGCCACCGTCGTGTTCGCCATCGGATGGACCGCGCTCCTCTGGAACGATGGCCTCACGGCGGCACCGGCGACCACCGTCGACGTGCTCGCGTTCGGGTTCCTGGGTGCGTACCTGTTCGACATCCAGATGCTCGTGCGGCGGTTCTTCCAGAGCGATCTGAAGCCGAGTGCCTACGCCAGCGCCGTCGTCCGCGTGGTCGTCGTGTTGATCATCGTGCTGGTGATGCACCAGCTGCCGGGGTTCGCCGACGGTTCACGCGGCCACGAGGAGGCCGTCGTGGCGTTCGTCGTCGGGCTGTTCCCGCTCGTCGGACTGCAGGCGCTCAACCGGCTGGTCGCGGTGGTCCTTCGCGGCGCCGTGCCGACGCTGCGCAACAACTACCCGTTGAGCGACCTCGAAGGGTTGAACCTCTGGTACGAGGC
>JBKOUV010000053.1:0-10848 GCA_046723555.1 Actinomycetota bacterium | reverse complement strand
TCCTTCGCCTGTCTATTGCTGCGCCCGCTGATGCACTCCAGGCATTTAGGGCACGTTGTTTGTGCGGGGGGGACGGCTGAACCGGCAGTGGTTGCCGAAGGCGCTTTCCATCACGTGACTGAATATCCCTGATGTGCCGGTATGCCGCGCTCGCGGCAGCAAGCGCTTCGGGTCAATCTGCCTGGACTTCGTGCGCCGTAACGACGGATCCGGCGTCGACGCGCCGCAGCCGGGTGCCGGCTCAGGGTCTCGTCGTGCACGAACCGCACCCGGGGGGCGACGAGCCCGAAGCCCGCGCACGTAACGACGCTCGTCGACAAGGCCGCGCGGGACCCCAAGTCCGCCGGAAGCCGGTGCGGACGACGTGTCCGCTATCGACGTGGCCTACCGTTCCAATTTCGGAGCGTGAGGAGGTGGTCGTGGGAAGGTGGCTGGTCCGGCTCGTCGCCGGCGTGGTGGTGGCGCTTGCCATCGTTGCCATGGTGTTCTTGGTTGGGATGCGAACGAAGTCTCCTGCAGTGGTTGACCGAGTTCGACGGTTCAACCGTGCCGTGACCAACCCTCGCGTCCTGCGCACCGCGGGGTCGCCCGGCGCCTCGGTCTCGGTGATCCGCCACCGCGCCCGGGTGTCGGGCCGCCGGTACGACACGCCGGTGGGTCCCTTCGCCGACGGTGATGCCTTTGTGATCGCCTTGCCGTACGGGCCGGACGCGGACTGGGTTCGCAACGTGCTGGCGCACGGGTCGGCGACGCTCGTCCACGAGGGCCACACGGTGCCGGTTCATCAACTCGAGGTCGTGGCGACCGCCGAGGTCGTGCGGAAGCTGCCGTCCTCAGAACAGCGCACACTTCGGCTGTTCGGCGTCGATCAGTGTCTGCGGCTCCGCACGGCGCCCGGTCACTGACCGACACCGCCGGCCACGGCCACGCCGCCGCCGAGCACCTCGCCACGGTCGGTCACGGCCGAGGTGCAAGCCGATCGGCTCAATGGTCTTCGGGACCGGTGGTCTGTCCGACCTCGATGAGGTGCCCGTCGGGGTCACGCAGGTAGCAGCGGATCTCGGCGCCAAGGTCCTGGGGTGGGGTGATGAACACGGCGCCACGCGAGCGCCACAGGTCGTAGATCGCCTGGATGTCAGCGACGCGGATGTTGAGGAAGCTGCTGGCGCGGGTCGGGTCCTGCGGCGTCTCCAGGATCACCTCTGGCTTGTCGACGGTGGGCCCGCCTCCCACGTTGATGATGATCCACGAGTTGGCGAGCTGCACGATCGACGGTTCGCCGTCCATCACCGTCTCTCCGCCCAACACCTCCGAATAGAACACGCGTGAGCGCTCGACGTCCTCAGCAACGACGAAATGGGTCAACACGATGCCCTCGTCGGGGATCGGACGCTCGGCCATCAAACTCACTCCTCAAGCAGTTGATCGCCCGCCCGTAGTAGGGCAGTCTGCCAGCGCCAGCTCGCGTGCGCAGCCGAAGCGACCAACGCCACATCACCAACGCTGGCAACGGGGCGCGGCGTGATTATCAAGCAGCGCAGACGGGCCGTTACAGGATGGGTGCAGTTCGCGAAAGTTTAACGTTGCGGGCGGGCGATATGGAGCGGCGCGGCGGCGCACTGGAGCCTGTGGACGCACGGGGACGGCGGTTCTGCCTAGCCGGTTCTGCGCGTGGCTCGGCGCCAGGCACCGATCGCGATCCAGGACGAGAACGGGATCGCGACCTTGAGCGACAACAGCTTGAGTGGTTCGCCACCGCACACGCCGATCACCGCGTTCGCCACGGAAACCGGGACCATCGATCAGGGCGCGACTGCGATGAGGGCGGACGGTCCCGTTCAGGCCTTCGCGCGACGCACGGCGTCCTCAAGCGAGGCGCGCGCTTCGGGGCCGTCTGGAAGGCCGAGGCCGACGAAGAACGAACCGCGGCCGGTCGTGCCTGCCACTGTCGTTGGGAACCCCGTCACGGTCACGCCGTCCTCGCCGATGTCGGCGGCGAGGCGGTCGGCGGTCGATCCGACCTCGACGTCCTCGAGGCGAGCGGCGAGCACCACCGTCCCGCGCCGCTCCCCGTAGGTCGCGACGAGCACATCCTTGGCGCCGAGCACTATTGCCGTCAGGTACTCCGTCCTTGTCGGCGGTGCCCGTCAGCCGTTCGAAGAGGCTGGGCTTCTGAAGCTGGCGGCTGCGGGTTAGAAAGGCCGGCGCGTCCGTGGCGACGGTGATCTGCGAAGCGTCGGCCCGCGCGCGCACGGCGGCACGGATCGACTCGGGCAACCCGTCGAGAGTCGTGCTTCGCGTCGAGCGCTCGTAGTAGACCACGGCCCGAAGCCTGCCACGAGGAGACGAGTGGCACCCGGCACGAAGGGAGAGGACGACGCACGCTCTTCGTTCGTTCCGCGGCCTGTGAGGTCTCTAGGGATGCTCGCAGCCGATCCGGGCGGGCCACTCCGCGGTTCCGTTCACCCTGGGTGGACCACCGGGCCTGGTTTGCCGCCGCCGCTGTCGACCCCTGCGGACCAGCCGGGGTACGATGTGAGGGTCGAGGGAGACGTCTTGAACCTCGGTCGAGGCGAACGTCAACTTCTCGGAGGCGGCCCTTGCGAGCTTGAGAGGCGACGTCGCCGGTGCGATCAAGCCGCCGGGCAGTCGCTGTCGGTTGAGCCAATGGGCGAACCAGCAGGGCGATCGTCAACCTCGGCTGTGCCTCTGCGACGGGGGCGAGCTTCCGTGGCGCTGGGCGAAGCGCTGCGCGCCGTCGCCGATAGTCGTGCATCGAGGCCTCGGGGTCCTCGCGCTGAGCGTGCTGGCGCTCGCCCACGTCGACGGTTGCGAGCTGGATGCCGCGGAGCAGTTGGCCGGCGAGGCGGAGCGGCCCGTGGACGAGCTCGCGAGAGGCGAGTCGCCCTTTGCAACATTGCCGCTGCTCGCCCGTGGGAAGCTGTTCGAGCGGCGCGGTGACCGTGTCCACGCGCCGCTCGTGCGGCGCTCGCCACCTGCCCCGACCCAGGCGTGCTCACCGAGTTGCTGACGACGACGGAACGGGCGCTCCAGCTGACCGCTCCGCCTCCGGCCGCCGGGTGTGTGCCGGTCGCCCCCGAACTGAGCGAGCGGGAACGGGCCGTGTTGCGCCTGCTCGCCAGCGACCTTTCGCGACGGGAGATCGGGGCGCAGCTGTACGTCTCGTTCAACACGGTCAAAGCGCACACCCGCTCGATCTTCCGCAAGCTCGGCGTCTCCACCCGCGCCGAGGCGGTCGCCCGCGGCCGCGAGCTCGGTCCCCTCTAGCCGCGGCCCACCGCGGGTGGAACGTGCTTGGGTGGTGACCGACCACCCAGACCGGCGCGGCGCTTGTCGTTCAAACGAACGCTGACGAGGACGAAGCGATGGGCGTCCGAGGGCGGGAATCCTGCGAAGGCCAAGCACTGTCGGTACGGCGGCGGGCAGAAGATCGATTCCACTGCCAGACCGATTTCCGCGACACTCCGACCGCCAGGCGTGCGTCGCCGAAGGAGCGCCGTGGGCGATTGACGTGCTCGCCGCCTCGACGTCGAACCCTGTCCGGACCAGCCCTGTGACCGGATTCTCCGTCTCGATCAGGCAGCCAGGGCACCTCGTCACGACAACCGACAGTGGTCAACGACGGCGCTGCCGACCAGGTGCGATGGCTCGTCGTATAGGCGAGTGGGACTAGCCGCCGACCGACACCATCGTCGCCCCGGCGTGCAAGCGGCAACTACCGCCACCGACAGCTCGGCCGACTCGTGGAGCACCGCAACCCGCGCGGCATCCCACTCGTGCCTGCTCCGCAGGCTCGAGCACCGGTGCTCGCAGTCATCATGAAGGTGCCGATGGCGTCGAGTGTCTCGACTCCTCAGGTGCGGGGTCAGTTGATCGCGGCATCATCGGTGCACCACGGACTCTTGCCGACGGCGTTGACGGCGGCGACCCGCACCATGTAGTAGCCGGATGGCAGGTTGTCCCGCTGGTAGTGGAGGGGACTTGGTGGAAGCCACAGGCCGAGCGACAGCGGGCCGTTGAGATCGACGATGTAGCCGGTGATCGCTGATCCGCCGTCGGTGAACGGAGGCTGCCAGGCAATCGCCATCGAGTGCGATCCGAAGATGCCCACCTGTGAAGCGCTGCATGCGAGCGGTGCGCTCGGCGGGCCCGGTGCGAAGACTGGGACTGGGGTGTCCACCACAGTGCTGGGCGCACTCCAGCCGGCGGCGTTGTGGGCACGGATGCGGAAGTTGTTCGCGACGCTGTTGTCGATGCCAGTGGCGGTGTAGGTCTTGGCGATCGTGTCGTCAACATGGACCCACGGTCCGGCCGCGCTCGGCGCCCATTGCACGGTGTACTTGTCGATCTTCGCCCCACCGGTGCTCGACGGCGCCGACCAGGTCAGCGTGACCGTCCCGTAGCCCGGGACCGCTGCCGGTGATCGTGGCGCTGACGGCTTGGTGCGAGGCACGGCGCTGACGACCGTGCTCGCCGGGCCGTAGCCGACCGTGTTGTGGGCGGCGATGCGGAAGTAGTAGCGCACCCCGTTGGTCAACCCACCGGCGGTGTAGCTACGGGTGGTGGGGTAGGCGATCGTCTTCCACGGTCCGCCGGTTCTGGCCCGTTGGACACGGTAGTGGTTGATCGCCGCGCTGCCGTTGCTCGACGGCGGCTGCCAGGTGAGTTTGACGCTGGCGTTGCCTGGTGTGGCCACCGGTGTCCGGGGCGCGCTGGGCACGGTGCGGGGCACGGCCTTGACGGCGGCGCTGAAGGACCCCCAACCGGCACGGTTGTGGGCGGCGATGCGAAAGTAGTAGCGCACCCCGTTGGTCAACCCGGTGGCGGTGTAGCTGCGGGTGGTCCGGTGGGCAATCGTCTTCCACGATCCGCCGGCTCGAGCCCGTTGGACGCGGTACTTGTTGATCGCCCCCCCGCCGTTGCTCGACGGGACCCGCCAGGCGAGTTTGACGATCTGGTTGCCGGACGTCGCGGTCACTGATCGCGGCGCCGTCGGTGCGGCCGCCGCGGCGAGGGTCGTGCCATTGGGCGGCGGGGCGTGCGCCGCCTGTGTGACCGGCGCAGCCGACACCGTCAAAGCGGTGTCGGCTCGGGTCGTGCCGGCGACGCCGACGGCGATGGTGGTGGCGACGGCGGCAGCGAGGACGCTGCGCCGGAGATGGTTGGCCAGGTTCATGGTGTGCTCTTGTCGTCGGAGGGAACCCGGTCGGTTCCCGCTGCAACGAGGATGACGATCAGAGGTCTGGTCGTGATGAGTGGCGATTGCTCAATGTGTCGCTGCTTTCGGGTGAGTAATCGACGCGGCACCAACGCCGCGGACTCCCTTCTCGGCCGCACCCTCGTATCCACCCAGAGCCGTCGCGTGGCGCCCAATCCCGGGGCGCCCCATGGAATGCCCCGTTGACACTCGGCGGGTGCGCCGGTCGGAACGCGTTGGCCCCTGCCTGGCCGGCGTGACGAACCAGGCGGTGATCGTCCGCTGCGGTGCACCCTCGACCGCCATCTGCCGCGTCATCGCGATCACCACCCGCCTTCGTGGCGGCCTGGGTGAGCCCTCCGTTCATCGCGACTCCGACAAACCCCTGCACCGATGCGATGTTCACGATGACACCCTCAGCGGCGACGAGGTGAGGCCACGCCGCTTGGCTCACGAAGTTGACCAGGTCGAGCTCGTTGCGAATCGTGAAATCCCTCAGGATCCGACGCCAGGGGATCACCCTGGGTGAACGCGCCCGCTGGGTGATGACCGTTCACCCAGGCCCGGGAGACCCTCGCCCACATGCACGAGCAAACCGGGCCGCGCCCCTACCGGATCGTCGTCCGCGGGCGTCTGGGTGAACCTCTCGCCGCCGGCTTCGGCGAGTTCGAACTCGCCTTCAAGGCGGGGCAGAGCTCGCTCACCGGCAGCCTGCAAGACCAGGTGCAGCTCCACGGGCTGCTCGACCGATTGCGCGACCTTGGCATCCCCTTCATCAGTGTCAAACCCGTCGAGTGACCGGGGACCACCCCGAAAGGAACAAGAACGATGAACGTGACACGGATCGGCAACCTCATCTCGCGGTGCAGGAGGCTGCCGTCCCGGCGATGATCGTCGCGCTCGCAGCGCTGGTCATGAGCGCCAATATCAAGGACAACACGATCCGCAGCGTCGACATCGGTGACGAGACGATCAGAAGCCGCGACGTCCACAACGGGACGCTCACCGGCGCCGAAATCCAGAACGGCGCGCTCACCGGGGCCGACGTCAAGAACGACTCGCTCACCGGCGCCGACATCAACGAATCGTCGCTCGCCAAGGTGCCGAACGCGGACACGCTCGACGGGCTCGACTCGGCCAACCTGGTCCCCGGCGGTGTCCTCCCCGGCGGGAGCACGATCAAGGGGACGTACGCCGTCCAATATTTGGCAGAAGCGGTCAATGAACCGGGCCGGGTGGCGTTCTCGTTCGGCGCCTCACCGCCCGCCGCGCCCGCGTCGAGCTTCATTCCGCAAGGGGGAGCCGCGACGGCGGACTGCCCCGGGAGCGCGGCAAATCCAAAGGCGGCGCGGACACCTGTGCGTCTATGAGGGTCTCGGCCTCAACGTGCAGAACCAGCGCGTCTTCAAGCCGTCAACCAATTCCTCCGATGCGGATCGGTTCGCAGCCGGCGTGTTGGTGTCGGCCAAGTCGAGCGGAAGCGTCGGGAGCCAAGGCGCGTGGGCGGAGACCGCGCCGTAGACGGCAGCGAAGGGCAGCGATCGGCGGGAGCCTTCGGACTCCCGGCCACCTTGTTGACCGGCGGGTGTCGGATGACTGTGATTCGGTCGGTGTCGGAGCGCCAGCACCTGTGCGGCCCGCTCCCTGCCGGCGCTCCCGCCGCTCGCCGACCCTCAATCGAAGTCAACCAACGGATGAAAGCAACTCGAGATGACACCGATGGGCACTTTGTTCACGCTTGCGCTCGTCGCAGCAGCGGGGCTCTCCGGCCGGGCCGGTCGTACCTCGTTCGCTTTCACCGTTGCCCACACCTCCTCGCCGGGACGCAGACCTCACCCGGTATCCCGATCACCTCGGACACGGTCACGTGCGGGCAGCGGCGCCCGGCCACGCCGACAGGGTTGGGTTCGTTCTGCGGTCGGGGCGGAGGCGTCGGATTCATCCTGGGTGAACGCGCCCGCTGGGTGATGACCGCTCACCCAGGCCCGGGAGACCCTTGCCCGCATGCACGAGCGGACCGGGCCGCGCCGCTATCGGATCGTTGTCCGCGGGCATCTCACCGGGCCGATCGCCGACGGCTTCGAGCATTTCGAGCTCGAGTCCGAGGCGGGCGAGGGCACGCTCGCCCGCGGCCTGCACGCTCAAGCCCAGCTCCACGGGCTGCGCCGCTGCGGCTACTCACCCGAAAGCAGCCACACATTGGGCAATCGGTACTCACGACGACCACGGCTCCGATCGTCATCCTCGGCGAGTGACGGGACACCAACCCCGAAAGGCCCAGCCATGAACCTCACCAACCACCTGCGCCGCGGCGCACTTGCCGTCGTCGCCGCCGCCAGCGTTGTCGGCGGCGTCGGCGGCACCGCCCACGCCGGCAACGCCGTCGCGGCGATCCCCCTGTCGGTGTCGGCGGCCACCGCCGCCACCCAGGCACCAACCCCCGACGGCACGGCCCTCGCCGCGGTGACCAAACCCACCGCGCCCCGATCGGTGGCCGCCAAGGCCGGCAACACCTCCGTCAAACTCACCTGGCGCAGGCCGGCGAGCAACGGTGGGGCGACGATCGACAAGTACGTGGTCCAGCGGGCCAGGGCTGGTGGACCGTGGAAGACGATCGCCCACCCGAGCACCCGCAGCCACATCGCCACAGGGTTGACCAACGGGGTGCGCTACTCCTTCCGCGTCGCCGCCCACAACGAGACCGGCTACGGGCCGTACAGCATCGCCGTCAGCGCCGTGCCGCGAACCGTCCCCAGCGCGCCCCGGTCACCGGTGGCGACACCGGGCAACAAGACGGTCAAACTGACCTGGCTGCGGCCGTCGAGCAACGGCGGAGCAATCATCGACAAGTACCGGGTGCAGCGGGCGGTCGCTGGCGGATCGTGGAAGACCATCGCCCACCCGACGACAAGGAGCTACACCGCCACCGCCTTGACGAACGGTGCCAAGTACTCATTCAGAATCCGGGCCCACAACGCCGCCGGGTACGGCGCGTTCAGCACTCGGGTCAGCGCCGTGCCACGGACGGTCCCGTCGGTGCCGCGCTCGCCGAAGGCGACGCCGGGCACCGGCAGCGTCACCGTGTCGTGGCAGCAGCCGTTGAGCACAGGTGGAGCGACGGTCGGCTACTACCAGGTGGAACGCCTCACGGAGGGCACCTCGCAGTGGGCAACTATCGGTTCCCCAAAGGGCACGTCGATGGCCGTGTCCGGGACCAACGGCACCACGTACTTCTTCCGCATCCGCGCCCACAACGTCGCCGGCTTCAGCCCGTGGAGCACCCCCGTCGGCGCCACCGCCGGGGCGCCGACCGCGCCGCTGTCGCCGTCGGTGATCGCGCTCAACGCCAGCGTCGAGCTGCACTGGCTGCAGCCGTCGAGCTCGGGTGGGGCGGCGATCGGCTACTACGCGGTGCAACAGTCGACGACCGGGACCTCAGGGTGGACGACGATCGCCTCCCCGAACACTTTCGGGTACACCGTCGCGGGGTTGACCAACGGCACCAAGTACTACTTTCGGATCCTCGCCCACAACAGCCTCGGTTGGGGCCCCGCCAGCACCGTCATCGGCGCCGTGCCGCGCACCACGCCCGGTGCGCTGCAGTCGGTGACGGCGACGCCGGGCAATGGCACCGTCACGTTGACCTGGAAGGCGCCGGTGAGCAACGGCGGGGCTCCGATCGACTACTACCGCATCACCATCTTTGCCAACGGGTCGGTGATCGCCGCCCCGACAACAACCAAGCTCACCTACACCGCCAATGGGCTGACCAACGGCATCAACCATCTCTTCCGCATCGACGCGCACAACGCCGCCGGCATCAGCCCCGCCAGCGACGTCTGGGTCACGCCGTTCACCGTGCCGTCGGCGCCGCTCTCCCTGACCGCCGCCAACAAGGGAGGTGGAGTGGTGCAGCTGAAGTGGAACATGCCGTCGAATACCGGCGGTCGCCCAGTCGACAACTACGCCGTCTCTCGGGCGACCAGCTCCACCGGACCGTGGACGGGAATCGGGCAGACCGGCTGCAATTGTGGTAACACCAACTATTCCGCCATTGGTCTGACGAACGGCACGACGTACTACTTCCGTGTCCGGGCCCACAACGCCGCCGGATGGGGGGCCTTCAGCAGTGTCGTCAGCATTGTTCCGTTCAGCTGGCCGTCGGCACCCGCCTGCAGCGCCTTCCAGGACGGTGGAGCCGGGTCGACCATCCTGCGAATGAACTGGTCGCCCCCGCAGGACGACGGTGGTGCGCCGGTGCAGTCGTACCGGTTCGAGGTTTGGGAGAGTGGCGTCAAGTTGTATTCCTACGACATCTTCGCCAACCTCCCACATACCGCCACCCAGCCGCTCACGCTCGGGCACGGCTACAACGTGCAGGTCGCGGCCAAGAACGCGGCGGGCTTCTCCACATGGTGCGTAAAGACCGTGTACATGTATCCGTAGGTACCGAACCAAGGGGAATCCGCCCCGCGCCGGTGGACGGTAACTCGGCGAGCCGCCGTGGCCGATCGACCCCCACGATCACCGCCGATACCCGTCGCCACGCGATGACCGTCGGTCGGCCGGCGAAGCCGGTCGAATGACACGAGCCCGGCCTCGCAGGCGATCGACCAAACGACGAACGGAGGGACATGAGACTGTTCCGCCGGTCGGACGCTGTCCGGACCACCGCCGAACTCCTCGCGATCGCGGCGACAGCCCGCGGCTACCGCGAGACCGGGCGCCGCAACGTCGAGCAGTCACTCGAGCTGCTCGTGGACCTGCCCGGCACCGGTCCCGTGCGGATGAACCTCGTCGCACGCGTGCCGTGGGATCGCACACCGCTCGTCGGGGACCGCATCCCACTCGACGTCGACGTCGCGCAACGCAAGGTCGTGCGCGTGACCTGGGACGAGATGCCCTCGCTCACCGCCCGCAGCCGCGCGTCGGCCGAGGCCGCTCGCAACGGCGACACGGCCGGTGCCGCACGGGCACTGGGCTTCGAGCTCAAGGACCCGGAGGCTGCGTTTGGGGAGTGAGAAGCCCCACATAGTGGCTTTCGTTCCCGACTACCCGGCAGCTCGCCGCCGTGATCGTCCCCGACCACTCGCCCGCCGACGACACCGGGCCCGAACACGCGGTGCTCGGGCTGACGGCCGAGGGCGATCCAACGCCGGCATCGCCCACCAGCTCGGGATCAGCGAAAGTACCGTCGAAGCAGTCTGCGCGCTGGTGCTCCTGAAGCTGCACCTCGCACCCGACCAGACGCCAACCGCCGCGCCGTACTCATCCTCGTGCGGGCTTGAACCATCCGGCTCGATGACGTGCGCGACCCCGCCCGCCAACCGCCGCGCCGTACTCATCCTCGTGCGGGCTTGAACCATCCGGCTCGATGACGCGCGCGACCCCGCCCGGTAATCGCGCCGCGCTTCTCGCTCGCCAATGCGCAGTAACCGGCGGAGCCGACCGGGCTACGTGAGCGATAACGCGTCGCCATAATTCCGGCGCTCGGACCCGTGACTACATCCGCTCGGGTCGCGTAGACCTTGAAGGCGCGGCGGCGGCGATCTCTTGCAGTAAAACCGCAACCGCGCTGGCCGCCCATCGGTTCAGTTGTCGCGCCGTGTCCCCGAACGGTGCGCAGTGTC
>JBKOUV010000121.1:0-6970 GCA_046723555.1 Actinomycetota bacterium | reverse complement strand
AGACGCCGTCGTTGGCGATCGTGTTGACGGCCGTGACGAGTTGGATCGGGCTGCTCGCCACGCCCTGGCCGTAGGCCACCGTGTACTTCTCCGTTCCCTCCCACGTCTGCCACGGCTTGAGGATCCCCGAGTTCTCGCCGGGGAAGAGCAGCGCCGTCTTCTGTCCCAGCCCGAACGCCCGCATGTAGTGGTATTGCCGTTCGAAACCCATCGTCTCGGAGATCGAGATCGTCCCGATGTTCGAGGACTCGACGAGGATCTGCTCGACGTCCATCGTCTCGTCGGGGTGCTCGTGGGAGTCGTGGAGCATGTCACCGCGGAGGGTGTACTGCTTCTGCCACGGGACGAGAAATTGAGACCGAGGCGTCACGGTCCGCTCGTTGAGCGCCCCGGCGACGGTGATCACCTTCCCGACCGAACCTGGCTCGTAGGCGTCGACGGCGGAGAAGTTGCCCGATGTGATCTCGTACACCCCGTCGTCGTTGATCCGCACGGACGCCATCGCGATGACCTCGCCGCTGTCGGTGTCCATCACGATCGCCTGGGCGCCGTGGGCTCTGAGCTCGGCCACCCGCTTGAGCAGCGCTTGCTCCACCGCGTACTGCACCGACCGGTCGATCGTCAGGATCAGGTCGGTTCCGGCGACCGGCTGCTTGGTGACGCGCTCGGAACCGGGGATCGAACGATCACCGGGGGCCACCTCGACGGTCATCGCCCCCGGAGTCCCCCGCAGCGTCCCATCCCACTGCAGCTCGATGCCGGCGGTCCCCTTGCCGTCGATGTCGGTCTGCCCGATCACGCTGCGCGCGGTGTCGCCGCCGGGCAGGGTCCGACGGTCCTCGCGGTAGATCGTCACGCCGGCGAGGTTCAGCGCCGCCAACTGGTTCGCCGGGGCGTCGTCGATCTGGCGGGCGACGTACACGAACCCCCGATCCTTGGCCGCCATCTCCGCCTCCAGCTCGTTGCGCTGGGCGGGAGAGAGTCCGAGGATCTGGGCGAAGATGTCGGCGGTGCCCGCCGGGTCATTGACCTGTTGCGGGTCGACCGCCACCGTGCTCGCCGGCACCGACAGGGCCAGCTCGTCGCCGTTCCGATCGAAGATCGTCCCCCGCTGGGCCGGCAGGACGCGGTCGCGGGTCCACTGTTGCGACGCTGCGCTGCGCAGCCCGTCGCCCTCGGCCGTGGTCTGCAGCAGCCCGACGCGTACGAGCACGGCGGCGAGGACGAGCAGCATCGCCACGAGCGTGCTGATCAGCCGGCGTCGGGGCTGACCGGCCGAGAACCGGGTCAACCAGCGGGGCGTGCCCGCGCTCGTCGTTCGCCGGGCCCGCTTCCGCGGATCGGGTGCTCGGACGACCCGCTTCTTCGGCGGTCGTCGGGCCGGCGCCGGTCTCGGGCGGCGGCCGCGGGCTCGCTCCGCTCGCCCCGCGACCTCGCGGTGAGCCGCCGGGACCGTTCCGGGGCGGTCCGGCGGCCCACCGCGGCGCCGATTCGCCGGGGCAGCTCGGCGGGACGGCGCGGTCTGGCGGGAACGGGTGGTGCGGGAGACGTGGTGGTGCTGCCGGCGACGCTCGTAGCTCACTCGTGCACCAACCCACCGTCGAACGGATCATCCGATGTCCGTACCTGGTCCACGAGTGCGCCTTCGGCGCGGTAATGCTGATTCGCTCGCTCGAAGACTCGCTCGCTCATCCGTCGCCCTGCGCGGCTTGGGTCGCGGCCTTGACTCGGCGGAACTGGTCGAGCGGGTCGGTCGGGTCGACCGCGTGGGTGATGTCGTCGACCGTGCCGGCGGCGGCGATGACCTCGGCGAGGGTGCGCCCGTCGACCGTCACGAAGTCTCCGCTCGGGGCGGGCACCATGCCGAGCTCGGCGCTCTCCATCGCCAGTCGCGTGGGCGAGCGCAGCTCGGCGCGCTGCCGGCGGAGGACGTCGAACCGTTCGCGCGCGTCGGTGACGTCCTGCTCGAGCCGGTCGATCTTCAGCTGCCGCTCGGTCAAGCGCGTGTGCAGCACCACCGTCGCCAGCATCAGGGCGACGATGACGACGAGCAGCAGCAGCGCGGCGTTCGCAGCGGCGCGGCGGCGCGGGACGACGCGCAGATCCGGCCGGGTCGACGTCGCGGTGGCGCGACCGCCGGTGTCGGCGCGTCTCGTTGCCGCCGAGCCGGAGCGCGGCCGAGGGGCTTCGATGTGGCGGACCGGAAGCGCCATCGTCAGCGCTCCTCCGGCCCGCCGTCACGGGCCGCGTCGTCGATCCGTTCGGCGACCCGCAGCCGCGCCGCGGTGGCGCGTGGGTTCGTCGCCAGCTCCTCCTCGCCGGGCCGGCGGGAGATGCCCCTGACGAGCCGCAGGCGGTGGCGGGCCCCGCAGACGCAGGGCAGATCCGGCGGGCAGTCGCAAACGCCGGTCCCCCGGCGGAACCGATCCTTGACGATGCGGTCCTCACCGGACTGGTAGGAGAGCACCGCGATCCGGCCCGCCGGCACGGTCAGGTCGATGGCCGCGTCCAGGGCGACGGGCAGGACCTCGAGCTCGGCGTTGACCTCGACCCGGATCGCCTGGAACGTACGCCGAGCCGGGTGGCCGCCGCGCCGTCGGGTCGCCGCCGGGATCGCCGCTCTGACGATCTCGGCGAGCTGGCCGGTGGAGGCGATCGGGCGGGCGGCGACGATCGCCCTCGCGATGCGGGGGGCGAAGCGCTCGTCGCCGTAGCGGCGGATCACGCGGATGAGGTCGTCGACCGCGTAGTCGTTGACGACCTCGGCGGCCGACAGCTGCTGGGTCGGATCCATCCGCATGTCGAGCGGTCCGTCGAGGCGGTACGAGAAGCCGCGCCGGCCCCGGTCGAACTGCGGCGACGAGACCCCGAGGTCGAACAACGCCCCGCTGAGCCGGTCGACCGGAGTCGGCAGGTCGTGGAGGACCTGGACGAGGTCGTCGAACGTCGCGTGCACGAGCGTGAAGCGTCCGGCGAACGGGGCCAGGCGTTCGGCCGCGGCGGCAATCGCCTCGGGATCGCGGTCGAGCCCGACGATCGAGAGGTCGGGCCGGCTGGCGAGCAGCGCCTCGGCGTGCCCGCCCCCACCGACGGTGGCATCGAGCAGTGATCCGGGGGGCACGGTGGCGAACGCAGTCACGATCTCGTGGAGCATCACCGGGCGGTGCTGGAACGGCGGATCGGTGGTGGTGGTCTCGGGATCGGACATCAGGGCACCAGCCGGCCTCACTCCTGACCACCCGCCAACTCGCCGCGGCCGGACGCGGCGATGCGGTCGTAGAGCTCCTCACACCACACCTCGGCCCGGTCGAGGTTCCCGGCCACGATCACCTTCGTGCTCGGATCGAGACGGGCGTAGGTGCGCAATTTGTCGTCGATGGTGACCCGGCCCTGCTTGTCGAGGGTGACGAGCGTCGCCGAATAGGCGAGCGCGCGCTGGCGGGCGAGCGTCATCTCGCCGTTGCGGACCCGCTCCATCACGTCGGTCGCCGTGCGCTCGAACTCGTCGCGGGAGAACACGTTGACGCAGCGGTCGTCCCCGACGGCGAGGTAGCAGGTGTCGCCGAGAAGAGCACGGAACGCCGACGGCAGGGCGAGACGGCCCTTGTCGTCCAGCTGGCGTTCGTGGACGCCGACGAACATCGCGCCAGCACCGCACCCTTTCTCACTCCCGTCCCGGCCGGCTGCCTCGCTGGGGACCCGGGACCGATCCCCACCAGCCCCCACTTTGCCCCTCTATCCCCCTCCGTGTCAACAACAGCCTCCGCTCCCCCATCTGGGCGGGATTCGTCCCAAACAGCGAACTGGGCGGGATTCGTCGCACCCCTCGCGACGACTCCCGCCCAGATGTTCGTGAGTGTCAGGCCGTGACGGCGCTCACCAGCGCGTCGGGGAGCTGCGCGGCAACCCGATGATCGAGCTCGGCGACCGAGGGCAGCTCCCCGACGCCGGGGCGCGGCTCGGCGAGCAGGCGGGCGAGCTCCGCTGGCGACCACTTGGTATTGAGGGCGCATTGAAAGCGGGACCCGGCCCGGGTGCGCCGCTGGCTGATCCCGACCAGCTTGGCGCCGTCGCGGGTCACCTCGCCCGGTCCGATGCCGGCGAAGCACACCAGCGGGCACCACGCCGAGCACGCGATCGGCCCGCGGTGCACGTCGAGCCCGGAGATCCCGAGCTCCGTGAGCGCATCAGAGATGTGCCCGCCGAGCCAGCTCATCGATGCCCGGACGTCGTCGCCCACGCCCACCCCGTGCAGCTGCTCCGCCGGCACGACGACGTCGAACCACACGATCCGGCCCGGTTCGAGCAGGACTACCCCGCCGCCGCTGCGGCGCCGAACCACCTCGATCCCGGCCGCGGCGCAGGCGGCGAGGTCGAGCACCGCTTCGTCCTGGGTCGATCCGAGCACGATCGCCGGCCGTTCGACCTCGAACACCCAGATCTGCGGGCTCGGCGGCTCCGGGAACGGACGAGCATGGAACGACGCCGCCGATCCGCGCTCGCGGACCAGCCGCACCGTCAGGAGGCCCAGGCCAGGTACGGCTTCCAGGCCTCGGGCACGCGTGCCACGCTGACCACGACCCACGCCGACGCCCGGGGAGCGTGGCACGGGCGGGCGAGCCGCATCCCGGCCTCGTCCGGTGTGCGGTCGCGCTTGGCGAGGTTGCACGGCCGGCAGGCGGCGGCGACGTTCTCCCACACGTGCTCGCCGCCGCGGGACCGGGGCAGCACGTGGTCGATCGACTCCGCCTTGCGCCCGCAGTACTGGCACCGGTAGTCGTCCCGGGCGAACACGGCCCGCCGGGAAAGCGCCGTCCGCCGGCGGTACGGAACCTTCACCATGTACCGCAGGCGCACCACGAGCGGGCTCGGCAGCACCAACGACGGTGAGTGCAGCTCGGTCCCGTCCTCCTCGATGATGTCGGCCTTGTCGGCAAGGACGAGGCAGGCGGCCCGCCGCGCCGGCACGACGCTGAGCGGCTCGTAGCTGGCGTTGAGGACGAGCGCGCTCCGCATCCCCGCCCCTACGGTCTCCGTCTCACGGCATGTGGCGGCACCACGCCAGGTAGTTCAGCACATCGGCAGGCGACGGGGGGTGGCTGTTCGACCCGTATTGGGTGAGCAAGCGGAACTCGAGGTAGGCCCGCGACGGCACGGGAAGGAACGGCCGGTGGCGCCACCACTTGGCCGGCACGGTGCGGCGCCACTGGCGCAACGCCACCCGCCACAGCGTCGGGTGAGCCGCCACCGCCCGCACCACCGCCACGCCCCACCTCAACCCGGTTTCGGCTCCTTCGGCAACCCGAGCACCATCTCGCCGATGATGTTGCGCTGGATCTGCGACGAGCCGGCGTAGATCGTCCCCGCCCGGGCGTTGATGAACGTGGTGACCCACGACGCCGAAGAGTTGGGCGCCCCGGCGTCGTCGGTCTGGAACGCACTCGTCGGCGGCCGCCCGGACGGCGCCAGCGCCTCCGCCCCGAGGATGTCGACGGCCAGCTCGGTCACGATCCGGTGGTACTCGCTCCAGTAGAGCTTGCTGATCGCCCCATCGGGGCCGGGGTGATGGCCGGCCAGGAAGCGGGTCAGCGTGCGCAACCCCAGGAACCGCATGATCTGCACCTTCGAGTAGCACCACGCCAGCCGCTGCCGGATGAGCGGGTCGTCGTCGACTCCTCGCTCGCGGGCGAGCAGGAACAAACGGTCGAGCTCGCCCTGGAACCGGATCGGCATCGTCGCCGCCGCTTCGCCCCGCTCGTACCCGAGCAGCGTCATCGCCACGGCCCACCCGTTGTTGACGCCGCCCACGACGTCGTCACGTGGGCACACGGCGTCGGTGTAGAAGACCTCGTTGAACTCGCTCGCCCCCGAGATCATCCGGATCGGACGCACCTCGATCCCGGGCTGGCGCATGTCGACGAGGAGGAACGAGATCCCCTTGTGCTTCGGCGCGTCCGGGTCGGTGCGGGCGAGCGTGAAGATGTGATCGGCGAGGTGGCCGGCCGAGGTCCAGATCTTCTGTCCGTTGAGCACCCACTGGTCGCCGTCGAGCACCGCCCGCAGCGCCAGGCTGCCGAGGTCGGAGCCCGCATTGGGTTCGGAGTAGCCCTGACACCAGCGATCCTCGCCGGACAGGATCCGGGGCAGATAGCGCTGCTTCTGCTCCTCGGTCCCCCACTGCAGCAGCGTGTTGCCGAGCATCTGGATGCCGAAGACGTCGTTCGGTCCGCCGGTGGGCACGCCCGCCCGGGCGAACTCCTCGGCGATGATCACCTGCTCGAGCGCGGTGAGCCCGCCGCCGCCGTACTCGATCGGCCATCCGGGGGCGAGGTACCCGGCCTCGTACAGGACGCCGCGCCACCACGTCACGAAGTCGCCAAGTGCGTCTCCGTCGAGCCGGCCGATGCCGCCCCAGTCGGCGGGGAGCTTCTCGGCGAGGAAGGCTTGCACCTTGTCCCGGTACGCCTCGGCGTCCGGGGAGTAGACCGGGTTCATCAACCCGGATGGTACCGCGCGGTAACCGCGGTCTCGGGGCCGGACCTACGGCTCGATCGAGCCGCGCAGGTACACCTTGCCCGAGGACTCCGGACCGCCGCCCTCCTTCTGGAGCGTGATCGTCAGGGTCGAGTACTCGTGCACGTCGACGCCGGACCACAACGTGACGGTGGCGTCGCCGGAGCGCATGTGGAAGGTGCCGACGGTGACCGCCTCGTCCTCGTCGTTGCGCACCCACCCTTGGTAGTAGAAGCCTTCCGGCGCCGCGGGGAGATCGTGCACGTCGAGGGAGATGGCGACGCCCGCGCCGAGCTCCTTGACAACGGCCGAGGCGTCGGCGTCGGGGGCGAGATCGGTGCCCTCCATCGGGAAGGCCTCGACCGGCCCCTCGTCGTCCCTGGTCGCCACGATGCCGATGGCGAGCGCGGCGACGGCCGCGGCCGCCGCGGCGCCGACCCACCATGCGGCCCGTGAT